>NZ_CP147519.1 GCF_037201965.1 Spirosoma sp. SC4-14 | reverse complement strand
GCTTCAGTATTCTTATCGACCTTTTTGCGAAAAACCTTCTACTAGTCAAAGACTTATAAGTCCGTATTCGGGCTCTTATGAACTCAGAGCAAAAAAAACTTAATAGCAATGATTAGTTTTTTGGCGAATCCTTACCTGTATAGATAAAAGGTCTGTTTCACATCAAGATGCAATATCATTACAATCAACTGCTGGATTTTCTAAACGATGATTCCTTCATCCGATGGGCTCTATTCGGAGAAAACGAGTCGTTCTGGCAATCGTTCCTTGAACAAAACGCCTATCAGCAAGTAACGGTAGCCCAGGCCCGCCAGTTGATTCATAAAATTAGTGCTGCTGAGCAGACCGATCTACCTACTCTGGATCAACAGGCCGTTTGGTCGCGTATTCAGGTTGCTATAGAAGATACTCCGGTTGAGGTAACCGAGCCTATTGTTGTCCAGACTTGGTGGCATCGATCCACTTGGCGCTGGGCCGCGAGCATTGCTTTATTAATAGGAATTAGTTGGTTTGTCTGGAGGAATTACGATAGCCATTCGGTGACCTATGGCGATTTGGTTGCCTCCGTCGACGATCAGCAAGCGCTTATTGAACGAGTTAATAATGGAGAAAAACCGCTTCGTATTTCCTTAGAAGATGGCAGCGCCATTACCTTGACGAAGCATAGTAAAATCAGCTACCCCAATCATTTTACCAAAGACAGGCGACGGGTTCTTCTGAGCGGTGAAGCATTTTTTGAAATAGCCAAAGACCCTGGTCGGCCGTTTTACGTATATGCTAATGAGTTAGTGACTAAGGTACTCGGGACGAGCTTCTGGGTAAGGGCTTTTGAGCAAGACAAGCAGGTTTTGGTAAACGTTCGAACTGGCCGGGTATCTGTCTATAAACAGCCCTGGGTTAATGTAGCCGATCCAGAGACAACTGGACTGGTGCTGGAGCCAAATCAGCAGGCTGTTTTCAGTCGGCAAACCGAGAATCTAACTCGCCGGTTAGTCGAACAACCGCTCCCCTTGCCAACGGCGGAGAAAGCAGAGTCCGTGGTTCGCTTCGATGAAGTGCCTGTGCCAACGGTACTAAAAGCCATCGAAAAGCGATATGGGGTTGATATTATTTACAATGAAGACGTGCTGGCCAATTGTGTCATCACCACGAAGATGGGTGACGAGTCACTGTACGATAAACTGGACCTTATCTGTAAAGTGATCGGAGCTACCTACAAAGAAGTTGATGCTCAGATTGTTCTCGAATCAAAAGGGTGTCAATAATTGTTCCTGACTAATGAAACCTTAACCAATCGTTTGCCATGAAGCATTAATTACTCTCCCGTCTTTTTACGAAAAAGGGAAACCATGTTGCCACATAGTCTCCCTCCTCTAAGTTCCCGATGCCTGGACCGCAATCGGAAGCTACTGTTTTGTCTTATCACAACAAAAACACCTAAATCTATGTCAAATTTTCTTACCAGAAAAGCAATTTTCGGTATAATGAAAATCACGGCCGTACAACTCGCACTCACGGGCTTGCTGGCTGGCTTTTGCCGGGCAGTGCCCGTGTCGGCACAGGAGTGTCTACAGGAAAGGGTAACCTTGCAGGCACAGAATGTCAGCCTCAAATCTTTGCTACAATCCATTGAACGTCAGGCTAAAGTCGCTTTCTCCTATCAGCGGGATGTAATCTCCTCAGGTGATAAACTAACCCTGGCCGTTAGTAACGAAACAATAGAGTCGGTTCTCAAAAGGGTCCTTCCGCCCCGTCACATTTCCTATGAGGTTGTTCGCAACAATCAGATTATATTAATTCGGACCAGTGGGCTGGGAAACGGTCAAGAGCCTTCCGGAGGGCTCCAACTAACCGAAACCACTGAAGCACCTACAGACGTCACTATATCTGGAACGGTAAACGACGAAAACGGGGCAGCTTTGGCGGGAGTTAGTGTCGTCCTGAAAGGGACGGCAAAGGGAACAACGACCGATCTGAAGGGCCGCTATAAACTCGATGTACCGAACCCCAACAGCACACTCATCTTCTCGTTTATTGGGTACCTGAGCCAGGAAGTCGTCGTAGGAAACCGTACGCAGCTCAACCTAACCCTGGCCGTCGATAATAAGACGTTAGGCGAAGTGGTAGTGGTGGGGTACGGCACCCAGAACAAACGTGACATTACGGGCTCCGTTGCGTCAGTAAAAAGCCGCGATATTCTTGCCGTACCGGTCAGTTCAAGTGACCAGATTTTGCAGGGACGTGTAGCTGGGTTGCAGGTGACGCAGGCTTCGTCGGCACCCGGTGGTGGGGTTACGATTCGTATTCGCGGATCTAACTCAGTCAATGCTGGTAACGAGCCGCTTTATGTTATTGACGGCTTTCCGGTCTACAGTGACAATAACGCAACACCATCAGGTGTGGGCGAACGTACGGGAGGTAACGCACTAGCCTCAATCAACACCAATGACATTGAGAGCATTGAAGTGCTCAAAGATGCTTCGGCCACGGCGATCTACGGTGCCCGGGGGGCTAATGGGGTTATCCTCATTACCACCAAGCGCGGCAAATCGGGGCAGAACCGCATCAGCGTCAACTCCTACGTGGGCATTCAGCAGGTTCGTAGTCGCTACGACCTGATGAATAGTTCCCAACTGGCAGCACTCGCTAACAGCTTTGGGCAGAGCCTGACGCCCCCCGTTACGCCTTATCCGACCATTCCGACGACCAACACCGACTGGCAAAAAGAGGTTTTCCAGACAGGAACGGTACAAAATCATGCCATCAGTTTTTCTGGAGGTAACGAATCGACGAATTACCTTGTGTCGGGTGAATATTATGATGAGAAAGGAGCTGTGACAGGCTCGGGTTTTAAGCGAATGTCGTTGCGGTTTAACCTTGATAAAACCTTTAGCCAGCGCTTCAAATTTGGTAACAGCCTGACGTTGAGCCGTACCGACCGAGACGTGCGCGACATCATCTACCAAACGTTGGCCTCCCGGCCTTTCAATCCAGTTTACGATGCCAACGGGAATTACTTCCTGGAGCAAAGTACGTCTATTGGCGGGCAAAGCTCGCAGATCGACAACCCAGTGGCCGTTGGAAATCAGAAGACCGACAAAACCATTGTCACTCGCGCACTGGGAAACATTTACGGTGAATTTAAATTTATCGAAGGCCTGGTGGGTAAAGTATTGGTGGGAGCTGATGTAGCCTACTCAACAGGTCGTGGCTATTCGCCTAAAACTACCTTGGAGGGCCTAAACGAAAACTCAATTGCGAATATTAGTACCGTCGAAAATGTATCTTGGCTGAATGAAAACACCCTGACTTACACCCGTAAGATTGGTACTCGGCACAGTCTGACGGCTTTACTGGGCAATTCGTTTCAACGACAAAGCGTACTGAATTACGGCATTCGCCGATCCGGTTTTCCAACCGATGCTACCTCGTACTATATCGTAACGGCGGGTGCTAATGATCGAAATTACGCTCCATCGGGTAGTTTCAATTTTACGATTCAATCGTTTTTCGGTCGGTTTAATTACAGTCTAGATGATAAGTATCTGTTCACGTTTACAGCCCGTAGTGATGGCTCATCAAAGTTTGGTGATGGTCGTAAATATGGTTTCTTCCCTTCAGGAGCCTTTGCATGGCGGCTTAGTGACGAATCATTTATTAAGAAAACAAAGGCATTCAGCGATCTTAAGCTGCGAACAAGTTATGGAGTAACGGGTAATCAGGAAATACCGCCTTACCGGTCATTACCAATCTTGCAAGCTGACCGGGGACAGGTGCTGGGTGGCGACCAGGTGACGGGTTTTGCCCCCACAGGTAATTTATACAATCCGAACCTAGGCTGGGAGCGAACGGCCCAGTTCGATTTAGGCTTGGATATGGGTTTTTGGAATAACCGCCTGACTGCTACGGCTGACTATTACCTTAAAAATACCTCCGATCTATTATTTCAAACACCAGTACCACTCGAAACGGGATTTCAGACCCAATGGCGGAATTTGGGTCAGGTGCGAAACCAGGGAGTTGAGTTTAGCCTGAGTAGCCAAAACCTGACGGGAGCTGTTCGGTGGACTACAGATGCCAACTTGTCTATCAACACGAATCGAGTAATTAGCCTGCCCGATGGTACAACACCAAACCCAGATGGTAGCCGCCAGATACTGGTGAGTCTATTTCCCAATACCAATGGTGGCGTTGATGGGTTGAGTGTCATCCGAACTGGGCAGCCGATCGGCTCTTTTTATACCTATGTTGCCGATGGAATCTGGCAGACCAATGACCAGATTAATGCCGCTGGTCCCGGCTTTAGCGTGTATAAACCTGGCGACATTCGCTACAAAGACCTCAATAACGATGGAAAGATCGATGGCGATGACCGTGCTATCACGGGCCATGGTATCCCTAAATACCTGTTTGGTCTGAACAATACTATTTCCTACAAGAACCTGGAACTGAACGTGTTTCTACAGGGTGTGGCCGACGTACATGTCGTTAATCTGACGCGCTACAACCTGGAAACTTCTGCGGGTCAGTTTAATACGACTAGCGAGATGGCGAATCGATGGACAGGGGCCAACACGAGTAACACCATACCACGCGTTAGCCCGACTAATTTCTTTGTGACCAACCGGTTCGTTGAAGATGGTTCATTTCTGCGCCTGCGGACCGTTACGCTCTCGTACCGCTTTCCGGTGGGGCAATGGGGCCTTAACTGGCTGAATGGTCTGCGTGTATACGCTACAGGCCAGAACCTGTTGACATTCACCAAGTATACCGGTTTCGATCCGGAAGTTAATATCGCCGGACAGGCGCAGGCCCTCCAGGGCATTGATCTGTACTCATACCCTGTGCAAAAGCGGTTCGTCTTTGGACTAAACCTGTCTTTCTAAGCACAAAAAAGGTCTTTAATAAAAGTCAATCGACCCATCAATTTACAACTGGATCACGATGAAACGACTACAAAAAATTTTCCTGTTACTCTTATCCTTCGTACTAGTAGACTCCTGCAAGAGTGCACTGGAAGAAAAGCCCCTTGATTTTGTCACACCAGACAATTTTTTCAAGACAGCCGACGAAGCTAAAGCTGCCGTTTATAGCCTCTACAATACACTAATTAACGGCAATGCGTATAATGTCTCGCTGTACTTCCTAGCTGACTTGCCCACTCCGGCCATGGATGGCCTGGTCAATGTGAACACGGTGGCTACCGACAACTTCTCCTATGATGCCACGCTGGCGTATCTGGACTACTATGGTGGGGCCTATGTCGGTATTCAGCGGGCCAACCTCATTCTCGAACGTGTACCGGCTATTACCATGGACAAGAACCTGCGGGATGCATACCTGGGCGAGGCTCGGTTTATGCGGGCCCTTCACTATTTTAACCTGGTCCGGCTCTTTGGCGATGTGCCACTGGTTACAAATCCTGCGGTCGACCTAAATGTGGCCGTTTCGAATCCACGTACGGATAAGCAGCAGATTTATCAACTGATTCTGGAAGACCTTCAGTTTGCCGAAAAAGCACTACCCGTCGATTATCCGCCGAGTGAAGTAGGTCGGTCTACACGTGGAGCCGCAAAACTTCAACTGGCGCGTGTGTATCTCACACTCAAGCAGTTCGATCTGGCCCGTGCCAAGAGTAAAGAAGTGATCGACTTAGGAGTATACAAACTCATGGCTGACTACCGGGATGTATTTGATCCGGCCAAGAAAAACAATGCCGAGCATATCTTATCTGCGCAGTACAAGATGTTCCGCGTGGGTGCCTGGTTTGAGTCGATCCTGAGTCCATCGGGTACAACCGGCTGTGGTTTTGCCGAAGGGTTAGCGGGGGTGTCGCAACAATTCTTCGACAACTACCCCAGTACATATCGCAAAGAGATTTCGATGATGACATCCTACGTAACAACGGACAACAAGACGATCAGCTACAGCCGACCCTTCATTAAGAAATACATCGCCTGGGGCAAAGAAAACGTCTGCTTTAGTGGTGATAATAATTTCCCCATCATGCGATATGCAGAAGCCCTGCTGATTTTCGCAGAAGCCGAAAACGAGGTAAACGGCCCAACGGTTGCGGCTTACGATGCGATCAATCAGATTCGAAAGCGGGCCAGGACCCGGCCTAATGGTACCGAAGACATAGCCGCTTTACCGAATCTTTCAGGTCTATCAAAGGATACGTTTCGGCAGGCTGTTTACCGCGAGCGCGAGATGGAGCTTTGCTTCGAAGGGCACGGTTTCTTCGACCTGGTTCGAACGGGTCGGCTTATAAGCGAAAACAAAGCCGCCGGTCGGCCTAACGTGAGTGAGAAAAATCTGTTGTTCCCCTTCCCGCTTCAAGCGATGGATCTGAATAAGGGCTTAAAGCAAAACCCTGGATATTGATGCCTTTGGGTCTGTTTTAAACGGCCTTACGGTAAGGCCGTTTAAAACAGCATTTTATTCATAGTCGCTTCTCAAAGCTTTCTTCTTGTTTTCTTTATATGTATCAATCGTTGGGTATTTTCTTGACGTGTTTGATTCAACTGAGTTGCCTAGTCACCACGCATGCCGAGGTACGGCTACCCCGACTTGTAAGTGACCACATGGTTCTCCAACGGGATCAGCCGATCCCGGTTTGGGGCTGGGCCGACCCAAATGAACAAATAACCATCAAGTTTGCTGGCAAAACGTTTACGACCAAAGCCGGTTCTGATACAAAATGGCGGCTCGACTTACCGATTATGTCAGTTGGTGGACCTTACACCATGACGATCCGGGGAAAGAAGAATACACTAGTGATCAACGATATTCTGCTGGGCGATGTGTGGTTAGGATCGGGCCAGTCGAATATGGAGTGGCGGATGCAGCAACTGTTACCCCATACGAAAAATGACATAGCTAGCGCGAACTACCCGATGATTCGTCTGTTCGATGTGCGCGACACTATCTCACCGTCTCCTTTAGCCGACGTTTCCAGCGACGGCTGGCGGTTGTGCAGTCCACAGAGTATCGCTACATTTTCAGCGGTGGCTTATTTCTATGGCCGAGATCTCTATAAACGGTACCAGGTGCCCATTGGCCTCATTACCTCTGATTGGGGCGGTACACAGATTGAAGCCTGGATGAGCCCAGCGGCCCTTCGCCCGTTTCCGGAATTTGCCGTTAAGCTCGCATCGGTAGAAGAAAATCCGGGTGGTTCACTCGAGCAGGTTAAACAGGCATTCGGCCGGAAATTGGCCGAATGGCAGCGAACCTACACGGCTGCCGACCGGGGTTTTGCCGATAAAAACAAGCCTTGGTTCGCCACCGATCTCGCCACCACTAACTGGCGGACGATAGAGCTACCGGGACACTGGGAGCAGTCGGGAACATTGCCCGATTTTGATGGGGTTGTCTGGGTACGTAAGCAGATCACCCTAACTAGCGAACAGGCGGGAAAGCCACTGGTACTGCACCTGGCCCGCGTCGATGATGTAGATTCGACCTGGTTCAACGGTCAGAAAGTGGGTGGCACAAGTCCCTATAGTGCGGTGCGGCAGTACCGGGTTCCTGGTCATTTGATCAAAGCAGGACCCAACACGATTGCTATCCGGATGCTGGATACGGGCGGTGGCGGTGGACTTTACGGCAATCCTAACGAATTGTACGCTACTATTGGACAAGATACGATCTCGCTAGCGGGGCCTTGGGCTTATCAAGTGGGCATCGATACCCGCGACGCGCCCAAAGCCCCGAATCTGCTGTTCAGCCAAAACTCGCTGACTGCCTTATTTAACAGTATGATTGCGCCACTGATTCCGTACGCGCTAAAGGGCGTTATCTGGTATCAGGGAGAGGCCAACGCCGACCGGGCGTATCAGTACCGGCAGCTTTTTCCAGACTTGATCCGAGACTGGCGAACGCGTTGGGGCTATGCGTTTCCGTTCCTGTTCGTGCAGTTAGCAGGCTTTATGAACGACAATCAGCAGCCCGCCGACTATATGTGGGCGGAACTTCGGGAAGCTCAGACGATGACGCTTTCCCTGCCCAAAACTGGCATGGCAGTGGCTATCGATATTGGCGATTCAACCAATATTCACCCGGTCAATAAGCAGGAAGTTGGCAGACGCCTAGCGCTGGCGGCTCGCCGGGTTGCTTACAACGAAGCGGAGGTCGTCAGTTCGGGACCCGTTTTCAAATCCATGACCGTTGAGGGCAGGCAAGTGCGGGTAACGTTCAACGAAGTAGGTACTGGCTTAACCATTCGTGACAAATACGGTTATGTCCGGGGCTTTAGCGTAGCTGGTCCAGATCATATTTTCCACTGGGCGAAAGGCACACTGAACGGCAATGAACTACTACTGAACAGCGAACAAGTGCCCAACCCCGTAGCCGTCCGCTATAACTGGGGCAACACACCTGATGGCAACCTCTATAACCGGGAAGGGCTACCGGCGGTACCTTTCCGTACCGACGACTGGCCCGGACTGACGTTCGGTCGAAACTAGTCTTCATTTGTGCACTGATAACAACCTGACTATGAATTGGCCTGGTCTTCAACTTATTTCCATTCGTTCAATGCTCCGTAATGTGGGGATAGCCCTGTTATACAGTGGGTGTCTCAGTGGTATTTTTTTGCCAGTCTCGCTGATGGCTCAACCGGCAGGCCAGGTTGAAGTAGTTAGCCCCGACAAGCAGTTATCTGTCGAATTTAGCCTGTCTAGTCAAGCCAGGGCTAGTTATACGATTCGCCATAACCACACAGTCGTGATGCCCTCCTCGGATCTGGGCCTGGTCCGGGACGATGGAGATTTTTCCACTCACCTGCAGATGATCGCCATTTCTAAGCCGGTATTGGTTACGGATTCGTACCGAATGCAGCATGGTAAGCAACGACAGGTCACCTACCAGGCCAACCGATGCGTCGTTCATCTGGCGAATCGGTCGGGGCAGAAACTGGACGTTGAGTTTCAGGTGTCGAATGATGGTGTGGCGTTTCGGTACTACTTTCCCGAACGTTCCGCTGACCGCAAAGCCATAACGCAGGAAACAACGTCATTTACCTTTCAAGAGGGTACAAAAAGCTGGATACAGCCCTGCCCTGATCCCAAATCGGGTTGGAACCAGACCCAGCCTTCGTACGAAGAAAACTACCGCCAGAACAGCTTGTTGACGACCTTGCCCGATAGCATGTCGAGCTGGGTTTATCCGGCATTGTTTCGGTCGGGAACCTACTGGGTATTACTCAGCGAAACCGCGCCGGATCGTAATTACTGCGGAACACGGCTTAAACATATCCCTCAGAAAAATGCCTTTACCGTCGCGCTGGCCGACCCACGGGAAACGATTACCGGAGGTGCTGCTCGGCCGGAATCAACTTTACCCTGGGCAACCCCATGGCGAATTATTACTGTAGGTAACCACTTGGGTACCATTGTCGAATCAACCCTGGGAACGGACTTAGCTAGGCCGGCCATTGCAGGTGATTTTTCATTTGTCAAGCCAGGCCGGTCGGCCTGGAGCTGGGCCATGTTTGGCGACGACTCAACAGTCTACTCAGCCTCGCGGACCTTTATCGACTATGCCGCGCGGATGGGCTGGGAATACAGCCTGATTGATGCTAACTGGGACCGCCAGATTGGCTACGAAAAGTTGGCTGAATTAGCGGCTTACGCCCGTGCAAAAGGGGTTAGCTTGCTGGTTTGGTATAACTCGGCGGGCGACTGGAATACTGTACCGCATACGCCCAAGGATAAACTTATAACGACGACCGTCCGCAATCTGGAATTTGCCCGTCTGAGAGATATGGGGATCAAAGGCATTAAGGTGGATTTCTTTGGAGCCGATGGGCAGTCGATGATGGCTTACTACCAGGACATTGCCGAAGATGCCGCGAGATATGGTCTGCTGGTCAACTTCCACGGCTGCACCCTACCACGCGGCTGGCAGCGGACCTACCCGAACCTACTGACGATGGAAGCCGTGCGGGGCTACGAAAACGTCACGTTCGCCCAGGAGAATGCTGATAAGCAACCCACTCATTGCGCCGTTTTGCCCTTCACGCGCAACGTCTTCGACCCCATGGACTACACGCCCGTGGTATTTTCGGAAGACCCGGATATTAAGCGCCGGACAACGAACGCCTTCGAGCTGGCCTTGCCCTATTTGTTTACGTCGGGCATCCAGCATTTTTCGGAAGTTGGAGTTGGTATGGCCAGTGTACCGGAATATGTACAGCAGTTGATGCGGGAGGTACCTGTAGCCTGGGATGAGAGTCGGTTCGTGGATGGGTATCCGGGGAAGTTAGTCGTCATCGCTCGTCGGGCAGGTAACGTCTGGTATATAGCTGGCATAAACGGAGAAGCGGTTGACAAGTCGTTGACGGTATCACTACCTTTTATCAAAAACACGACCGGCAACATCGTCACGGATGGATCAACCAACCGAGATTTTACGTCCAGACCAGTGAACTGGACGACTGCTGGCGGCCTGCCGTTAACCCTGAAAGCCAATGGCGGTTTTGTTTTGATTATAAAGTCATAACGTTTCACTTCTTTGTCTGCGATGAAGCGAGCCATTGTTAGTACTCTTCTGATTGGGTTACTGGCCTTAACGTCGGCCTTCCTACTACGCACCCATACAGTTGCAAAGCTTATGGATTGGCCCGAATACCTGGGAGGGCCAGATCGTAATCATTATTCTCTCCTTCGTCAGATTGATTCAACCAATGTAAGCCGACTGCAGGTTGCCTGGGAGTATGCGACTAAGGATTCGGGACAGATGCAGTGCAACCCGATTGTCGTGAATGGAACGCTCTACGGCATGACGGCTTCTTGCCAGCCGTTTGCGCTTGATGCAGCCATCGGTAAAGAACGCTGGCGTTGGCAGAAAGCTGGAGCCGTTGCCTACAACAATAGTCGGGGTGTTGCCTATTGGCAAGCGTCTGCTGGTTATACGGACCAGCGCATTCTGTTCACCAACGGTTCCTGGCTATACGCCATCGACGCCAGTACGGGCCAAGAAATTACGTCGTTTGGCGAAGGGGGCCGTACCAGTTTGAAAGCGGGTCTGGGCGCTGTTTCGCAGGATCGATTCGTGGTCTCGAATACACCCGGTACAGTGTTCGGCGATCTGCTGATCATGCCCCTGCGTGTGTCGGATGGTGTCGACCCGGCCTTTGGTCACATTCAAGCGTTCGACATCAAAACGGGTAAGCTTGTCTGGACATTCCGGACGATTCCACAGCCCGGTGAATTCGGCTACGATACTTGGCCGAAAGAGGCCTACCGAAATCCCGATATAGGCGGGGCTAACAACTGGCCCGGCATGGCCATCGACCGACCCCGTGGGATTGTGTACGTACCCACGGGGTCGGCCGCGGCCGATTACTATGGGGGCAACCGGGTCGGCAGCAACCTGTTTGCCAACTGCTTGCTGGCTCTTGATGCCCAGACTGGTAAGAGACGCTGGCATTACCAGTTCGTACACCACGACATCCTGGACCGCGACGCCCCCGCTCCGCCGAATTTAGTCACCATCACGCGCGAAGGCAAACGCATTGACGCCGTTGCGCAGGTGACTAAACACGGCCTGGTTTTTCTCTTTGACCGGGTGACGGGAAAACCGATTTACCCAATCACCGAAAAACCAGCTCCTGGGTCTGACATCCCCGGCGAAAAGCCGTGGCCCACGCAGCCTGTCCCGAGCTTGCCCGCGCCCTACGCCCGGCAAACGCTGACCGAAGCCGACCTAAGCCCCTACGCCGAAAACCGTGAAGAACTGCTGGCTACGCTGCGAAAGAGCCGCTACGAGGGGGCGTTTACACCCCACAGCAAGCAGGGTACCATCATCTTTCCTGGTTTTGATGGGGGTGCTGAATGGGGTGGAGCCGCGGCTGATCCGAATGGTATTCTCTACCTTAATAGTAACGAAATGGCCTGGCTGGTTAAGCTGGCTGACGTAGAAATGCCAACGACTACCGCGCAACCGCCCACGGGTGAGCGGCTTTACGCGGCCAACTGCGGAGCTTGTCACGGCCCAGAGCGGAAAGGAAATCCCACCGGAGGTTATCCGTCACTAGTCGACATTGGAACCCGCCGAAAACCCGAATACATCCACCAGGTCATCGCCAACGGAAAAGGTATGATGCCTGCTTTTTCTCACCTTTCCGAGGTCCAGCGCCAAACGCTGGTGGCCTATCTGTTGAACAGGCCCGCTACAACGACCAAAGAGCCAGGTCAGGCAGCTAAAGAACCGGGTCAATTGCTTAAGCAACCCATACCGACAACGGTTCCCTACCGGGTAGCCTTGTTTACGAAGTTTCTCGACAGCCAGGGGT
The DNA here is from genome assembly GCF_037201965.1 of Spirosoma sp. SC4-14. Lineage (NCBI taxonomy): Bacteria > Pseudomonadati > Bacteroidota > Cytophagia > Cytophagales > Cytophagaceae > Spirosoma > Spirosoma sp. SC4-14. The sequence continues at coordinate 336,172 of NZ_CP147519.1, read as the reverse complement.
TTCCGGCCATTCGCCCACCCTGGGGAACGCTCAATGCTATTGACCTGAGCACCGGTCAGTATCGCTGGAAAATACCCTTTGGTGAATATCCCGAGCTGGTAGCAAAGGGTTTTACCAAAACCGGGGCTGAAAGCTACGGAGGGCCTGTGGTGACGGCCAGTGGACTCTTGTTCATTGCAGGTACGAAAGACAGAAAAATTCGGGCTTTTAATTCACGAACGGGCAAGCTGCTCTGGCAACATGAGCTACCAGCCGCTGGCTTTGCTACACCCAGCACCTACGAATCGGGTGGTAAACAATACGTCGTCATTGCCTGCGGGGGCGACAAACTTGGGGCACCAAAAGGTGACCGCTTCGTAGCGTTTTCTTTACCCTAATCGACACACACCATGCGTTATTGGCTTTCGATCACCTTCCTACTGGCGTTTAGTTTTTCGGCCTTACGGGCTCAGATTGACACGGCAGCGCTGCCGAAGGCACTGTTGACTGAGCCCTGGCCCGCCCGCTGGATTACCGTACCGGGCACATCGCCCCATGGGTACGGCGTATACCATTTTCGTAAAACCATTCAACTAGACAGTAAGCCCAGCGCGTTCGTTGTACACGTGTCGGGCGACAACCGCTATAAACTGTTTGTCAATGGACGGCTGGTATCGCTGGGTCCGGCCCGTTCGGATGTGCGTCACTGGTCGTTTGAAACGGTCGATCTGGCCCCCTACTTAACCTCGGGCGATAACACGTTGGCGGCTGTTGTGTGGAATTTCGGCGAGACGATGTCGTTCGCTCAACACTCTTTCCGAACCGGCTTTATCCTGCAAGGCAACGGCCCTGCCGAGCAGGCCGTCAACACCAATCCGTCGTGGAAGTGTCTACAAAATGGCGCGTATTCACCCCTTCAGACAAATTTATACACCTTTTTTCAGGTTGGTCCTGGTGAGGCTATCCAGTATAATCGCTATCCCTGGGGGTGGGAAACGGTACAGTATGCCGACGCACAGTGGCCAAATGCGCAGGAGGTCAAGCCCGGCAGCATGTGGAACCTCAATATTGATTTCGATAACTGGACGCTCAACCCCCGGTCTATACCGCCGATGGAGTTAAAACCCGAACGCATCGCCAAACTACGTAAAGTGGATGGCATAACGGTTCCGGCTGGTTTTCCCGGACAAGCGGTTCCGGTACATATCCCGGCTCAGACCAAAGCTGTATTGCTGCTCGACCAGACGCATCTGACTACCGCCTATCCAGTGCTGACGGTGAGTGGTGGACGGGGCGCAAACGTGACGCTGGCCTACGCTGAGTCACTGTTTGAACCGGCTCCGAAGGATCGGACTGCACCGATCGTAAAAGGGGACCGGAATAAAATTGAAGGAAAGGTTTTCTTTGGTTGTACCGATGCGTTTGTCACTGATGGCGGGCAACAACGCACACTTACCACCCTTTGGTGGCGGACGTACCGCTACATACAGGTAACGGTTGAAACCAAACAGGAGCCGCTGATACTCAATGATCTCTCGGGTCTTTTTACAGCTTACCCACTGTCGAAGGTAAGTACCGCTGAGGTACCTGAATCGCCAGAACTAGCCAACATGCTCGATATTGGCTGGCGCACGGCCCGGCTCTGCGCTAACGAGACGTACATGGACTGCCCCTATTATGAACAACTGCAATACGCTGGGGACGTCCGTATTCAGGCGCTGATTTCGCTTTACAACAGTTCCGACGATCGACTGGTGCGGCAGGCCATTATGCAACTCCGCCAGTCACTCTCCGCCAACGGCCTGACCATGAGCCGCTATCCTAGCCGCGAACCTCAGTACATTCCGACGTTTTCGCTCTGGTGGATCAACATGGTACACGATTACTGGCGCTACCGGGGCGATAAAGCGTTCGTGAAGTCGTCGCTGCCTGTTACCCGCATGGTGCTGAACTATTTTGCTAATTACCAGCACGACGACGGTTCGCTAAAGCGCTTTCCGGACTGGCCTTTTACGGACTGGACAACCAGCCCAGACTGGCAAACCTGGGGCAGTGTGGCTCCGTACACTGAGAATGGCAACTCAGCTCCGCTGGACTTGCAGTTGCTGCTGGCTTATCAAGTAGCGGGTGATCTGGAAGCTCAGGCCGGTATGTCGGCGTTTGCTGACCTGTACGCCGAACGTAGCAACCGGTTAAGGCAGACCATCCAGCGGCTTTACTGGGACAAGTCGCGCGGACTGTTTGCTGATACACCCCAGAAAAAGCAGTTTTCGCAGCATTCAAATATACTGGCCGCCCTGACGGGGGTCATTACGGGTGATTCGGCGCGGCAACTGATGGAGCGTACGCTGACTGATAAGTCATTGGTACAGCCTTCTATTTTTTACCGTTATTACCTGCACCGGGCCGTGGCTGAAACGGGACTTGGCGATCAGTACCTGAACTTGCTGGGGCTATGGCGCCAACAGATGAAGCTGGGCTTAACGACCTGGGCAGAGTCGCACGAACCGTCGCGGTCAGATTGCCACGCCTGGGGCTCGAGCCCGAATATTGAATTCTACCGCATTATCCTCGGTATTGATTCCGACGCACCCGGCTTCGAGAAAGTGCGCATCACCCCGCATCTGGGTACACTGCGGAACGCAAGCGGTCAGATGCCCCATCCTAAAGGAACCATTGGCGTGAAGTACGCGCTAAGTCCGGCTGGTACGTTGCGGGCCGACATCAGCTTACCCGAAGGTGTGACCGGTACGTTTCGCTGGAAAGGTCAGCAACGCCAATTGACCGCCGGTCACCAAACCTTCGATTTAACCGTTCAATGACCATAAACCTGCCACCGGCCATTATTGATACGCACCTGCACATTTGGGACGTTCAGCACCTGAATTACGCGTGGTTGTCGGACGTACCGGCCATTAACCGAACGTTCACCATTTCCGACTATCAGCGGGCTATTGCCCGCGTGCCGGTGCAGGCGATGGTATTTGTGCAGTGTGAATGCGAACCCGAACAATACAAACGGGAGATCGACTACGTAACCCAGGCGGCAGCCATTGATCCGCGCATTCGGGGCCTGGTTGCTTGGTTTCCGTTAGAACAACCCAATATTGACACTGAACTACAAGCCTTACAGGCTTATTTTCTGGTACGGGGCGTCCGAAGGTTGGAGGAGTCGCCCAGGTCGCTGTATGAACAGCCACAATTCATCGAAAACGTGAGTAAACTGGCCACCGTTGGGCTTAGCTTCGACATCTGCCTGAAGGCGCATCAACTACCGGCCGCCATCAGCTTGGTCGAACAATGTCCTGACACGGCGTTTATGCTCGACCACCTGGGCAAGCCCAACATTGCCGGTAAGGAGCTGGCAAACTGGCAAACCCACATTCGACAATTAGCCAGCCATCCACATGTTTTCTGCAAAGTGTCGGGACTGGTGACTGAAGCTAACTGGAAACACTGGCGTTTGGATGAGCTACGGCCTTATTTCGAATTCGTGGTCGAGCAGTTTGGTACCGACCGGCTGGTGTTCGGCGGAGACTGGCCGGTAATGACGCTAGCCGCATCGTATACAACCTGGCTTGATTCGGTACTGACCCTGTGCGCCGACTGGACTAATGACGAGCGGGATTGTCTATTTCGGGCTAATGCTGAACGCTTTTACCGATTGACCCCATGAGCTACATAATTGATACCACCTTTCAGCTACCCCTCCGTCCGCGTCCCATTTCCATAATTGGGGCCGGGGCGATTGTGCAGGATGCGCACCTGCCCGCGTACCGAAAAGCAGGCTGGTCGGTTGAACAACTTTACGACCTGAATCAGGATAAGGCTCAGCAGGTAGCGGGGCGGTTTGGTATTCCGACTGTGGCCGATTCAATTGAACAACTCATTGAGCAGGCATTGCCGGATGCAGTTTTTGACATTGCTGTGCCAGCTTCGGCCTTACCGGTGATTCTGCCGTTGTTACCCGAGCGGTCAATCATTATGATTCAAAAACCCTTCGGGGAAACACTCGGCGAGGCCCGCCAGCTACTCTGCATCTGTGAGCAACGGCAGTTTATGGCCAGTGTGAACATGCAGATGAAGTTCATTCCGTCCGTTATAGCCGCCAAAAACCTCATTGCACAGGGGGCGATTGGCGAATTGCACGACCTGGAAATCCGAATGAATATCGACCACCCCTGGCAGCTCTGGACGTTTTTGTTTGGGCTGCCAAGGATGGAAATGCTCTACCACAGCATTCACTACATGGACCTGCTAAAATACTTCTTCGGGATGCCTAAAGCGGTCTATGCCAAGACAATGCAGCACCCGCATCAGATGCAACTGGCCTCGACCCGCTCGGTCATTATCTTCGACTACGACCGGCCGGTACGGGCGTTCATTAACACCAACCACGGCCACGCGTTTGGCACGCGCCACCAGGATTCGTTCATTAAGTGGGAAGGTACGCACGGAGCTATTAAAACGACCCTCGGCCTGAATATCAACTTCCCCGACGGCGTTGCCGATACGTTCGAATACGTCGTGCTTGACGAAGGCCAGTCACCCGAATGGCAGTCGGCCCATTTGGCAGGCAGTTGGTACCCCGACGCGTTCATCGGCTCGATGGCCGACCTGCTCTGCTTTGCCGAAGGATCGTCTCCTCACCATATTACATCCGTAGCCGAAGCCGTCAACACCATGCAACTGGTCGAAGCGGCCTACCTCTCCAGCGACAGCGGAGGTATTTCTCTTGACTCATTTACCGCCTGAACCATGACCCAGATTCTGAATAAATACAGCCGAACGCTCACCGAACGCGAAGATCAGCCCGGCTCACAGGCCATGCTCTACGGAGCCGGACTCACCGAAACCACGATCCATTACCCACAGATTGGGATTGCTAGCGCAGGCTACGCCGGTAATCCCTGTAACATGCACCTCAATAGCCTGGCCGATATTATTTCGCAGGGTATGGAAGCCGAAAAGCTTGTCGGGTTTACGTTCCATACCATTGGCGTGAGTGATTCCATCAGCATGGGTACCGAAGGCATGAAGTTCTCATTGCCCTCCCGCGATTTGATTGCCGATTGCATTGAAACGGTCGCTTCGGCTCAGTGGTACGATGGGGTGGTGGCCGTCATGGGCTGCGATAAAAACATGCCCGGCTCCATCATGGCAATGGGCCGACTGAACCGCCCGGCGCTGATGGTGTATGGGGGCAGTTCGTTGTCGGGGCATCACAATGGCCAGAAAATTAGCATCCTGTCGTCGTTTGAAGCGTATGGCGCCAAGGTAGCTGGTTTGATTGACGCAGCCGAAATGCAGGCTATCATCCGCCACGCTTGCCCGGGAGCGGGGTCTTGCGGAGGTATGTACACGGCCAATACCATGTCGTCGTCTATTGAAGCGCTGGGGCTGAGCCTGCCTTACAGTTCGTCATACCCGGCCACCAGTGCCGAAAAACGGCAGGAGTGCGCTGGCGTAGCAAAAGCCATGAAGCACCTGCTGGAACGGGACCTCAAACCCCGCGACATTGTTACGGCCAAGTCGCTGGAAAATGCGCTGGTCGTGGTGATGGCGCTGGGAGGCTCCACAAACGCCGTCCTTCACTACCTCGCCATTGCCCGGGCGTTTGGACTGCCGCTGGAACTAGCCGATTTTCAGCGCATCAGCGATCAGGTTCCGCTGATTGCTGACCTGCGGCCCAGCGGCAAGTACCTGATGGAAGATGTACACGAAAGCGGAGGTACGCCTGCCATCCTGAAAATCCTGCTTGAAGAAGGGCTATTGCACGGCGACTGCCTGACCGTAACGGGGCAGACTCTGCGCCAAAATCTGGAGAACATACCAGACTGGAACAACGACAAGAAGATTCTCGTACCGTTCAATCAGCCCCTGAAAAAGACGGGCCACATCCAGATTCTCTACGGCAACCTCGCTCCCGGGGGCTCAGTTGCCAAGATCACGGGCAAGGAAGACGAATTCTTTCAGGGACCCGCTCGCGTGTTCGACCGCGAACCGGCGGTTATCGAAGCGATCAAAGCTGGACAGGTAAGGGCAGGTGAGGTGGTGGTGATCCGATACGAAGGGCCGAAAGGTGGTCCCGGTATGCCGGAAATGCTGAAAGCGACGTCGGCTATCATGGGGGCCGGTTTGGGTAACCAAGTCGCTGTAATCACTGACGGGCGATTCTCGGGTGGTACGCATGGTTTTGTGGTCGGTCATATTACGCCCGAAGCCTACGAGGGCGGAGTAATTGGGCTAATTCAGGACGGGGACCTCATTTCGATTGATGCCGTCAACAACCGGCTCGACGTAGCGCTCTCGGATGAAGAGATCCGTCAACGACGAACAACCTGGCAGCGACCACCAGCCCGGTATACGAGTGGGGTGCTGGCCAAATACGGTCGCCTGGTGGCATCGGCCTCCCAAGGGTGCGTAACCGATGCCTTAACGATCGATCTAACTGAGCCCGCGCGGGTAAGCCAAGTGTAAACCGTTGTCCTCTACCGTTCGATGAGAAAGCATGTGTTAATCACCTTGTTTGTTTGGGTTCAGGCAGTTGCCATTGCTCAGATACCGAATTCAACCTTGCCCGCTGAGTTACGTCAAAAGCCCTGGTCAGCCAAGTGGATTGCCGTAGCGGGTGAGCCCGCCCAGGAATATGGCGTGTATCATTTTCGCAAACAGATCAACCTGACAGGCAAACCCAATTCGTTCGTGGTGCACGTATCGGGCGATAATCGCTACAAACTGTTTGTCAATGGGCAGTTGGCCAGCCTGGGTCCGGCGCGGGGCGACATACACCACTGGGTGTTTGAAACGATTGACCTGGCTCCTTTTCTGAAAGAGGGTACCAATACGGTGGCGGCTGTGGTCTGGAACTTTGGGCGGCAGGGACCGGCAGCTCAAACCTCACTGCGCACCGGTTTTATTCTACAGGGTAATTCGGAGCGAGAACGGATTCTCGACACCAGCCCAGCCTGGAAAGGCATCCGTAATCCGGCTTATTCGACCATTATCCCCCGGTTCAGCGGGTTTCTGGTGGTTGGTCCGGGCGAACACATCGAGGCTGGTCAGTACCCCTGGGGCTGGGAAACCACCGATTTCGACGACAGGGCCTGGAAGCCAGCCATTGCGCTGGGGCCGGGTCTGGTCGGTGGCCTCTTTGAGCCCTGGTACGAGCAGTGGGAACTGACGCCCCGAACGATTCCGGCCATGGAACTTCGACCCGAGCGGCTGAGTAGCGTCCGAAACGTGGAAGGCCTGACCATACCGGCTGGCTTTCCGCAGCAAGCGGTGGCCCTTACTATTCCGGCCCATACCAAAGGCCGACTGATTCTGGATCAGGGCTTCGAAACGACGGCTTACACCACGCTTACCATCAGCGGAGGAGCGGGTGCGGTGATTTCACTCCGGCAGGCTGAAGCCCTGAACACGGCCGATGGCAACAAAGCCGGTAGGGTTCCCAATAAAGGCAACCGCAACGACATCGACGGTAAACGGTTTGTCGGCTATGCCGATACGGTCATCAGCGATGGGGGTAGCCACCGTACGTTTACATCACTCTGGTGGCGGACGTATCGGTATCTGGAGCTATCAGTAGAAACCAAAGATGCGCCCCTGGTTGTAGATGACCTATCCGGCATATACACCGGCTACCCCTTCATCAGGAAGGCGACGTTCTCAGCGGAAGGAGCGCCCGACCTGAACCAGATTCTGGACATTGGCTGGCGAACGGCCCGACTCTGCGCCCACGAAACGTATATCGACTGCCCGTACTACGAGCAAATGCAGTATATCGGCGATACGCGGATTCAGGCGCTGGTTTCGCTGTTTAACAGTGGCGACGACCGGCTGATGCGGAACGCCATCATCCAGCTCCGTATGTCGCACGGGCTTGCCGGGCTCACCCAGAGCCGGTACCCGACTCAGATGCCCCAATACATCCCCCCGTTCTCGCTGTGGTGGATTGCCATGGTCAACGATTACCTGACGTACCGGGGCGACCGGGCCTTCGTCCGCGATCAGTTGCCCGTCAGCCGGGCCATCCTTCATTTCTTCGAGACTCACCAAACGCCTTCCGGGCTACTGGCTAACGTACCCTACTGGAACTTCACCGACTGGGCCGAAGCGCCCGGCTGGCGAGCGGGCGTCAGCCCAACATCGTCGAGTGGCCAGTCGGCCCTGCTGGATTTACAGCGGCTTTTGGCCTACCAGTCGGCCTTAGCGTTAGAGCAAACCGTTGGATTACCTGATTTTGCCAGGCAGTACACCGCAGACATCCAGACGTTGCGGCAGGCCATTAAAAGGGCGTACTGGGATGAGAAACGGCAACTCTTTGCCGATACACCCGATAAGCAGCAGTTCTCCCAGCACGCGAATATTCTGGCCGTACTCGGGGGCGTTGTCGATGGCCCGGCCGCGCGTCAGCTCATGCAGCGAGTCCTTACGGACACCAGCCTGACGCAGGCCACCATCTATTTTAAGTACTACCTGCACCAGGCGGTTCTTAAGGCCGGTTTGGGGGATGAGTACCTGAACTTGCTTCGCGAATGGCGTAACCAGATTAAGCTGGGCCTGACCACCTGGGCCGAACAACCAGAACCGTCGCGCTCGGATTGCCATGCCTGGGGCGCCAGCCCAAATATTGACCTGTACCGGATCGTACTCGGCATTGATGCTGACGCACCCGGTTTTGCGAAGGTGGTCATCAGCCCGCATCTGGGTTCGCTCAGACAAGCCGCCGGACAAGTACCCCACCCCAACGGCGAGATCAGCGTCCGCTACGTGGTAACGCCGACCGGGAAACTAACGGCTCAGATCAGCCTTCCCACCGGTGTAACAGGGCGGTTTGTGTGGAAAGGGCAGGAAAAACCGCTCAAGGCGGGGAATCAATCACTAACGCTCTACTAGAAGCCCATGAAGACGCTAGCCACTATGGCCTGCTTGCTCGTTGTCCAACTGGTTTGGGCCAAAACCTACTATATCAACAGCCAGACCGGATCGGATCGTAACAAGGGGACCAACGACAAACCCTGGAAAACACTTTCCCGACTGGCGTCGCTCCCGTTTAGGCCAGGCGATTCCGTTTTGTTCGCACGAGGCTCGCGTTTTAGGGGTGGTTTTGTGGTAAATGGGGAAGGAACCATGCAACAACCGATTTACATCGGATCGTATGGGCGCGGAGCATCCCCATACTTCTCAAACCCTGACTACGGCCACCTCAACGGAAACGTGATTCAGGTACGGGCCTCTCACGTAGTCATCGAGGGGCTTTCGTTTGCTAACACAGCCGCCTGCACGTATCAGGAAAAACCGGATACCTACTGGAAAGACGAAGGCCTGCGAACCCGTATTGACAAGCAAGTCTTACTCGTAGGGGCCATTTATCAGCGTTCCGATGCGCATCACCTGACCGTTCGCCGGTGTTCGTTCCGCGATTGTCCATTTGGCGTATACTGCAATGGTCAATATAATCAAATTACCAAGAACAGCTTCCGGGACTGCAACCGGTTTGTCTGGAAGCCGTTCTGGGGACCGGTAGCGGTTGTCATTGCCAACGCTTACAATGAGGTTTCCTACAATACGTGTCGCAATTACAAGGTGTTGGGCGGTGCTTTTGGGGCCGACGGTGGGTTTATCGAGTTAGACAGTCGCTATTACGGAGGGCCGATTCATTCCGTTGCCATCCATCATAACTACAGTGAGGGCAATGAAGGGTTTATGGAGGTAACCAACTCGGGGCGGCATATAATGGTATCCTACAATGTCAGCAACGATTTTCAGCAGTTTATCTTCTTCTGGGAGGGTGATAGCTGCGACGTCGATAACAACACGATCATCCGTACGAAGCCCGCTAACTCAGGCGTGAACGTCGTCTTTACGTTCAAGAACAATGGCTTCCGGATTCGCAATAACATCATCGAAGTCGCTAATAACGTACAAGCCTTTGCGGGTGGGGCTTACGAAGCCCGAAATTTCAACCAACTGCACGAGCATAATCTGTACTACGCCACAGATGGCAAGGACCCCGTCGGACAAGCATTAGGCAAAGGTGAGCGGATAGCCGACCCCTGCTTTATAGACGGCCAGTCAGGTAATTATCGGTTGCGGGCCCATAGCCCCGCTATTGATGCCGGACTGCTATTGAAGTATGTCCTGGATTTTGACCAGCGCCCGCTACCCGTTGGCAGGACCGTTGACATTGGTGCTTTTGAACTGGCACCCATCCAACCCTAAAACAAAAGTTTATTACTAAAATCAACATTGGCTCAAAAACAATCTATGTCTGCTCCTATCCTTGTCATTGGTTCATCGAATACCGATATGGTCATCAAAACATCTCGTTTACCGGCTCCCGGCGAAACGATAATCGGCGGAACATTTCTGATGAATCCGGGCGGCAAAGGAGCTAATCAGGCCGTTGCGGCCGCCCGCTTAGGTGGTCAGGTTACGTTCGTAACCAAAGTAGGCACGGATGTATTTGGCCAGCAGGCCATCGGCGGGTTTCATCAGGAGGGCATCGACACCCGTTTCATTTTGCAGGACCCGGAACATCCCTCAGGCGTTGCGTTGATTACTGTCGATACCCAGGGTGAAAACGCCATCACCGTTGCTTCTGGAGCTAATGCGCATTTGGAGCCAGCTGACCTTGAGTCGGCACTCGATCAGATTGATCCAGCAAGCCTAGTTCTGACTCAGTTGGAAACGCCCATTGCCACCGTAGCGTACGTAGCCCGGCGGGTATCCGAGCGGGGCGGCCGCGTTATTTTAAATCCGGCTCCGGCCCAGATCCTACCCGATGAACTGCTGGCATCGTTGTTCGTCATTAGCCCGAATGAAACCGAGGCTGAACAGCTCACGGGCATCCCAGTTACCGACGAAGCCTCCGCCCGGTTAGCCGCGACCCGATTGCACGAACGAGGTGTCCAGACGGTCATCATAACCTTGGGGGCGAAAGGGGCTTTGCTCTCGGAGCCGGGGCATACGCAGCTAATTGCTGCTCAGCCAGTGAAAGCAGTTGATACAACGGCTGCGGGCGATTGCTTCAACGGAGCGTTGACCGTAGCCATTGCCGAGGGGCAACCACTAGCCGAAGCGGTTGGGTTTGCCTGTCAGGCTGCTTCTATTTCAGTTACCCGTATGGGGGCCCAGGCATCCATGCCTAAACGATCTGAACTCTAACCAGTACGTCTGCTATGTTTATTATTGAAAGTTACTCCATTGCCGTTATTTTTTGCCTGATTACGATGGTTTGCTGGGGTTCGTGGGCGAACACGCAAAAGCTGGCTGCTGCCAACTGGTGGTTCGAACTGTTTTATTGGGATTACGTCCTGGGCATTGTCCTACTTGCTACAGTGTTTGCTCTTACCTTGGGCAGCCTTGGATCGCAGGGACGAAGCTTTTGGCCCGATCTACAGCAAGCGTCGATAACGAATATAGGTTCCGCTTATCTTGGAGGTGTTATCTTCAACGCAGCCAATATTCTGCTGGGTGCAGCCATCTCCATTGCGGGCATGTCGGTAGCCTTTCCGGTAGGGATCGGCCTGGCCCTGGTTATTGGGGTTGTCGTCAATTATATTGACCAACCCGTAGGTCAATCGACCTTGCTCTTCTCCGGCGTAGGCTTCATTGTTATCGCCATCGTTCTAAACGCCACCGCTTATCGACAGGCGTCGGCTTATCGACAGGGCGTTTCTGGGAAAGGGTTGCTGCTGGCCGTCGTCAGTGGGGCTATGATGGGTCTCTTCTATAAGTACGTGGCTCAGGCGATGTTCCCGGACTTCGCGCAACCTCAACCAGGGAAATTAAGTCCCTATTCGGCCGTCCTTCTTTTCTCGCTGGGTATTCTAGCCAGCAACCTGGTGTTTAATACGCTGCTGATGTACCGCCCGTTCGTCGGAGCGCCTGTTTCGTACGGTCAGTACTGGAAAGGAAACCGGACTAACCACGTCATGGGTATTCTTGGCGGTATCATCTGGTGCATTGGCATGTCATTCAATATCCTGGCCTCGGATAAGGCTGGACCCGCCATTTCCTACGGGCTTGGTCAGGGGGCAACGGTCATTGCTGCCATCTGGGGAATCTACGTCTGGAACGAGTTCAAGGGGGCTCCCTCGTCCACGCAGACGTTGCTGCGGCTCATGCTGGGTTTTTACGTAGTTGGACTCGGGCTGATCATTGCGGCCCGGTAGCCGTTTTTAAGGCCGCTTGTCGGTAAAGTATGCCTGCTCAACTCTCAAATCTAAAAATTATCGAATCGTATGAATCGCTTAGCTCTGTTTGCTTTCAGCCAGCTGCTTACAATTGGAATTAGTTACAGCCAACCGGCTCTTAATCTGACTAAGGGGTGGCGGTATGAATCCGCTGACAATGTCGACTTTTCCCGCCCTACTTATTTGGATCAATCCTGGAAGTCTATTCAGGTCGGTAAGGCTTGGGAGGAGCAGGGATTGCCTGACTACAATGGCGTAGTCTGGTACCGACTGCACATCGTTATCCCTTCTTCGTTGCGAAAACAGGCCCCTTTGCTGTCGGGGTTACGACTGGCGCTTGGCCGAATAGACGATAATGACCAAACGTATATCAATGGCCGCCAAGTAGGCCAAACCTCGGGCTGGGATGCAAACCGCGAATACATCATTCCCGATGAACTGGTTCATTGGGACGCTGACAATGTCATTGCTGTCCGCGTAGAAGATGTGTTCGGCAATGGCGGCTTGGTGCGGGGGCCTTTTGAATTAGGAGGTGCTCCCAGACTAGCCACGTTGTATAACTTAATCTCTTCGGAGATGCCCTCGCTAATTACCGGCCAGGTTTCACAAACGCTGGCCAGGGCGGTACAGTTTCAGCCTAAGATTCCCTGTCAACCGCTGCCAGGCTCAATCCGAACCACGGTGACAAAGGTTAGCACCAAGGCCGTAGTTTTTGACCAGACAATGCCACTGACGCTGGATGGAAATCACTCGGTGGCGTATCGCTATTCGGTTCCAATACCCGGAAGCGGCTCGTATCTGGCCAGCTACGTATTTGTAGTACCTGGCTTACGCGATACCCTTCGCTATAGCACGTTGATTGGCTACCAGGGAGAGGCCCGAACCCACGAGCACCTGACCTACCCTGTCGTGGTCCAGCAGGTACCCGACAAGGTTACCGCTTTTCCGCTCGAACATATTCGGTTTGAGGGCTTTCTCCAACAGCGGCTCAATGCCAATCTTACGCAACGTCTGCTAAACATCGACGAACAGGGCATTCTGGAGGGCTTCTATAACCGACCGGGTACTCAGACCTGGGTGGGTGAATACCCCGGCAAGTACCTGCATGCCGCCAGCCGGGTCTGGCGTTACTCGAAAAACCCGCAGCTCAAAACGCAGATGGACCGCATCGTGGACGTATTGATCGGAACTCAGTTACCGAACGGCTACCTGGGAACGTATTCGCCTGACCAGTACTGGAAAGCCTGGGATGTATGGGCGCATAAATATGATTTGCTGGGCTTGCTAAGCTACTACGCAGCCACCGGCTACTCACCCGCTCTTGAAGCCAGCCGACGTATTGGTGGTCTGCTGATCAAAACATTTGGCACCGGTCCTGGTCAGCTAAACATCGTTGAAACCGGCGATCACGTCGGCATGGCGTCGGCGTCAGTACTCGAGCCCATGACCGAACTCTACCGATACACCGGCGACAAACGCTACCTTGATTTCTGTCACTACATCATTCAGGCTTACGATAGCCCAAAAGGCCCTAAGATTATTACGACGCTCAATACGGTCGGCAAAGTTGATAAAACAGCCAATGCGAAAGCGTACGAGATGATGTCGAACCTGATTGGCGTAGTCAAGCTGTATCAACTGACGGGCGAGCCTTCCTTATTGAAAGCGGCTCAGACGGCCTGGCAGGACATCGCCAGCCATAAACTGTACATTACGGGGACTGCCAGTGCCCACGAGCATTTCCAGCCTGATGGCGATTTGCCGGCAGACAACAAAGACAGCATGGGGGAAGGCTGCGTCACTACGACCTGGCTACAATTAAGTCAGGCACTGTACGGCCTGACGGGCGAGGCTAAATACGTTGACGAGATGGAGAAGTCCATTTTCAACCACCTCTTTGCCGCCGAAAATCCGCAGACGGGTTGCGTAAGCTACTATACGGCGCTGATGGGCCGCAAACCCTATCGCTGTACCATTACGGCCCATTGCTGCCTGGCGAGCATACCCCGTGGTTTTGCTATCATTCCCGAACTGGCGTATACACGTAGTCAAACGAACGGTCTGGCTGTCAATCTGTATGCAGCCGGATCCGTGCAGGACAGTGTCCGTTCCAGCGACGGAAAATTAGTCCCCGTTCAACTAACTATAGCTACGAGCTTTCCGGCAGATGGCCGGGTTAAACTGACGATCAGCCCTCTACAACGGGCCCCGTTTCGACTCGCATTACATGTTCCTGCCTGGAGTCGTTCGTTTCAGGTAACTACACAGGGGCAAAGCTGGACAGGTGTACAGGGTGAGTATTTAAACATCGATAAGTCCTGGGATGCCAACACGACGGTTGACATCTCGTTTGACCTTAATCCGCAGGTATTAGACGGTGGGGGCAGTTATCCGGGGCGGATTGCATTCAAACAGGGACCACAAGTGTTAGCTCTCGATCAGGCATTGAATCCAGAGTTGTCGGACTTACAGGCGGTAAGCCTGGTGGAGACAACCACCAAGCCGCTGCCAGCCACGATCCTGCCGAAGGGATGGGTAGGATCGCAGGTGTACGGCGTAGCTGGTAAGGTAGCTGGAAAGCCAGTTACCCTGAAGCTGGTTCCGTTTGCCGAGGCCGGTCAAACAGGGGGAGACTTGGCCGTATGGCTCAAGCGCAAGAACGAATAATTTATTTTAGGTTGGTTTTACTGGTGCCTGCAATTTGACAGGCACCAGTTTTAAAATAATACACTCGATACACTATTGTGCAGCTTCATTTTCCAAAGAGTAACTCGAAACGCTCATCCTAAGCTCCTGGTTAAGTTGCTAAGCTTTCTATTTAGTGACACTTATTTTATATCAGTACAAGCTGATCCACTGCTTTCTCTGACCATTATTGTTAGTAAACGCTTTTGACTAAGGCTATTTCCCGTAATAATTGTTCAGAAAAACGTTAATTAATTGTACTGATTCAGGTCATAACTCGTAGTCAATGAATCATTTGTAGTAAGGTTATTCAACGGCAAAAATCGTTCACGAAAACCTCCCTTTGATTAATATTAATATATGTGTAGCTAACTTGTTAGTTAGCTGGCAAAGCAGGAGTAAATCCTAATTTGACTAATACCCTCTCATACGAATTGACTCCCTCAAAGGCTAAAGCCCCGTTAATATCGGGTTCGTCGTCTTCATTCAGGGGAGCCACCCATGCTGTAGCCTTTTTTTCGGCAGACGCCGGTATGAGGCTTACGGCTACTTTCGTTACAATCGTCTCCACTTGAGTGTAAGTCTCTACGTCATCTGGGTGAGGAATTCGAAAAATCCACACCATGGGAGTTGGTAGTCTATAGTAACTATCAACAGTCCCATCTGTCCCAATGTCAATGCTTATAGGAATAAGATCTTTGATTAAGTAAGAATCCATTTTTAATATAACATGGCTTGTGTTATGACTGTAAACGTTTGAGAA
This sequence comes from Spirosoma sp. SC4-14, assembly GCF_037201965.1. Lineage (NCBI taxonomy): Bacteria > Pseudomonadati > Bacteroidota > Cytophagia > Cytophagales > Cytophagaceae > Spirosoma > Spirosoma sp. SC4-14. The sequence goes on along the minus strand of NZ_CP147519.1, from coordinate 320,542 downwards.
TAACATTATTAGAATAACCCAACTTCAAGTTCACACCGTAGGTATTTGAATGAATCCGTTCTTTTTTTATCCGTAGTCGTTTGGGCCGAGGTGGATTAGTGATTTCAGTAGGTGATGGCTTAGTAGGCTGATTTATAGGGACTTTTTCGGTTTCCATTTTAAGGTTGTATTTCTAAGTTCAACTTTATTTGTATGGGTAGAGTTTTTGTAATTTAAGGTAAGGGTACTTAATTGACGACTGGTCTTTAATTGAGCTGCGGTACCAATAACACAGCATACTTGTCATTTCACTCCCATATGGCAATCGTGGTTTTATCGGAAGCAATACGACTTTTTTGTTCAAGAACTATTAGGGAAGCTTTTTGTAATTAGAAATTTCTAATTACAAAAAGCTCTTTTTATCTGATTTTATTTTGAAGTAGTAAGTCTGTAGTGCAAAACGGGGCCAAAATGAAAATAGCGGTGTGGAGATCTGGACACCTGCCCCTGTTGACTGGTCCCACTTTAGCTTGACGATTTGATGGAGTACTGGTTTTGCGATTTATGCGCTTATTTGCCCAACCATATTTTGAAGGCAGCCACTCGTTCGCCACTGACGAGTACGTCCTGCCGGGCCGGGGGATGAAGGGTTACCTTGAGTTTACTGCCCGAATAGGTGTGAACAGTTTGAATCGCGTCTAGGCTGACCAGAAAGGCCCGGTTGACGCGAAAAAACTGCCGGGGGTCGAGTAGGATATCCAGCTTGTCAAGGCTGTAGTCGATGCTGATAGGCTGCCCCTCGCGAGTGGTCAGCCAGGTAGCTTTGTTTTCGTAGAAGAAGTAGGCAATCTCACCGATGGGCAGGCTGCGGCTTTTGGTGCCGATGGTGACCATAAACCGGTCTTTATAGGAGGAGTGCGTCTGTTTCATGGTCTGCATCAACGCGGTTAGGTCGGGCATCAGGGCGCGTTGGGGTAATGCCCACAGGCGGTTGAACTTGTCGATGGCCCTCGCCAGTTCGGCCGCACTGATAGGTTTGAGCAGGTAATCGATGCTGTTGGTTCGGAACGCTTGAAGGGCATACTGGTCATAAGCCGTCGTGAAAATAATGGGCAGCGTCAGCCCAGCCTGTTCGAGAAACTGGAAACCCGATCCATCATCGAGGTGGATGTCGAGAAACAGCAGATCCGGTTCCGCCGGAGTCGGATTGGCAAACCAGGCCAGTGATTTAGCGACTGAAGGGAGTTTGGCCAGCACCCGGATGGTCGGGTCGTACTGAAGCAGCAAGCTTTCCAGTCGCTGGGCCGTTCGTTTTTCGTCCTCAATAATAACCACGTTCATAGCAGCGGCAGTTTAACGACAAAGTACCCATCTACTTCCCCCACCCAGACGGGCCGGGGAGTCAGCAGGCTGTAGCGGTTGGTGATGTTACGCAGGCCGATACCTGTCGATACGCCCTGGTCTGATCGGGGCTGTAGGGCATTGCGTACCTGAAGATAATCGCCAGCCAGTTCGATATAGACCCGGAGTGGCTCCTCTTCCGACAACTGGTTGTGTTTCACCGTGTTTTCGACCAGCAGTTGCAGCGAAAGTGGGGCAATCTGGTTGCGGTTGCGGGCGGCAGGAGGCACGTCGATGACAACAAACAGCTTATCCTCAAACCGCAGTGAGAGCAGAAACGCATAGGCTTCGATGAAGTCCAGTTCCGTGCCCAGGCTTACCTGCTCGTTGTCCTGCTGCTCCAGAATATACCGATACGCTTTGGCCAGTTGATTGATGAAATCGCCCGCTAGTCGGGGCTCGGTATCGACCAGCGACGAGAGAATACTGAGACTGTTGAAGAGAAAATGCGGGTTTACCTGATTTTTCAGCGCATCGAACTGCGCCCGTACGGTCTCTTTCTCCTGGCGTTCAGCCTGAATCTGCAACTGATGGATGCGCCGGGTCGAGCGTCTGTTGGCTGTCAGGTAGAAGGCGGCCAGCAGCGCCAGGACCGTTAGCCCGTTGTTCATTCGACGACGCTGCCCCCGGTTGTCGGGCCGGGTGTCGAAGGGGTCGTCGCGCACCCAGCCTGTCGTTGAAAACCCATGTTCCAGCCGCTGCTCCGAAAACTGCCGCAGTTGCCCAAACAGCTTATTGGCCAGCAGGGCCAGCCAGATAGCCACCAGCAGCGTAACAAGTTGCGTCGTCAGCCGCAGCTCACCCGTGTCGGTTTGTGCCAGCCGGTTGGTAAGGCGCTCCTGGAGTTCATCCATCAGCCATACCCAGCCCAGCAAAAGCCCGATGATCAGCAGGCCCTCTGCTAAGAAAAACGGCCAGTTATGCCCAACCACGGCCCAACTCAGGGGGCTGATGTTGACGTACACCCGAATGGGCCAGTAAATGAGGGCGATGCTCAGGGCCAGCCTGATTTTCTGTCGGAGAGTCAGATGGTTATCGCTTAAGAGGCTCATGGCCCATAAAGGTACGACATCCCCTGAACGGTTGGTCGGCTGTGCACTAGTTCGTAGCCCTTGCTCACCGGGACGATTGGGCTGTTTGCTGAGGGACGTAGCAGGGCATGGAATCTTCCCAAAGGCTATCGGTCAGCGGTCGTTTACCCGTGCCGTCCGCGTTCATGATCCAGACCACCCCGTAGGGTTGAAACGTGTTGTCGCTGAGGGCGGCTTCTTCCTTGAATCCGTATTCGCCACTACTCCACAGAATATGTTTGCCGTCGTCGGTCCAGACGGCATGAGCATCGTTGGTGGGGGCGGTGGTCAGCCGGACCAGCCCCGTGCCGTCGGGATGGATCGTAAACACGTCGAAGTTGTTATTCTCGTGCTGGCGCGTGAAGAGAATGCGGCTCCCGTCGGGCGAGTAGTAGGGTACATTGTCAAACTCGGCAGTCAGTACCTGCACTGAGCGGTCGTCGAGATTCAGAATGCGTAATCCGTGCTGGTTGTCGCCCCAGACCCGGTACACAACGTGTTTGCCGTCGGGCGACCAGCTCGGAAAGCCGGCATTGGGCGTCCCATCGGTGAGATCCATCAGGCCCGTCCCGTCCCGCTTGACCACCATTAGTTTGGCGGCCCGGGTTTCCCGACTTTTCAGAAATCCACCGAAGCCAAACACCACTCGCTGCCCATCGGGCGACCAGCCCGGCGAGAAGGCAGCTCCCCCGCCTTTGGCGTCGAAAATCCGCTTCCGGTTCGAGCCATCGGCGTCCAGGATAGCGATGGACGAGTTGTCGTTTTTCTCGGTCAGTAACAGTTTGCCGTCTTTGGAGAAACTGGGAAATACGTCGGTGTAGCGGTACTCGTGGATGGGGTCCCAACTGTAGAGCAGTTTGTTCTGCGGGCGTGGCGTCCAGTCCTGTTTTTCGTAGACCACCACCTTACCATCGGGCGACCAGTTGGGCGAACGCAGCTTTGCTTTCACAACGGTTCCGTTGGTGTAGCCAAGCCCTTCATTGGGCCCCGCTTTGGCCAAGTAGCCGATGGTGGCAGGGGCGACATACTGGGGCAGCAGTTTCAGGCCGGGGCCGCTGGTATGCACCTGCCGCTCACCCGTCTTGAGGTCTACCGATATAATCTGCGAGGTGGCCCGAGCCGCCCCGGAGCCACGGGCTGCCCAGGTCCCTTCGACGGGTAATTCGTAAAAAATCACGCGTCTGCCATCGGGCGACCACTTCGGTGAACCCGAACAGACGCTGTCGCGCGAGAGTTTACGCAGGCCCGTGCCGTCGGGTTTCATGACGTAGATACGCAACTCCTGCACGTGCTCCCAGCCTTTGCCGTCGCTGTGTCCTTTCCAGTCGGTGGTGCGGTCGGAGGCAAACGCCAGCCACTGCCCATCAGGCGACCACGACGGCCGGAAGTAGCCATTGGGTTTGTTTTTGTCGCCCATCAGTGAGGCCGTCAGGTTGCGAAGTTGACGGGTTTTTAGGTTCAGCAGCCAGATATTGGCCGTAAATCGGTCGCGGGTCGACATAAAAGCCAGTTGTGTCCCGTCGGGTGAGAGGACCGCCTGATCATCCAGGGCAGGGCTGTCGGTCAGTTGTTCGAGACCCGACCCGTCGGGGTGAACGCGGTAAATATCGGCCTGCCCATCGCCTGCCCGTTCCGAGGTAAACACAATCCAGCGGCCGTCGAAGGAGAACGAGCCGTGGTAATCGAACGTATTGGTTGTCAGTAGCTTGTGTTCGCCGGATCCGTCGGCATTGGCCACGTACAGTTCCGAGACGGACGGCGCGATTCGGTTCATGAGCATAACTGACTTCGGGCGGCTCTGCTGCCGCGAGTTGGGAGCCACCGGCTGCGCCACGGTTTCGAGGGCCAGCAACAGTCCGCCAACCAGCATAAGGTAGATATTCATTTCGTTAGGATTTATTGGTTGTGGTCGACCGAGTTACGTCGCGCTGGTATTGCCAGTAGAAAAAACTACCCCAGACCAGGCTAATTAGGTGAATCAGCGTAAATCCCAGCTTTCGAATCAGGTTCTCGTAGTCCGACAGTGTATCCGTTTTCAATACTATAAGCTGCAACAGAGAAGGCAGCATAGCCGCCAGCGTTAGGAGTTTGATCCAGAGCGGAAACGGCCTATAAAGCGCAATCAGAATAAGCGAGGGCAACAGAAAGTAGAATACCGACCCGGCGATGTCGCGTCCCATCTCTTGGCTGGCAAAATCTTTGGCCAGAAAGAAGCCGCCCCACGCGATGGAGAGCACAGTGTACCCGGCTGCGGGCAAATCCCACCCTTTGCGAGCTAATTTCATAGCCACCAGAATGCAGCCGGTGATGAAGATAGCGTCGGCAAACTTGAAGGCGATGGTGGTGGCAGGTCGGTTCAGCAGGGCATCCCCTAGCAGCCCGATAACACCGGCCAGCAGGAAGCTGATGAACTGGGCCGGAATTACCTGACGGTCGGCCGTATCGTGTTGATTCATCATTTTGGAAGTTACCAGACTGTATCAGCCAATCTACGGTTTTCGTACGGCGAAGCCGGTTAGTCGGCTGACTGGTCTGCTACCCCAAACTTCTAATTATCCGTCTGTTCGCTCAAAAAAAACTGGCTGAACTTGTCATTTCGCGGGTCAGACACGCCCTTTAGTCGGCTGGGCTCAAAACCGGTTGGCTACCAGCCGGAATCGAATCGCCTATCTTTCCTGCTATGTCGTTGCCGCCGAGATTAGACGATGATACTGGACTATGAGATAGACCGAGCCAAACAGAATTAGCTATCTATGCGGGACCTTTAGATTGAATATAGCCTTCAGATTGAAGCGGGATGCTTTGTTTTTGAGCAGTTTATTGAAATCATACTCCCCTTGCAAATTGACATGTTGCCAGACCACAGCCGTACCTTGCCGGATGGCATCAACCAAGGCATCGATTTCACGCTGCTTGGTCAACTGACTCATGAGCTGCGATAGATATAGATAATTCCAGACGATGATCGCGTTCTGAATCAGTCGCCGGGCATGAACAATCTTTTCCTGATCCTCTTTTAGCCCAACCGAAAACTCCTGGTTATTCCCAAAGAATACCGCTTTGCTGAACCGATTGACCAATTCAATCCGGCTCAATTGCTTTTCAATGGCCTGTCGAAGAACCAGATCATCGAAGTAGCGTAAGATAAAACCTGACTTGATAATTTTGCCATATTCCTTCAACGCCTGGTGGAGAGGATTCTGTCGGGCGTAGGAACTTAGTCGTTTAAAGATGCGGTAGGCAGTCGTCTTGCCTGATTTTAGCGTGACCATTACCCGTAAAATATCCTCCCACTGAGCGATGATCAGGTCGGTATCAATCCGGCTATCCGGCAACAGCGGGTAGTTCCGCTGAGCATACTCACGCCGGGTATTCATCGTATAAATCTGCTGACTACCAACATCTTTGATGCGTGGTGCGAATAATATGTCCAGCAAGTTCATCACCCCAAAAATAACTTCTGAATACCCACCCGTATCGGTAGAGTGGATCGTGCTGCGAATGGCGGGGTTATTCAGATGGATGTCAATCACATACGGAGCCTCCCGCTCGGAAGCACTGATAACTAAGCTATGAAACAACGCAAATCGTTCGTCAATGGCTGTGTTCACCGCCGATGCCTTATCAAAGCCCGGATATTTATAGGAGTAATCCGCATTCAAGGACTCCTCCGTCACTAAAAATTTCTGACCATCACTACTGGTGTGCAGACCATCGGCATTTTGGCGGTGCAGTTCAGGTAAGGCCAATTGATTTTTGAAGGTGACTAACTGATTATTGGCCTGCTTAAGGCTGTCAGCCGTCAAGTAGAGATCCGCTGTTAGCTGGAGTGTTGAGCGTTTAACGCCTTTGCTGATATTGGCCATTTTATCAATCCCGATATTACAACCCAGCGCGACGATAGCCGCAAAAAACGTTTCGGCACTTGGCCTGGTTTTAGCATATTTTCCACCTAAATGCTCAATCTGACTCAGAAACGGCGCACTCCGTTCGACCTCCGCCAGTAAATCCAGTACCGAAATATACCGCACCGGGGCAAAGTAAGGACTCACTACGGAAGTGTCGGTTTCATGGACTTTCGGTGTATCAACAATTGGCTTTTTGAGGGCATTGAACGTCAGGTGGTCATTTTGTCCCGCTATGGAACGGGTGTTGGTTTGTTGATACTGTGCATCTAACTCAGTTTTAAGTTTGGCTAACAAGGCCTTGATATCGGCAAATGGTGTCAGTCCGCAGTCTCGTAGTAATTCATTCCGATTCGCCTCGTAGGTTGCCTTGTCAATCAGGTACTCTTCCAGCGATCGGTAGCGGTACGAGTGAAGTAAGTTTAGCCGTCCGCTCTTGAGTCCTTCCGCAACAGCTTCAAAGAGCAGTACTTTATAGAGCTGTTTTTGGAAGACGGGATTGCCCTGACTATCGATTCCGTATAAGGCTTTCCGTTCGGACTCCGTCAGCCAGCTTAGTTCATCCGCCGGTTCAGTTAGCCCCCCTTTGCTCTGTTGGTAGGCCAGTACCGCGTCTAACAGAGGCTTTTCGCTGGTCTGGGCATTAAAGCGGAGCCGGGTTAACAACGCACCAACCCGCAGGTTAAGCCATAAAAACCGCCCGGCAAACAGCCGCCGAAAGTCTTCATCATCAGACCGATTGGTTTCACCGGCCAACTGGCTGACTAACTGTTCCTGATCCGTCGTTAGGGTGAGATCAGCGGCTAAAATGTCTTCGATGGCGCGTAGTTTATCCGCATCATCCACTGACTGACGGGTGATTAACCGGATCGCTTCTACCTGCATCCGATAATCGGCCCTCGATTCCAAGGCCAACAAGGTGGCGGCTTTTCGCTGGCGATTGGAAGCAAAATACAGCTGTTGCCGCGTTTTGTTGGTGGCATTCTGAGCCGCCCGCACACTCGACAGCAAAATATCGACGAAGGTGTCCTGCCATACTCGATATTGATGAATAACCAGACAAATCAGATATAGGTGGCGTTCCCGGTGACTTTTTAACTGTACATTTCGGAGCTGTCGTACCTTGTAGGCATAATAACTGATGGCAGAGTCGCTCAATCTGAGCGACTGGGCAATTGGCTGAATGGTGTCAAAATAATGACTGAGTGAATCGAACAGGACAAGCGATGCTTTAATCTCACTGGGACGTTCGCTCTGCGATATCTTTTTGTAGGCCAGTAAGGGAAGTTCATCAAAGGGCTTTTCGTTTTGGAGTAGTTCATCCAGCAACGTCCGGTGGGGGGGTGTGAGTACTTGATTGAGTCGACTCATGCGCCTACCATCACTCAGTCGATAAGCGGTGGTAATCAGGCGCTGAAATACGTCATAGGAAGGTACTTCAATTTGCTGGCGTACCAGGAAGGCCCTGCTCTCATGGAGCACTTTGCGGGGCATGAGGGGTTGCTCAACCAGATGAGCGATTTGTTGAAGGAGTCGTTCCCGTCCCTGTCCGAAAGCTTGCCAGCCCAGTAATTTGAGAATATGCCGCTGGTGTACGCCCGCCAATTGAGAGGAGTAACTCTGGGCATCCAGCAGCAAGGAGGGCCATTCGATCTGTAGTCGGTCACAGATGTATTGAAGGTCTTCCGTGCGAAACAGGTGCGTTGCAAAAAAGCGGCCACTGACCCGGAAATACCCCCATTGTAAGATGAAGCCGACTTTGGTGATGGGTTTGCGTAGCTGGGGCACAGCCTGCTCAAGCCCGGTTGGCAGGTGAAAGAACTGGCTTCGCTGCCGATCACTAAATTGCGGTGGCTCATCGAAACGACGTATCTCCTGGGGTTGCAGAATCTTGATTCGGCTCATGGGGTAGTAAAGAAAAGGAGGGTTTTCTTGCCCAATGGCCATCAGGGGAGCAGCGGGCATCGATAGGCCTCAAAATAGGCAATAAACTTGGTTAAGAAATCAACGTCAAGTAACTTGACAACCTATCAAGTTTTCTTACCACTATGTTCATTGGCTACGCCCGCGTCTCGACTCACGATCAAGTATTGGATGCCCAGGAGGATTTGCTACGTGCTGCGGGCTGTGAAAGGATACTGACCGACAAAATCAGTAGCACAGTGGCCGAACGATCAGGCCTAAACGAGGTAAAAAAACTCTTGCGGTCAGGCGACACCTTGGTCGTCTGGCGGCTGGACCGATTAGGCCGCTCCTTGAAAGACCTCATTGACTGGGTCGCTTATCTGGAAAGCCAGGGTGTCGCATTGAAGAGTCTACACGAATCGATTGACACATCGACGTCAACGGGTAAGTTAGTGTTCCATCTGTTTGGCGCGCTGGCTGAGTTCGAGCGCAATTTGATTCAGGAGCGGACGATGACGGGCTTATCGGCCGCCCGGGCGCGAGGACGGTTGGGCGGACGTCCCAAAACATTGAATGCAGACAAGCAACAGTTGGCTGTTCAGCTTTATGAGGCCAAGAAGACATCAATCAGGAAGATTTGTGAGATGCTGGCTATTAGTAAGCCAACGCTGTACGCCTATGTGCGGGCTAACCAACAATCACCTGGAGCTGTAAAAAGAGCCAAATGAGAAGCCCTATTTTCATTTTGGCCCCGTTTTGCACTATAGACCTATATATTGAGAGCATAAAAAAGCTTGGGGTCAATCGACGATTTTCATACTTTAGGGAAAGCTGTCTTCCCCTGATGAAAAAGACAAAACGCCCAACTCCACAACCAGCTCCAGCCAAACCCTACAAGTGCCTTTATCAGCTTAAAATTCATTTGCTTGGCATCAACCCGCAAATCTATCGCCGGTTCATCGTCAGAGGAGATACGACGGTGGTTCAGTTGCACCATATTGTCCAGTTAGTCATGGGATGGGACAATTGGCACTTGCATTACTTTCAGATTTTTGGGCGTCAGTATGGTATCGATTATACCGGTGGCGATCAGTTTCTGGGTATTCCCCAGATCACTCGCCTGGGTGATTTTGGTCTACGTACCAATGACACGTTTCATTACCTGTATGATTATTACGACCGTTGGGCTCATCAACTGCGGATCGAAGCCATAACTCCTGATGATGGTCGCTATCGGCATCCACGTTGCTTAGAAGGCAAACGAGCTTGCCCACCTGAGGACACAGGAGGCCCAACCGTGTACACTCACCGAATTGAAGAACAACGGTATTGGGCGTATGACTGGTTAGAAACACTAATGGAACGATTACTAGCGGGCGAGAACCCGTTAGAAGATAATGTGCCGGCCTGGTATTTCACTCACCAACCCGAACGGTTCGACTTGAAAGCGATCAATCAAAAATTGGCAAAACTGTATCAAATTAAAGGTAACTCCGGTTTTTGGGAGGCACAGGGCTGTTACGATGAATTAGAGGATGATTCCGACGAGTCATAACCGTATCAAGATAACCAAGTGGTTTAGTTGATACAGTTGAGTAGCTTTAGGGTATGCAACAGGCCGCCATCTTCGTTCGGGTATCCAAGAAGGAACAAGACTACCAACGACAGTTGAAAGACTTACGAGCGATTGCCCAAAGTCAATCGGTACAGGTAGTGGCTGAGATTACGGAGAAGGTCAGTGGTGCGCGTACCAACCAGGAGCGCGATGGGATTCAGGAATTATTGCTGTTGAGCCGTCAGGGTGCTATTCAGAAAGTGTTGGTTTGCGAAGTCTCCCGGTTAGGCCGCTCAACGGTTGAAGTCTTGCAGGTCGTCGAAGAGCTAACCCAGTTGGGCGTCAGCATTTACGTTCAAAACTTTGGCATTGAGACACTCAGGAATGGGAAGCGTAATCCCGTGGCCCAGTTCCTGTTTACCTTACTGGCCGAATTCGCTCGTTTGGAACGAGAGACGCTACGCGAACGCATTCTGTCGGGCATGGACGAAGCCCGACGGCAAGGAAAGAAGATTGGTCGCCCTGATGGAACAAGGGAGGAGAAAACGATTTTTCTGAAAAAATATACTTCAGTAGCCCGAAACCTGCGGGCAGGGCTTAGTATACGCAAAACGGCCAAATTGTGCGATATATCGATAAATACGGTTCGTAAAGTCAATGAGTATATAATGCTAAAACCCTGACTACTATGAAGTTTACCATCTCATTAAGCATTGAAGCTTCTGGTGAACCGCTTCAAACCATGCCTGTTTTGGCATTCGATAAAGAGTGTCAGGACGTGGCCAACATCGGTTTATCGCTCCCTGAATCAAAGCAGTTACTCGAAGCGCTACAAGCACAAATCGTTCAACAACAAGCCAACTGTTTTCTAGCACAGGCATTACCCAAGCTACCAACCAGTCGAGTTTTAAAAGATTATCGGCCCCTAACCCTAAGAACGCTATTTGGTACTGTACGGTTGAGAAGTCCTCGATTCACCGTTTTTCAATTATTGGATAAACCCCAAACAGTGAGCCCATTACGTTCCTTGCTTACCCAGCGTACTACACCGGAAATGCTTTATCTGGAAACGAAATGGGCTGCCTCGCTATCGTATTCACAAACCGCTACATTGCTTAAAGACGTGTTGCCAGTTGATAAAAAACTTAATGCCGCTACTATCCGAAATCATTTGGGACAGGTCGCTCGTCAAGTCGATAGTCATTTAAGCGTTGCTCCCTTAACCAACCCAGCAGATCTTCTTGTCTGCCAAAGTGCAGTGACTGAGGCTGAAGGCCCACTAGTTATGGGCGTGGATGGGGGCTATCTGCGAGACTGGTCGCAGAAGAAGACCTGTTTTGAAGTAATTGTGGGCAAATCCGTTCCAGCAGAGCAGCCCGCTAAGTGTTTCGGCTTTGTACAAGGGTATGATCAGCAAGCCAAACAGCGCATTTCTGAGTTATTGAACCAACAAGGACTACAAGGCAATCAGCGGGTCGTTTTTCTGTCCGATGGCGCAGCCAATCTGCGGCAGTTACAAAGTTACCTGACACCGAACGCTCAACATATTTTGGACTGGTTCCACCTAAGCATGCGTTTTACGGTCCTCCAACAGTATTTACAGGGTTTGACCAAAGTTGATGCGGATGGAGAGAAAATGCAAAAACGGTTAGAAAGCGCGAAGTGGCATCTGTGGCACGGCAACACGACCAAAGGGTTAGAGCTGATCCATGATCTAGATTGGGATGCCGATCTACACCGTCAGGAAGCCACTACCAAATACGACAAGATCAAACCCCTCATCCGGTATATCAGCGAGTTGGAAAGCTACATTCGGCAAAATACTCATTTGATCGTGGACTACAGTGAACGCTATCGGTACGGGGAAGTAATTTCGACAGGGTTTGTTGAATCGACGGTCAATTATGTAGTGGCCAAGCGGTTCACGAAAAAACAGCAAATGCAATGGAGTAAATCGGGAGCCCATCAAATGCTGGTAGTGCGAACCAAAGTCTTAAATGATGACTGGGAGGGTGAGTTTAAGAAACAGTATCCCCAGTTTCGGGCGGACTCGGGCGCGGTCATTTCGATGGCTGCTTAACTTGCCTGACCCCAGGCTTTTTTATGCTCTCTACCGCAACCTGCTTTCCGGTTCAGGAGATGTGAATTTACCTGAATAAGACTACTTGTTCCCCTACCAATATACACCGGATCTGCAATGTCCGTCGGTTAGCTGGGTAAACGTCAAGTCTGCTGCTTGTTCATTCCGGCATTCCAGGTTGTTTTGGACTATGTCGCCGAGCAGATCGGTTTAGTACGAACGTCAGTATGCCAGCAAAGTTTGAGCAACCCAAGGCCCCAAAACATACACATAGCGGGGGCGCTATATTATTTATGCGTATCAGTATAAACCGCACCCTGTGGCCGAATACCGCTTACAGCCCTTCGACCATCGCCTTGATCACTCCATTGGCAGGGTCAAGCCAGTGTTCAAATTCGGTTTGTATTTGATGGAAGCCAAGCCTGTGCGTGATGTACGTGGTGGGATCAACCAGTCCTTTTTTCATGCTGGCAATTACGTGTTCGAAGTCAGACCGAGTTGCGTTGCGACTACTCATCAGGGTTGCTTCACGCTTATGAAACTCAGGATGCGCGAAACTAATGTCGCCTTTTTGCAGCCCTACCAGCACATAACGCCCTCCATGTGCCAGGTAGGCAAAGGCCGTGTTGATGGCCCGTAAACTTCCCGTGGCATCAATGACTACCGTGGGCATATCGCCATTGGTGAGAGCCGCCAGTTGCTGGGCTACATCCGGCGATTGCGCGTTGACTGTGTGGGTGACACCCAGCCGTTTTTTGCAAAAATCCAGCCGCGACTCGTTAATATCCAGCGCGATAACGGTAGCTCCGGCAATTCGAGCAAGCTCCATAGTTCCCAATCCAATGGGTCCTGCTCCCACCACCAGCACAACCTCGCCCGGCTGAACATCGGCCCGGCGAACCCCGTGAGCCCCAATGGCCAGTGGCTCAACCAGGGCTAGCTCATCGTAACTAAGTCCTTCGCCATGAACCAGCGAATAGGAAGGCACTGACAGGTATTCAACCATGCCCCCGTCGATATGCACGCCCGCTACCTGAATACGAACGCAGCCATTGGGCTTACCCGACCGGCAGGCCACGCAGGTTCCACAGTTGAAATAGGGAATGAACGTAACGGGTTCACCAATGGCAAAATCATCTGCCCCATCGGCTTCGACCAGTTGGCCAGCCAACTCATGGCCCAGAATCCGGGGATAACTAAAAAAGGGTTGAGTTCCCTCAAAAGCGTGTAAATCAGTACCGCAGATACCGATCCGCTGAATGTGGATAATAGCGTTTCCAGGCGTCAGGGCAGGTTTATCAATGGTCTGGTACATAAACTGACCAGGAGCGATACACATTAAAGATTCCATAATTTTTATTCTTCCTTTTATTTAGCGCCGTCTATTGTGGACTGTGCTGATTTTCCGGCCTGAGGCTGACGAAAGGTGGCGCCTTCAATCTTAAGCACAACTGCGTTGGGCCAGCGATTATTAGTGTATAGGCGTTGCCCATTTATGGCACTGACAGCTAGTCCTAACGGCGTTGGTACAACTCGAACACTGGCATCGAACCCGTTTTTATACTCAACCAATTCACTTTTATAACCCAGCACACACACTTTTGTCTGGGAAGTGCCCTCCAGCATCGGTAACAGGAAATCCCGCCGGTCACCATATTTCCAGTCCTCGAAACTGGTCCGGGTAACAAAAGCATAAATGGCTTTCTCGTCGTTGGTTTGCGTAAACCAGATGTTGTGATCCCGAATGACCGGCAAGGGCTTAACGGCATGAATCGACTCGCCATTGACAAAATGCCAGAGCGCCACCTCACGAAGCAGGTTCTGTTGCTCGATCTGAATCTCACCGTCGGGTTTGGGGCCAACATTTAACAGGAAATTACCGCCCTTCGCCCGAATCTCGATGAGCATATTGATAATCTCAGTACCGGTTTTCTGCGGGTCGTTGGTGGGTTTAAACTGCCAGTCTGTCCCCATCGTATAGTTGGCTTCCCAGGGTCGGGGCAATGGCTGGTCGGGTGTGGTTTGCTCCGGCGTTTTCATCAGGTCGCGGGTGATGACCAGATCGGGATTCAGCGACCAGGCGTATTCCCGCAGTCCGTCACCCGGACCATCGAAAAACATAATGTCAATTTTACCGTAATTGGTCAGTAGTTCTTTTACCTGCTGTTTGTCATAGGCCATTAATTCCGGATTTTTAGCCGGGTAGTGCTGCGGATGCTGTAATCGGCCAATAGGCAGGTTGTGGGTGTGCAGGAAATAGAAATCCTCCGGCGAAATATACAGGCCAATAGCAATCCCTTCCTTGCGGAAAGCGTCCACTAGTTCTTTCGTGATGTCGCGGCCGAAAGGCGTATTCATCACATTGAACGGCGTTGTTTTGGTGTTGAACATGCAAAACCCGGAGTGATGTTTCGCGGTAAACACCACGTATTTCATACCAGCCAGCTTAGCCAGTTTGGCCCACTCTTCGGGGTCGAATCGTTTGGGATTGAAATAGGTCGGAAGCTCGTTGATGTACCGTTCTACGTAATCGTCAGATGCGCCGGCCAGGGAATGGCTAATCACGGTTCCGAGTGCTACATCGACGTTCCAGTGAATAAACATACCAAAGCCCAGGTCTTGAAACCAGGCCACGCGCTCGGGTTTGTTGGTGGTTTGCGGTGTCTGGCCGTAACTACCCGGCAGGCTTATGACAACCAGCAGAAGGGTAAAAAACGTTTTCATCAGGAGTTGGCTAAGGCCCGGTCTAAGTGAACATATCCTCCATCAACATAGATCAGTTGGCCAGTAGTATGGCTGGATCGGCTGGATAGCAGAAATACAGTTGTGTTGGCAATTTCTTCAGGGGTAGTCATCCGGTTTTCGAACGGTATATTCGCTACAATCGAAGCCAGTTTTTCATCTGGGTTGGACAGGGTCTGAATCCAGCGTTCGTATAAAGGTGTCCAGCATTCAGCCACGACTACGGCATTGACCCGGATGCCATACTTCAGCAATTCAACCGCCCACTCCCGGGTAAGTGCGTTACGGCCTCCATTAGCAGCCGCGTAGGCTGAAGTGCCTCCCTGACCGGTATCAGCGGTTTTAGAGGTAATATTGACAATCGACCCTTTCGATTCCTTCAAGGCAGGCAACGCAAAATGCGCCATTAGGTAATAGTGGGTCAAATTTTTATGAAGCGAAGCCATAAAACCTTCGTAATCACCATGTTCAAGGCCCACCCCATCATTTTCGCCAGCGTTGTTCACTAAGCCATCAATCCGGCCAAACTGAATTAACACAAACTCAACGGCTCGTTCAGCCTCCTCTGGATGCGTCAGATCAGCCGTAAACTGAGCGGCTTGGTACCCTGCCGTATTCAGAGTCGAAACAAGTGCTTGGTTATAGGCTTCCGTTCGACTGATAATGACCGGAACGGCTCCTTCGGCGGCCAATACCTTAACAATACTTTCGCCAATTCCTCTGGCTCCGCCGGTTACGATAATAATTTTACCAGCAAGTTGTAAATCCATGATATATCCATTCTGTTTAGTAAATACCAAAAAAGAGAAATCCGTCACGCAACCGGTGGGGCTTTCTTGATTACCAACCTATATGTTAACCTACTTCTGGATCTTTGGCCAAAACGCAGATCATAGCTGAAAAATCTTGTCCATAAGCAGCCATTTTTCGCCGGGCTTTGCCTGCGGCAGCGACTGCTGATACGTCCACATGAGGGTTTCCCACTCCTGCACTTTAGGGTTCGCAGCATCCATGGCGGCTTTCTTTTCAAAGCTGAACGACGCATCGGTATCCATGATCATAAACAGCCGGTTGCCGATTCGGTAAATTTCCATATTGAGGATTCCCGCGTCCAGAATACTCGCTTTAATTTCAGGCCAGCCGTTCTGATGATAGTACTCGTATTGGCGAATCAGCGTAGGGTCATCAATCAGGTCAAGAGCCAAACAGTATCGATTCATAGTATTTAATGGGTGACGGCTAGTTGAACGTTTTCCGCTTTATAATGGCGCAGGGCAAAATAGAAGACGACGAAGAAGCAGAGCGCAGGCACGATATAAGCCGTTTGCATCGTGGTCAGGTCCGACACCTTTCCCATGATGACGGGAAAAACAGCCCCACCTGCAATCGCCATAATGACCAGCGAAGACCCAATTTTTGTTTTGGCACCCAGCCCCCGGATACTGAGAGCGAAGATGGTCGGGAACATAATCGACATGAAAAACTCGACGCCAATCAGGGCATAAACGGCTATCAGTCCGTGTGCCAGTACGGCAACCAGCAGCAAACAAACATTGATCAGGCTGTAGACAGCCAACAGCCGCGGGGGAGCCACGAAGCGCATCAGATAGGTGCCAAAAAAACGGCCGATCATGAACCCCAGCAACGCGACGGATAAGTACAGGGCCGCTGTTTTTTCGTTGATTCCTGCCACCCGATCCGAGAAACGAATGAAGAAACTACTGATACACACCTGCGCACCGACATAAAAAAACTGGGCTACAACTCCAATAATCAGGTTTTTCTCCGCAAAAATTGATCCTTCAGCCTGGTCTGTCGTTTCGGCTTCTTCTGTAATGTCAGGCAATGGTGTTCGCCAGAAAAATACCGCCACCACCAGCACCACAACACCGATCACCACAAACGGCACCTCCACCGAAGCGGCTTCGTTGGTCAGGTATTGATTCAGTTGGTCGGCAGACATCACCTGTTGCTGTTGCTCCGTCAGGGTATTTCCCGACAGGATAAACGTTCCGCCCATTAGCGGGGCCAGAAAAGCCGCCAGCCCATTGAACGACTGCGCAAAGTTCAGCCGCTGGGTGGCCGTATCGGCATCGCCGAGTACGGTGATGTAGGGATTGGCAGCTGTTTCCAGCAGCGTCAGCCCACTGGCAATAATGAACAGCGCTACCAGAAAGAAACTGAACAGCCGCAGCTCAGCCGCTGGATAAAATAAAAACGTACCAAAGGCAAACAGGACGAGGCCCAGCGTAATGCCGGATTTATACCCGAAACGTTTCATAAATAACCCCGCTGGGAGCGCCATCAGGAAATAGGCAATGTAGGATGCCGAGTCGATCAGGGCCGATTGCAGGTCGCTCAACTGACACGCTTTTTTCAGGTGCGGAATCAGGATAGGATTCAGGTTGAGCACAAATCCCCATAGAAAAAACAGAGTTGTAATCAGAATAATAGCCAGCTGGTTTTTTGATTTAGCCATATGGTTTTAGAAAGAAGCCTGGATCAAAGTAGCGGTAATCAATACAGTCATTAGAAACCTATCGACTTCACCTCCCTAATACCCCGTATTCTGGGTCAGTATGGGATTGTATTGAATTTCGGCCAGCGGAATGGGGAACAAAATCTGATTGGGCTGCACCTGCACCACCGACCCGCCACTATTGACAAACAGGCCGTTATTGGGCACGGCTGCTGTTGAGGGTATGGCCGAGTATTTGGCATAAAAAGCATTCATCACCGGGATCAGGCGATTCGTCCGAACCAGATCGAACCACCGCTGGCCTTCAAAGCTAAACTCCAGGCGACGCTCGTTTTCAATAGCGAGCCGCAGCTCAGCCTGACTCAGCCCCGTGAGGTTGGGCAAACCCGCCCGGCTACGTACCTGATTGATGTAGGGCAACGCTCCGGTGGGACTACTCTGCTCGTTGAGCGCTTCCGCATACATCAGCAAAACATCGGCATAACGCAAGACAATCCAGTCATTATCCGCGTCGTTGCGGGCAAAGGGCGGGCCGGTGAAAATATATTTTTTCGTGTAATAGTCCGACGTAGCCGCGCTGTTTCCTTTCGTATAATAGCCCGTTGAAATGGGGGTTCGTTTGTCGGCTGTGGAATAAGCACTGAACAGGTCAAGCCGTTCCGTTGGCCCACCCGAAATACCGACTTTTATGATGTCCGTACCCGAATAGCCGGGTAGGAAAACACTGGCAAAACTGCTACCCGTTCCCAATCCGCCCGACAAAAACCGGATGGCGAAAATAATTTCCTTATTCATTTCATTGGCGGGCGAAAACACATCTGAAAAATTAGGGAGCAGCCCGCTAATATTGGCCAGCGAACCCGCCGTTGGCGCACCCGGAATCAGTTCACCTAGTTTGGCGGCTGCGAGGTCATATGTCTTTTGCGTCAGATAGACTTTGCCGAGTAACGCCTTCGCCGATAAACTGGTCGGGCGGCCCAGGTCGGTGGCGGAATAGGTAGCGGGCAGCACTGTTTCGGCATCTTTTAAATCCTGAATAATCTGGGCATATACCTGAGCGGCTGGTGTTCGTGCGTAATCGTATGCATCCTGATAGTCAGCACTCAGGTCTTTTACGACTAATGGTACGTCGCCCCAAATCCGGACAAGATTAAAGTAGTTCACCGCCCGGATAAACTTCATTTCGGCAAAATAACGCTTCTTCAGCGTACTGTCCATAGATACAGCAACAGCCTGATCAAGGACTGCATTGGCCCGGCTGATGCACTTGTAGGTATCCGTCCACATCGATTGCAGATTCGGATTGGTCGCATCAACCGCAAACGTACTGAAGAAATAATGGCCGTTTGCCGCCACGCTTTCGTAGGCGTTGTCGCTGGCCAGTTCTCCAAAAATGTAGTAATCGTTGTTGTAAACGGGCTGAAGGGCGCTGTAGACGCCGTTCACCGCAGCCGTCACGTTGGCCGACGTGGTAAACAGGTTTGTCGTCGAGACCTTAGTGGGGTCTGTCAGCGACAGAAAGTCCTCTTGGCAGCCCGCAAGGAGCGCCGTCAGCAAGACAATCAAAGGAGTATATCGTTTCATGATTTCGAAGATGTTTAGTCGCTTGATGCGAGAAAAAGGGTTAGAAGCCAACATTCAGTCCGGCCGTAATGGTGCGTGCCAGCGGATACGAGGCCGAATCATAGCCATATGTAGGGTTGGTCGTATTGCCATTATCGTTGGCTTCGGGATTGTAGCCAATGTATTTGGTGAACGTGAACAGATTTTGGCCACTCACATACACCCGCACATTCTGTAGCTTCAGCTTGTTGGTTACCACGTTCGGGACTGTATACCCCAGCGTGACGGTGCGTACCCGCAGAAACGACGCATCGTAGACGTAGCGGCTGGAGAAATTATTGGTGCCACCCGAAGGGGTATTGGTGACGCGCGGCTGCCAGCCGTTGCCGGGTTGGCTCGGCGACTCCCAGCGGTTAACCACATCGGTAATGGTGTTTGCATTGCCGTTGAAATAATAACCCGCCCGGAGCCACTGCGCCACAATCTTGTTCCCATACGACCCTTGCAGAATTACGTTCAAATCAAAGCCTTTGTACCGAAACGTATTGGTCATCCCGTACGTGAATTTGGGCAGCGGACTGCCGAGATACGTCAGGTCATTGGCGTCGATCTTGCCATCTTTATTCACATCGTCGTATTTGATGTCGCCCGGCTTCGACCCGCCACTGGCCCATTGACCACCTGCGTCTACTTCCGCCTGGTCTTTAAAAACGCCAATCTGCCGGTAGCCGTAGAACTCACCCAGTGGCTGACCCGGCACCACAATGGCGTAGTTGGTAAAGCCGCCTGCGCTGAAATAGATAGGCTTGTCATTGACCAGCGACACAACTTTATTGGTGTTGAAGGAGATGTTGGCGTTGGTGGTCCACTGCAGCGCGCCTTTGGTATTGTGCGATGTGATGGATAACTCCACCCCTTTATTCGAAATCTCCCCGATATTCTGCACCACCGTAGCCGATGTTCCGACAATAGCCGGTACGTTGCGGTTATTGAGCAGCCCTGTCGTGTTGCGGGTGTAGGCATCGGCAGTCAGGTAAAACCGGTCGTTGAGCAGGCCCAGTTCAAAACCCAGGTCGAATTGTTTGTTGGTCTCCCAGGTCAAATCGGCATTGGCGATGTTATTGGCCGCATAGCCGTAAACCCGCGTTCCCGCCCCACTGCCAAAGTCGTAATTGGCTTGCGTCGCGTAGCTTTGGGATGCGTAATTGCCGATGTTGTTGTTACCGGTCAGGCCGTAGCTACCCCGTATTTTCAATTCACTGATGATGGGAATCGTTTTTATAAAGGGCTCCTCCGTCATCCGCCAGGCTACCGATGCGGAGGGGAATAGCGCGTAGCGGTTGTTGGACCCAAACCGCGACGAACCGTCCTGCCGGATAGCCGCCGACATGAGGTATTTTTCCTTGTAGCTGTAGTTTATCCGACCCAGCAGCGACACCAACGTATTTTTTGCGTAGGAGTTGGTGCTGGTCGTGGTTCCGGCCCCGCTAATGTTTTGAATCAGGTCGTTTACGAAACTGCCCGTTACACCCGTAATAACGTTTCCGGTGCTGACCACCGACTGGGCTGTGTACCCCGCCAGCAGGGCAAATGAGTGGTCATGCCCGATGGATTTGTTGTAATTGAGGGTGTTTTCCCAGAGCCAGTTCGAGTTGACACTGAGTCGTTTGGCTGCTGCAATGTTGCTGGCGAGTGGATTACTCAGGTTCGCCGTCGGTGCGGTGTTGGACGGCATTGTGGCTGGCACGAACTGATTCCGGGTGTCGCTGATGTACTCCGCCCCGAAACTGGTTTTGATTTTCAGCCCACTGATCAGCTCATATTCCAGGAATGAATTCGCCAGTAAACGCGGGGTTTCGCCCCGGTCTTTGTATAAATCCAGTTGCACGGTGGGTCCTCTGAAATTGGGAGAAACCGAATTGGCACCCTGCGTCAGGGGGTAATTGTTGGTATTGGCATAATCGCCATTAGGCAGAAAGACCGGGAAAAACTGCGGCATTTGCAGGGCGACACCGATGGGGTCAGTACCTACCGCAATGGCGCTGGCGTCATTACTACCGGCTACATTCTGATACTGCGTATTAGTAAACGACGGAGCCAGGCTCATACCAAACGTCAGCTTATTCGACAATTGGGCATCGAGGTTAGCGCGTACCGAAAACCGTTCAAAACCGCTGCTGCGCAGAATTCCATCCTGTTTTAGATAAGCACCCGACACATTGAAGCGAAACTTTTCAGTACCACCCGAGGCCGAGATTTCGTGCTGGGTGATGACCGCTGTCCGGTAGATTTCCTTCTGCCAGTCGGTTGTGGGCAAATCGGCAGGCGGGTTGTCGTAGAAGGCATAATATTTTAACCCTGCATTGATGGCCGACTCTTTGGAATAAGCGATGAAGTTTGTATTGTTCATCACATCGACCTCTTTGCTCAGGTTCTGAACGCCGTAATAGCCACTGTACGAAAAGCGGGTCTGGCCGGGTTTCCCCCGTTTGGTCGTGACCAGAATGACCCCGTTACCTCCACGCGAGCCGTAAATAGCGGCTGCAGCGGCATCTTTCAAAATTTCGATGGATTGAATATCATCCGGATTAATCTGGTTGAAATTGTCGGCACTGGCCAGCGGATATCCATCTACTACATACAGAGGACTGTTACCCGCCCCCAGCGACCCGATACCCCGAATCCGGATAACGGGCGCTGAACCCGGCTGACCGCCCGTCTGCGTAATGTTGACACCCGATACCTGACCCGCCAGGGCCTGCGCCGGGTTCGCCACCGAAATATCTTTTAGTTGCGTACCGGATATAGAGCTGACGGCTGTCGAGAGCGTTTTCCGTTTCTGCTCACCGTAGCCGACAACGACTACCTCACTCAGCGATTTGGAATCGGTGGCCAGGGTTACCTCAATGACGGACCGGTTGTTTACCACAATCTCCTGCGAAACGTAGCCGATATACGAAAAGACCAGCGTACTGTTTTCGCTGCCTTCGGGTAACGATAGTTTATACGTTCCATCGGCCTCGGTGGTCGTGCCGGTCTGCGTGCCTTTCAGAACAATACTGACACCGGGCAGCGGTCCGCCGGTTTCGGCGATTACCCGACCCGTTATAACGAGTGGCGGCAGAACAGCCCCAACCGCTAATGAGTGGATGATGAGCAAAAAGCATGCTATCCAACCGAGCTTTTGTACAGGGGGGCGCATAGTAATGTAGGGTTTAAGGGGCTTCTACAAATAGGAATGCGATACACATAAGGCAGTTTGTCCCTTATTGGACTATCGCTATTTTATCCGTGAATAATTCAAAATTCAGTGGTACAAAGTACGGGGCAGGCAACTCAAACCGGGGAAGGGAAATGTTGCAGATGTAAGCCGAGATGTTGCAGAAATCGAATAAGCAGGGCTAAAACAGGCATTTCGCCCCGATTAAGTACAGGTACGCCCCTAAAAAATACCACAAAAAGCCCCGTTATGCGCCAGAACTGATAACGGGGCAAATAATAGGAAAAAGATTTGACGGTAAACCAGCGTTAATTTTTCTGAGCTGCCAGCAGGTCGTTCAGATACTCGGTGGGGGCTTTTCCAAACTGCTTCCGGAAGGATTTGCTAAACGACGACGGGTTCTTGAAACCTACCTCATACGTAATTTCGGAGATGTTTAGCTTCCGTTCCAGCAGCAGTTCCATGGCGTGTTTTAGGCGGATGTAATAGATAAATTCGATGGGTGTCTGGCCGGTGATAGCTTTCAGTTTCCGGAACAGATTACTCCGGCTCATGCTGACATGGTCGCCCAGTTCCTCCACGCTGAACTCTTCGTTACTGAGGTTCGCCTTGATGGTATCAATGACTTTTTGCAGGAAGGCCTCGTCGAGTGGATTCCGGGTAATGTCTTTGGGAATAACGACGGAATTAGACCGGAATTTTTCGAGTAACCGCAGCCGGGACTCAATCAGATTTTCGACTTTTGCCCGCAGGAGTTCAGGATGGAACGGCTTGGGTATATAGTCGTCAGCGCCGGTGCCGATGCCTTCAATCTGATTCTCAACCGTCGAACGAGCCGTCAATAGAATCAGTGGAATGTGGCAGGTGTCCAGACTGGTTTTCAGCGTCCGGCATAACTGGATACCATCCATTTCGGGCATCATGATGTCGCTGATAATCACATCGGGTTCGCGCTCCCGGATGCGGTCCAGCGCCTGTCGTCCGTTTTCGGCTTTCACAATCCGGTACTGATTCTGAAAGGTCAGTTCCAGGTAATCGAGTACATCGAGGTTATCATCAACAATGAGCAGGTCTGGCCGACTGGCCACATTGCCAGTTGCTAAACTCGGCAGCGGTAGCGTCACGAGTTCATTCGCCAGCGTTAGGTTAGGGACAATTTGCTCGTAAACAAACGGCTTCGGTGCGGCTTGTACGGACGGCAGAGTATCGGGTGCCGCTACAGTGTCTATCGGTAACAGCACTGTAAAACAGGTTCGTACATTCGGTTCACTATCGACCGTTATCGTTCCCCCGTGCAGTTCGACCAGACTTTTGGTCAGCGACAGGCCAACGCCCGTTCCACCCTTTATTGACTCCGACTGGAAATAGCGTTCAAACAAATACTGCTGCTCGTCGGGGGTGATGCCTTTTCCGGTATCCTCCACCGTCAGACGAATCCATTCCCGGTCGGAATCGGGTACCAGACCGGGCGATGAAGCCGTCAACTGCACTGTAACAGCCCCACCCGTGGGCGTAAACTTCAGTGCGTTGACAATCAGATTATTGAGCACCTTCTCTAACTTTTCTGAATCGACCATGGCGGCTACGGAGGATAGGCCGGACGAAAACTGAAACCGGATGCCTTTCTTCTGCGCCATCGACTCAAAGTTGCCAAAGATGTCCTGCGTAAACGTCACCAGTTCCAGCCGCTCGGGCTTCAGTTTGAGCATGCCCTGGTCCAGTTTCTGGAATGTCATCAGTTCGTCAATCAGTTGCAGCAGTTTCTGCGAGTTGTGCTGAACAAACTGAATTTTTTGCCGCGCTACGCCCCGAATATCCGTTGATGCCAACAGGTCTTCAACCGGCCCGACGATGAGCGACAGCGGGGTTCGGAACTCGTGCGAGACGTCGGTAAAAAACCGCAGTTTGAGTTGATTGAGATTCTTTAGCTGCTCTTTTTCCAGTTGCTCGAACCGAATTTGCTGACGTTGTTTGGACTGAATCAGCAGATAACGGATGAAAATGAACAGGAGCGCATTGAACAGGAGCACATACAAGGTAATGGCCCACCATGTTTTCCAGGGTGGTGGCAGAATCGTTACCGTAATACTGGCTGCATGGGGATTCCATCGCCCCGAACTATTAGACGCCTTCACCTCGAAGCGATAGGTGCCAGGGTCCAGATTGGTATAGGTGGCCGTTCGGTTCTGGGCATCGGTCGGAATCCAGTCGGCATCGAAGCCATCCATCCGGTAGGCATACGCATTCTCGTCCGGGTTCGCGAAATGCAGCCCCGTAAAGCCAATCGTAAATCCGTTGTTGCGGTAGTTCAGGACAATCTCCGGGCTGGTGGCCAGCGACTGGCGTAAAATCGTATCGCCATTGACAACCTGACCGATACCCACCCCTTTATTGAATAATTTGAGGTCCGACAAAACCACCGCTGGCATACGCTTATCCGTCCTGATTTCGGCCGGGTCGAAGATGACAAACCCATCCGATGCCCCGAACAATAGTTTCCCATTTAACTGGTTGAGGCAGCTATGCGTAAAATTCAGCATAGGCAGGAAGACCTGAAACTGCTCCCGGCGACTGTCGAACCGGGCCAGTCCTTTAATCGTGCTAATCCACAAAAAGCCCTGACGGTCGGCCAGGATTCCATTCACCGACTGGTCGGGTAAGCCATCGACCTCGCGATAGGTTTTGATTCGCATCGGCACTCGACGGGTCGCATCATCCGAAAGGGTAATTTTGTTAAGCCCCGACTCGGTACCGACCCAGATTACATTCCGGGGCATTTCCAGAATCGAGTAGACGGTCCCACCCGCCAGACGCTCATTGGCCCGACTTCCCCCAATGGGGGTAAACGCCCCCGTTTTAGGGTCGAACCGACAAAGTCCCCGGTTTTCAAATCCCACCCAGATAGCGCCCGTATGGTCTTCATAAAGTGAACGCACGAACTCGCTGGTGGCTTCGCCGGGGTTTCTGCCACCGAATGGAAAATGGGTTTTTGAACCATCGGCACCTAGTTTATACAAGCCATTATTCGTGCCGACCCAGAGCGTTTTACGGGAATCCTGAAAAATGGAGAAGACGGCCGCGCCGTCGAGCATCGTCTCTGATCGGGTATAGGAACCCGCGGCCAATCGGGTGGCTCCCCCGAGGGTTCCAACCCATAGGTTTCGGTCAGCATCCATGAGGAGTGAGCGGTGGTAATTCAGGAACGACGGTTCAGGGCGGAAGCGGTAACGCTGCGTGGTTCCATCGGCCAGGTGATAGCGATACAAACCGGATTGAGCCGTGCCCAACCAGATCGTTACGTCATCGGCGGAGAGGATGCTACGGACCTGATCGCTGGCCTGCTGACTGGCAAACGTGTAATAATGAAAGGGTAACAGGTGCAGGTCGAGCTTATTCAGACCAATTTCGGTACCACACCACAGCACGTTGGTTCGGTCGATGAAGACCTTATAAACGAGGTCGTTGCTAATGCTTTTTTCGTTGATTGGATTATGCTTATAAAAGCGCAGCCGGGCGGCTGGTGTTCCGGGCTTTTCGAGTCGCACAATACCCCGGTCGGTACCTAGCCAGAATGATGTAGCGTCGGCTTTACAGATGTCGAAAATTTCGGTCCGATGGAGCGACTGGCCACTTTCGGTTACTTGATTCAGCGACTCGAACCCTTCATACGTCCCGCGTTCGGCGTTGTAGGTCAGGCGCAACAGCCCATCGCCCCCCGTCCCGATGTATAAATGGCGATTGTCTTCCAGCAGTGACCAGAAGCGGTCACCGTATGGATTGGGCCGGACGGTCAGCCGATGAAAGGTCGATTTTCCGTTGCGAACATCATAGCGAACGGGACCTTCGGCGGTCGCAATCCAGATGTAATCGCCTGCCGACCGAATCATTTTCCCGATGGGCGTATTGAACGGATACTGCTTTAACCGCCTGAACGACCGGCTATCCGGGTCGAAAACGGTGACACCTTTGGGCGTACCAATCCAGAGTTTACCCTGGCTGTCGAACAGCATGGTATTGATCTGATTACAGAATAATGAGGTCGGGTCAGCCGGGTTATTACGGAAATTGGTAAACGTTTCTGTTTTCGGGTCGAACCGGCTGAGTCCATCCTTCGTCCCAATCCAGAGAGAATGGCCGGCATCTTCACAAATGGCGTAGGTCCAGTTGCCCGAGATGCTGTTTTTCTCCTGGTTCCTGAAATAATTCCGGAAGGAATAGCCATCGTACCGGCTTAGGCCATTCATTGTACCAATCCACAAAAACCCTTTACTATCCTGGTAGAAAGCCCGAATCCGTTCATCAGGTAAGCCTGATTTGCTGGTAAATCGCTCGAAGAGTACATCCGGATTAATCGCCTTATCCGTTGCCACCGTAAAGCCATCATCCGAATAAACGGGCGGAGACACCACAAAAAGGAGTAGCCAGAAAAGTGTAGTATGTAATCGCATAACGAGGAATCATACAGGTCTCTACACACTATACGCTGCTTACCTAAGGCAACAATGCATCTGATTATACTTTTATTTTTTACGGCTAAAATGCTGAATACAGCTTATAGAAGTAAAAAAAGTAAATAAAGGAATAGCGAGGTGAGGCCTGCATAGACCAGTGTCAGAAAGACCAGTGGTTTGAGTCGGCGTACGTTCATGTAATAACGGAGTCTGAATAAATAAAAAACACCCTGACTTCCCCGGACAGGCGGTCAATCAGAGCAATCCGTAAAGCTAGACAGTCGGGTAGTACTTCATTATACGAGATGTGCTAAGTACTGGTCAGGAGGTTGCTGAATTGTCTTGGGGACGTAAAACACCCTGCTTTCTGCCTATTTAATCCCTATTCCATCCAAATTTGCAACCGCGAGACCAACATTCGCAACATACGGAAAAGCCTTGTGATAGGCGACAGGCTACTTTTGACCAGTCGTTTCAGGCCTCATTTGATACCTAAATCCGTATGATTTTATCGTTAACATGTAGCCGCTATGTTGCGCTGCTGACCCTTTCCGTCACTACTTTTTTTGGCATTGGTCCGCTGCTGGCGCAGGATTTTTTTGTCAGTCCCGACGGGCGGGATACCAATCCAGGTACGCAGAACGCGCCGTTTGCGACGCTTACCCGTGCCCGCGATGCCGTACGAGAACGGGCTAGTCAGCAAAAACCCGCAACGGTGTATCTACGGGCCGGTACCTATTATGTATCCAAAACCATAGACCTTACCAAACAGGATGGTGGCACGGAAGCCGCTCCTGTTGTTTACCGGGCATTCGGTGAGGAGAAAGCCATTCTCTGCGGGTCCAGCCCTGTACCGCCTTCATCGGTACAGCCCGTCAGTGACCCGGCCACACTCGACCGCATCTTGCCGGATTTACGCCCTAAAATCCGATTCATTGATTTAAAAGCCCTGAAAATATCCCACCGTAACGCTTATCCTGATTTGTTCAACGACGAGGGTGGCATTGTTTCGCTGTTTATCGATGGCAAACGAATGCCGCTCTCGCGCTACCCCAACAAGGGATATATGACAATCAAGAAAGTCATTGTTAATGGTGGGGGACAGGAATCGAAAAACGAAGACTGGCGGAATTTCTACGCCGACGGTGCTAAAGCGCCCCGCCCACCCCGTCCCGGCGTTTTCGAGTACCGCCGGGCCACGAATGGCCGGGACACGACTGGCGCCGACCGGCCCGCCCGCTGGATGCGTCAGGTTAGCCGGGGTGTCTGGCTAAAAGGGTATTGGCGGATACCTTGGCAGAACGAAGCCGTGCGGGTAGCCGCCATCGACACTGCTGCCCATACCGTTACGCTGGCAGCACCGGTACCGGGTGGCATTGGCAACAAATACACCCGGCCCGAAGGCAACGGCAAGGAGCCGTACTGGTTGATGAACCTGCTCGAAGAAGTGGATTTACCCGGCGAATGGGCCGTTGATTTCTCTGACCAGAAACTTTATTTCTATCCGCCCGCTCAGGACACTCAGGTCCGCCTGGCCGACCTGAGTGAACCGCTTCTCCGCCTGACCGATGTGTCGAATGTTGTGATTCAGGGCATCACGTTCGAGGAAAACCTAGCCGATGCCATCGTTATCAACGGTGGGGCCAATAACCGGATTGCGGGCTGCACAATCCATAACATAAACCAGTATGCTATCCGGCTGGATGGAGGTAGCAACCACATCGTACAAAGCTCCGACCTGTTCGATTTGGGAGCCGGGGGGGTGTGGCTGGGCGGGGGCGACGAAACAACGACCCCGCGCGTAGCAGCTGGCCATCAGGTAGTTAACAACCACATTCACCACTTCAGTCAGATTACGCGGATTTATGCGCCTGCCGTCAATGCGGGCTTCACCGGGGGCGGTGGTGGCGGCCATCATCCAGCCGTAGGCATGTATGTAGCGCACAACCTGATTCACGACACGCCCCATGCCGGGGTGCTGTTCGGTAGCTGGGATTCCCGATTCGAATACAACGAGATTTTCAGGATGTGTCTCGTTTCCGATGATATGGGCGGCTTTTACAGCTACGACCAGTACGAACGGATGGGCAACCACACGTTCGCTTACAACTTCATCCACAACAGCACCGAAGGCGATGGTATTTATTTCGACCACGACCACCGGGATATGCACATCTTTGGTAACATCCTGTACCTGAACAGTTCGCCCAACAAACGCGGAACGGGCTACCTCTACAAACGCGGTTCTCAGGACAAACACCCGCAAACCATCGACTGCTATAACAACGTAGCCATCAACTGCAACTACGGTTTTCAGTTCGTTACGGTCCGCGGGCCCGGCAACCACATCGAGAATAACGTGGCCATTCAGTCGAAGAAACCCTTTTCGTACGTCGAGATGCTCAACGGCAAAGAAGTCAAAACCGACGAGTCGCTGGCATCGGGCAAAAACATTGCCTACGAAACCAACCCCGGCTTTGCTGACTTGAACCGGTTCGATTTCAGCCTGAAACCCGATGCGCAACTACTGAAAGACCTGCCTGGATTTAAACCGATTCCGTTTGATAAAATCGGCCTGTACGTCGATGAATACCGTAAAAAGCTGCCTTCCAGCGCCGAAATCGGCCGGTTTGGGCAGGGTGAAAGCGCCGACCTACTGGGGCAGGATATTCTTGACCGTAATTAATGCACGACCAAACCCGTTCTTCGTGAAAAATCATCTCTTCTTGCTGGCCTGTCTGAGCAGTTGTCTATCCGTCGCTCAGCCAGTCCCAACGACCGATACCCCGCTCGACGTAATCAAACGGATTGGCGATAAACTCATTCGGGATACACCGTTTTCCTATCGGCTGGTCAGAGCGACGCCTTCCACAACATTTGATGGTCTACAGGCTATTGATTTTGGCCGGACATTTACCCTGTGCAAACCCGCCGTGGCCTATGCCTACACCCGGTTAACGGCCCCCGGCAATCAGACCCGAACCCTACAGGTCGAGCATAACGACGGCTGCAAAATCTGGCTCAACGGGCAACTTGTTTACGAGAAAAAAGGCAATCACGCCATTAACATCGTCCATGATGAGCGCAGCATCGAATTACCCAATGTGCTTAAACTGACGCTGCACAAAGGGGCCAACGACCTGCTCATTAAATCCGAAACAGCCGGTAAGGACTGGCGAGTTTATCTACAGCCACCCAGCACGAAAGGTGCCGTACTTACTAGCGAACAGGCTCCGTTGACCATCGGGCTACACGGTCTTGACAGCGTGGATAGTAGTGTGGCCGACCTATCGAACTGGCTTGTCATTGGCCCGTTTGCAAACCCTGCTTCCGGCGCAACACGCACGGGTCTCGATAAGGCCAACGGGCCGGAAACCGGCATTCAGTTTGGCACCATGTATGGCGGCCTCGAAGCACCCGTTACCTGGACAATACCGAAAGTCGATGTACTGGGCGACGTGTATAACCCACTGACCTGGGGCACCAACTACAACTGGAATTACCACAACGGGGGTGTAGCCTGGGCTATGCAGCAACTGGCGGAGCAAACGGGCGAGAAGAAATACGACGACTTTGCCAGTCGTTTCTGCGATTTCCAGTTGGCCAGCATTCCCTTTGTAAGGTATCAGGTCAAGACGCTCAATGCGGTGAACTCAGCCAATTATCAGCTTGTCGATACGCCCCTGCTCGATTTTACGCTGGCTCCCGCTCTCCCGTTCATTTATCGACTTCGTAAAAATCAATCGTTTGCCAACCGGACCGATTACGAATCGTTTATCGCCAATATGATTAAGTATGCCCGCTTTGAGCAAATCAGGCTCCCCGGCTCCGGCATTTATACCCGCACAACGCCCGAAAAATACACCACCTGGGCCGATGATATGTTTATGGGTATCCCATTTCTGGTACAGGCCGCGCAGTATACACCTGATGCGACCACCCGAAAAGCGATACTCGACGATGCGGCCAGTCAGGTACTTGGCTTTACAAAACAGGTATGGGACCCTGCTGCAAATCTGTACATGCATGCCCGCTACTCCAATCGTGACGTGAAACTACCCCACTGGACACGGGCCAACGGCTGGGCCATCTGGGCAACCTCGGAAGTACTGGTGGCGTTACCGAACGACCACCCGCAGTATCAATCCATTCTGAATCAGTACCGGAAACATGTTCAATCGCTGGTCAGGTATCAGACAGAAGCGGGTTTCTGGCCAAACGTTATGGACAGGCCCGATGGTAAAATCGAGGTGTCGGGCACGGCTATCCTGACCATGGCAATGGCACGCGGCATCACGCATGGCTGGATTGATGCTCAACAGTACAAGCCCATAGTAGTAAAAGGCTGGAACGCCCTGAAAACGCAGGTCGACGCCGACGGTACCGTGCATAATATCTGCATGGGAACGATGTGCTCCGAAGATGTCAATTACTACCTGAACCGCCCCTATTTCGACAACGACACCCACGGTTTGTTTGCCGTTTTGTTTGCGGCTCTGGAAGTGAATCAGATGCTTGCTGGAGACCTGCAACGGTTGAAGGGCCGCTAGTCAGGCCAACAAAATCTGTTAAAAAACTCATGTTCTAAACCCTCATAAAATGAATCATTTCTATTTCCTGAATCGCCCGCCGGGTTTATGGCGGCTATTCAAGCTCCTGTTGCTGCTAGGCACCTTTACGGCCAGTGCCCAGCCTGGCTCTTTTCGTATAAATGGGACCGTTACCGACTCCAAAGGTGAACCCTTACCCGGTGCCAACATTGCCGTTCTGAAAACAACCGTCGGAACGAGCAGCAATGCGGAGGGCAAGTACTCGCTCAACGTAGCCACGGACAAGGCTGTATTGGTATTCAGTTCCATTGGTTATCTCAAACAGGAAGTTACGGTCGGCAACCGGCGTACCATTGACATTTCACTGGTTGAAGATTTAAATAATCTTGACGAAGTGGTGGTGGTCGGCTACGGTCAGGTCAAGCGGAAAGACCTGACCGGTTCGGTTGGGAAAGCGAATATGGAGGATGTTAAAAAAGCCCCCGTTCCCTCCTTCGACCAGGCACTGGCTGGTCGAATTGCGGGTGTTCAGGTAACCTCCAACGACGGGCAACCCGGTGCGGCTGCCCAGATAACAATTCGGGGTAGTTCGGTCACTCAGGATGCGTCGCCTTTATATGTCATTGACGGCTTTCCGATGGAGAACATTGACGTCAACTCTATCAATCCAGCCGATATAGAATCGATGGAAGTGCTGAAAGATGCCTCGTCGATTGCAGTCTACGGGGCCAGAGGAGCCAACGGGGTCATTTTGATTACGACCCGGCGGGGTAAGGCGGGCCCGGTCAGGATTACCTACGGCTACCAGACAAGTATCCAGCGGGCTATTAAAACGATGAAAATGATGAGCCCCTACGAGTTTGTCAAACTTCAGTTGGAACTCGACAGTCTGGCCAGCACGCCTTCGGTTCCCTCAACCCGCTTCCGTAATATCTACCTGAGTGCCGACAAGACGCTGGATTCGTACAAAAATGAATCGGGCAGCAATTGGCAGCAGTTATTGTTGCAGGACGGCATCACCCAAAATCACTCCCTGAACCTATCGGGCGGAAGTACTGATACGCGCTTTTCGCTGTCGGGTTCCCTCTACGACCAGAAAGGTATTATTCTCAATACGGGCCTGAAACGTTACGAAGGCCGACTGGCGCTGGACCAGCGTATTAGTAAGCAGTTAAAAATGGGATTCAGCGCCAGCTACTCCAACTCCACTACGTTCGGCACCATACCGTCGTCGGGGAATGGTGGCGGGGTGGTACAGGGCATGTGGCAGTACCGACCCGTTGCCGGGGTAGGCAATCAGAATCTGGTCAGTGCCCTAATCGACAGCGTTGCGCTCCAGGATTTTTACAGTGGAAACGGAGCAGCCTCGCTCGGCGACAACCTGATTAACCCACTCATTCAGGCCCAGAACGAATACCGGAAAAGTATTACGAATACGGCCATGCTCAATGCATTTGTCGAATATTCATTCCTCGATAACTTCAAACTGCGGTTGTCGGGAGGCTATACGTCGACTAGTCCAAAATCAGAAGCATTCTATAATTCCCAGACGCAGCAGGGGAATATTTTCAAAAACAGTGCGGGAGCCATTCCCAATGCCAGTGGCATAAACGGCTTCATCGGCAATACCATAAACAGCAGTTACCTGAACGAAAATATCCTGAGTTATAATCGAATCGTCAATAAGGTACACTCGTTCGATGCGTTGGCTGGCTTTACGTATCAGTTTGCCAAATCGAGTACGAATGCCTTTAAATCCATCAACATTCCGCAGGCGCAGGAATACCTGGGTTTGTTGAGTATGGTGACGGGTACGGCAAACACGCCCCTAGTCGGCGGGTCACAGTGGCAGTTGTATTCCTTTCTAAGCCGGATCAACTATGCCTATAAAGACAAGTACCTCATTACCCTTTCAGCCCGCTCGGATGGTTCGTCCAAATTTACGCCAGGCAAACAATGGGGGTATTTTCCATCAGCCGCCGTTGCCTGGCGCTTTGTGGAGGAACCGTTCATGAAGAAACTGCTCCCCAAGCTGAGCGAGGGTAAATTCCGGATTAGCTATGGCACGGTCGGCAACAATAAAGTAGGTGATTTCAGTTACCTCTCGCAGTTTGGCAACCTGAGCAATAATCAGGGTTACCCAACCAATAATACGTATACAGGCGGGGTTGTGCCTTTCTTTTACGGGAATGACAACATCACCTGGGAAACCACCCATGAGCTGGATCTGGGTCTCAACCTGGGTCTGTTCGGCGACCGAATTAGCATCGAAGCGGACTATTATACCAAGAAAACGACCAACTTCCTGCTCGGCGTAACCCTGCCCTCGCTGGCAGGTTATAGCAACGGGGCCAACGCCCAGTATCAGAATGCCGGAAACCTGCGCAATCAAGGTTTTGAATTTTCGCTCAATACGGTCAACATAGAAAGTAAAAACTTCACCTGGACATCCAGTTTCAATATCAGCTTTAACCGGAGTAAGATTCTGAGTTTTTATAACGGTCTCGACTCCCGGCAAACGGCCTGGGGACTGGCCGGGTCGGCTTCGGCCTGGATTTCGAAAGTGGGGGGACCTCTGACGCAGTTCTACGGCTACAAATGGGGGGGCGTGTATCAGTTCGCTGATTTCAACCAGCTAGCCAATGGAACCTATGTCCTGAAAAACGGTATTCCGACCTACTCCCCCAACGTACAGCCCGGCGATCCGAAATACCAGGACATCAACGGTGATGGCGTAGTCGATGCCAGCGACCAGACGACTCTGGGCAACCCCGCCCCGATTCATACGGGTGGTTTTACCAACAATTTCACCTATAAAAACTTCTCGTTGAATGTATTTTTCCAGTGGAGTTACGGCAACCAGATTCTGAACGCCAACAGAATCGTTTTTGAATCGACGGGCGGGTACTTCCTGAACGGCAATCAGTTTGCAACCTACGCGGATCGCTGGACGCCCACGAACCCAACCAACGACATCCCGCGCGCCCGCTACAATTTGAAAGGCGATGCAGGCAGTAGCAATCCGCGTCCATCGTCCCGCGTGATTGAAGATGGCTCATTTCTTCGGCTGAAAACCATTGCCTTTGGCTACACCTTACCAACCGCACAGGCTCGTAAGATCAAAGCAAATAATGTTCGATTCAATGTGTCGGCGCAGAACATCCTGACCTGGACGAAGTATTCGGGGCTGGACCCTGAAGTATCGACCTACCGCACGGCCAATCCGGCGGGTGCCCCTCCGGGTAATAACTTCTCGACCAATAGCAACAGTGGCAGCGGCTACAGCTATATCCAGCCCAGCAGTGGGTATTCGGTACTGGCAGCAGGCTACGATTACACGCCTTACCCACGTGCCTTTACACTCACCGCCGGGGTATCGGTCACTTTCTAACTCCTGACCATCCAATTGATATGAAAACTAACTATTTACGGCTTTTTCTGGCCGGTGTTCTTCTTAGCCTGACGATAGCCTGCCAAAAGGATGTAAGCCTGGACCCCATTGGTTTTGAGCCCACTACGTTTACAACCGAAGCACAACTCAGCAATCAGTTGGCGGGTGTGTATAATGTCCTGGAAATGGATCAGTTGTATGCGCAGGGACTGTGGGGCTACCTACAGGCCGGTGCCGACGAAAGCTTTCGGAACGGTACGAATGCCAGCACAATCCTGACCGAACTCTACAGCATCAGCAATTCGGAAGCGAACGTGAATACGTTCTGGAAACAGCTATACATCGGCATCGAGCGGGCTAATGTGTTGCTGGATGGGATAAACAAGGTGACGATGGACGAAACCAAACGGGCCAATATCCGGGGGCAGGCTTTGTTTCTTCGGGCCTACTACTTCTACCTGCTCGTGAGCAACTTCGGCGATGTACCGCTGAAAACCACCCTCACCACCGACATGGGCACTAACTTTAATCTGCCCCGTACACCCGCCAAAGATGTATATGCTTTGATTCTACGCGATATGACGAAAGCCGATTCGCTGGTTCAGACAATGCCGCAGGCCCAGACGCCTACCATCGTAACCCAAACGGCGGTTGAAGCGATACTGGCCCGCGTTTGCCTGACCATGGCGGGTGAACCCCTAAAGGATGTGTCGAAGTATAAAGATGCACTGTTCTGGGCACAGAAAGTTATCAGTTCGAACCTGCATTCGCTGAATTCGACCCCACTGCCGCAGTCTGCCGGTACGCCCGCCTACGCCCGTTTGTTCATCAACAATATGCAGAACAATGTCAATGACAAAAACACGTCGGAAGGAATCTGGGATGCCGCTTTTCTGTCGAAATCCAATGCGACGGGCACCTATGCCAGCAGCGGTTTTCTGGTAACGCAAACGCTGGGGGCCATCATGGGCGTAACCTGCCCGGATGCGTCTGCATCGGCCCCTATTGGTTTTTCGCCGGGAACGTATCGGGCGCAGGCTTCGCTGTATAAACTGTACGGCCCCGGCGACTTACGGCGCGACTGGGCCATTGCGCCTTACATTTACAAAGACGCCACGACAACCCGATACCCCATTTTATCGGTAAATATTACGGGCGGAGGAGGCACAGGCGCAGCAGCCATTGCCAATGTTTCGCCAACGGGAGCGATTACGTCCATTACCGTTGAAAACGGCGGTTCAGGCTATTCGACGGCTCCAACTGTCAGTTTCTCGGCCACGGCGGGCAGTGGAGCCGTTGCGACAGCCGTGGTGACGGGTGGGAAACTGACCGCCATTACCCTGGCGACACCGGGCACTGGCTACCCCAGTCTGTATGACCGCCCCGTTGGCAAGTGGCGTCGCGAATATGAACTGAATCTGCCGCCAGTCCGACTTCAAAACAACACCTCCAGCAATTTCCCCATCATCCGTTATGCCGATGTGTTACTGATGGCCGCTGAAGCTGATTTGAAGGTTAACGGGGGCGCTAAGGGAGTCGACTATTACAACCAGGTACGACGCCGGGCGTATGGACTCAATCCGCTGGTTTCCGGCTCACCGGTGGATGCAACGGCCATTACCATGCAGGACATCATGGATGAACGGTCGCGGGAGCTGTGTTTTGAAGGACAGCGCCGGAACGACCTGATCCGGTGGGGCGTCATGCAGAACGTCATGCAGAATCTCATTGCGACGGTTTCCAGTACAGCCCCCAGTAATTATGTGACCTCGGCCTCGCTCGCAGCTACCAATTTTGTAACTGCTTATCCCAAACACCTCCTTTTCCCGATTCCAGCCAATGAGATTTCGTTAGACAACGCGCTGACGCAAAACCCCGGCTGGTAAACCCCGACACAACCATGAATAAATACAATATTTCCCTAAGCAGTATGGCGCTCCTGCTTGCCTCGCTTACCGCCTGTCGGCAAACGGATGTCGATGCACCGTCATTTGACGTGAGCACGACCAAAACGACGGTCAAAGCAGGCGAAACAGTTCCATTTACATTTACAGGCGGCAACCCTGACCAGCTTGTTTTCTACTCCGGCGAAATTGGTAAACGCTATGAGAATCGAAGTCGTACGTCACTGGCGGGGGTAGACAAACTCGTGTTTCAGTCGGCCATGCAACAGGGCGTTCTGGCCAGCCAGGATTCGTTGCGGCTGCTGGTGTCGACTAATCTGAAAAGCTACGATGCCAATGGAATCGCCAGTGCTACCTGGACCGACATAACCGCCCGAAACACGAAATGGCCCAAAGCACTAAGCACCTCGTATACAACTTCCGACTCCATTGATCTGACGAGTTTCAACACAGCGGACTCAGTAGCGATTGCGTTCCGGTTTCTGGGTAAAAAAGATATCGCTAATCCGCAGCGCAAATGGCAGATTCAGAACCTGACGCTAACGAATAAGGTAGCAGACGGGACGCAAACGCCACTCCTGTCGACCTTTGCCAATACGGGCTGGGTGCAGCTCAGCATCAAAAATCAGGCAACAGCCTGGGATGTGGGAACGGCCAATGTGTCGGCCGCCACGAGTGTCAGTAACACCAGTGGCAAAGTCATCCGGTCGTCCTACCCCATTACCTTCGACCCCGGCACAACCGTTGGCGTAGATGATAACGACGACTGGCTGATTACCAGCAAGGTAAACCCAAAGACAGTGAAGCCAGATGTTGGAGTTGTCATTAAAAATACGGCAAATAATGCCCTGTACACCTACAGCTATGCCTTCAAAACGGCGGGCACGTACACCGTTACGTTCATAGCCCAAAACAGCAACGTGAATGATCGAAAGGACGTAGTCAGGCAGGTACAGATTACCGTTACGCCCTAACGCTAGCCCCCTGTACTTCTCTTCCTAGTCACAGAAGCTGTAAAACTCAAAGCAGCCCATTTCCTAACTCTTCAAAATGAGACACTTACCTTTACTCATACTCCTTTGTCTGCTCAGGCCCGCAGTGGCGCAAACCAATTTTGTTACTAATGGCGGCTTCGAGTCGTATCCGGTTGGTGCTGCTAGTTTTACGACAACCACCGCCGGTACACTCGGTGCCGTTCAGGCAGGCAAATGGCAGCTGACGTTCGTAACGGGCTCCTGTACCGGCGGTTGTTCAGGCGGTACAGCCCAAATTGACAACACCACAAAAAACTCAGGCAGTAATTCGCTTTATATCAACATTGCCAAACAGACGAACCGGAATGACATCAAGCTGTTTCAGGTGTTCCCTGCCACTCCTACTATCGTCGCAGACCGATACGAGCTGTCGTTTTTCATGAAAGCCGATGCCGCCAACTACCTCTTTACGGTAGACGTGCTGAAATCGACGCAGAGTACAACGACCAACGGAGCCCCCCCGTTTGCAACCCTTTTCCGGTCAACGACCGGCTGGAAGCAGTATAAAATGGTCGTTGACCTGACAGGCTGGACAGATGCCGAACGCACGAATATGCGGATTTCGATACGGCCCAATACCAACACGACCACCGCGCTGCCGACAGGCCCGTTTCCGAAAGTCTTCTGGATCGACGATGTGGTCTTCAAACCCTATACAACGCGGGGTGATCTGGCGGGCCTGAAAGACATCGCTATTCAGGTTGCGCAGGAACGTCAGCAAATGGCCGCCGATTCGGGCTTTGCCGACGAAGCCACTGCGCTAGCCAGTGAGATCGTGCAGTTACAGAACAGCTCGCCAGCGGCTCCTGTCGTCCCCGACAAGGCCATCGGCTTTAATCCGGCAATTCAGGTAACAACGAACAACCCGTTTATTCAGAGCCTGAGTAACTGGGCGTCTGGGTATCTGTCGCAAGCCCCGGTGGTATACCCCAAATCCAAACCGGGGGTGTTTGTATTTCCGGGAAGTAGCTTTGCTACCTGCCGAACGCTCGGCGTAACGCTGGAACAACTACATTGGCTTTTAGTGTCGCCCCTGAGCGATTACCAGTACAATGGTGAATTGTTCCGACGGTTTCTGCAAATCGTCTATGCCACGTCCGATGATTATAAACTCAATGGCGGGGGCGAAGTTGGTGAGATTCCGGGTAGTACCGACAATGGCATGAACGACTGGTTTGCTACTGGCCCAATCACCTACGGCTGGCGCATGGCTGATCTTTCGTTCTCAGGTTATATTCCGCCGACGCTCGACCAGCGATTGAAGGATGCCGCTTATCAGGCCGGAACGAACTACCGGGCGATTGAACCCGCCTTTAACCAGGGCACTTACACCAACCGCGATATTTCGTATGCTGAGACGTTAATGCACGCGGGCTTATTCCTGAACAATCCGGACTGGATCAATTTCGCCAAAACCATCATCAACTCGGTTACCAATCAGGCAAGTGGCACAGGCCAGTATCCTGATGGAGCATTCAGCTATATCCGGACACAGAACGAAGTAGCCAACTACCACGGAGCCACCTACAATTCGCTGGCTAAACTCTGGGCCGTATCGGACTATCAACCCGCCTGGGATGGCCTGAGCCGGGGGGCCAACTACGAAGTGCTGAGTATCGAAGCACAGGATGTACAGGAGTTTTATACCGCGCCAGCCTGGAAAACCCAGTGGAATGGTGCCCTGGGTGCTTCGGGCGAACCATTACTGTACGTGACCGAAAACCCTTATCTGAAAACCAAATTTGATCAGCTAAAAGCCATTTACGGCTACACGGCCAGCCCACTCTATGCCTCGTTTTACAAAGCGAACCTGACCGGCAAACCACTACCCGATAATTATGTAGTGTACGACCGGAATATTCAGGGGCCACGGGGCCGGTATGGGCGGTATTCGTATGGTATCACGGCCCGTAGTGTGTCGCCCGCCGGTGATCCCGAACCCGGCCTGCAAACGTTCGTGGGTGCGATGACCACCCAAACAGGTCGCTCGGCCAATCACGACGAAATGAATGCGGCCCTGATGGCGGTGCATTCCAAAGTTCACGTGCGGACTAACACAGGTACGCAGTGGCAGGATTGGGCATACATGGCAACCAACATCAAACCAAAGGTATGCGTGGCCAAAACGGCTTCGTCGGTTTCGTCTACGTCTGACCTGCAATACCAGACCTCCGGGCCAACGGGGCGCAAAGTACCCTGGTCGTCATACCAGCAATGGATAACCCTACCCGACCGGATGATTGGGCTGGTCGAAACCTATCCAACCAACAATACCGACGCGCAGGCGCTGGAAATCGACGGTCGGGTTCGGTTCACCTATGGCCGGACGGGGCTGCTCAATCCCAAAAATCTGGTTGTCGATGAAGCGGGGAAACGTTACACCTACGGCACATTGAAAGCCATTATCCACGAGCATGATTTTTCGACCGTAACGACCGGTATTGCCGGGGTGCTGCGGGATGATGTGCAGCAGGCCGAAGAAATTATCTTTCGCTACAATCTATCCGACGGAACGAACCTGTATACCTATCCCGGCTCGACAAAAAAATACTTCATCATCGAAATTCGGAATGCTGATGCGGTGGGCGATGCGGTTGTAAGCCGGATAACGGATGGCTCGGTCAAAGGCCTGGTGGTCAAGCTAAACGGCAAATCCTTTTCGTCGTTCCGGAACAATGGCCCGACTGATGCCACGGTCGATATCAGTGCGGGATTGGTAGCCGGAAACACAAACGAAGTTCATTTTTCGCGGGCCGATGCACCGACGCAATTGGCGCAGGTGCTGAGTACAACGGCGGTGTCGCTGGCTGCTAACGAACAAATTCTGACCGTATCTTCCAATGATGAGGCCGATCTGGGTAATGGCTGGCAGAATTTCGACCAGACGCTATCCGGCATTCCGACGAATACGACACCCATTGCCTCAGCCACCATCGCCAGCCAGACCGCGACGGTGGGACAGAGCTTTAGCCTGACCACACCCGCGTTCACGGATGTCGAAACGCCGGGTCGATTGACGGTTGCAGCAGCGGATTTACCCGACGGCTTGTCCTTTGCCAACGGTATACTTAGCGGAACCCCAACCGCCCCCGGAACCTCGACCATAACGCTCACAGCAACGGACCCCAACGGACTGACGGGCGATACCCGGTTTACGCTGACCGTGAGCCTGCCGGTCACGCTGAAAATTCAGTACAAAGACGGCGACAACGGACAACTTACCAACAACCAGATTAGCCCACGACTGCAACTGACCAACGTGGGCAATGCGCCGGTTCCATACAGTGAGGTGACGATTCGGTACTGGTTTACAGCGGAGAATTATGCACCGATCAACACCTGGCTCGACTATGCACAACTGGGTAACGACAATGTAAAGATGGCTTACGTATGGTTAGACCAGCCCCGCGCGGGTGCTACGGGCTACGTTGAGTATTCGTTTCTTCCATCGGCTGGTAATCTGGCGGCTGGCAGCAACTCCGGCGAAATCCAGACGCGCATCTCGAAGCAGAACTGGACCAATTTCGACGAAAGCGATGATTATTCGTATGCCGCTAACGCTGGTTACGCCCTTACGGATAAAATCACCATTTACAGAACAACGGCTGGCGGAGCACCGCAATTGATATGGGGAACAGAACCGCCACTGGTTCCGCAGGTTTTGCAGGTGAAAGCCCAGTCGGAGAACAGGAACAGCAATACCGGTACCAATACGATCAGTACGTACCTCAAAATCGCCAACACGGGCAACACGCCGATTGCCTATAAAGACCTAACGGTTCGCTACTGGTTTACGGCCGACGGTACCCAGCCGCTTAATTACTGGATAGATTATGCCGAGCTGGGCAGTGGAAAAGTAAGTGGCCGATTCGTCAAAACACCGACGCTGATGACCGGAACAGACACCTATTTCGAGATGAAGTTCGATTCTACGCTGGGCAGTCTATATCCACAAAGTAACACCGGCAACATTCAATACCGAATAGCCAAAAATGACTGGTCGAACTTCGACGAAACAAACGACTATTCGTATAAAGTGGCAGCTCCTATGGCCGACAATGACCATATCACCCTGTACAAAAAAGCCAGCGATGGCAGCCTGCAGTTGCTATACGGAACCGAGCCTGCATCGGGTGCCCGGCGGGCGGCTCAGGAGAGTACCGAACTGGTCATAGGCGCATATCCGAACCCCGTCGAAAACCAGGTAACCATCCGTGCGGGCGAATCGGCTGGCCCCATCGATGTGACAATTTATGGGACAACTGGCCGAATCGTTCACCAAGAGCATACGCAGTTCGGCACTCCTTTTACGGTTGGTCACCTGGCAACCGGAATCTATCTACTGAAGGTCCAAACGGATCAGCAGGTACGTTACTGTCGGCTACTTAAGAAGTAATCGCAGCCCCGGTTCGGTAGTTGACCGGGGCTTACTTAAACGTTGCGCTCATGTCACAGTTTTTGTTTACTCAACAACTCGCTTTTCTCGTAACTGCCTGCCTGACAGTTACACTGAGCTATGGTCAGGCACCGCAAACGACCGTTTGGCCCGCTCCTCCCCAAAACGAGGGCCTGCCTTACACCCGGTCGGGAAAGCCCAGAGCACTGGAAGCAATCAGGGGCACAACGGCCCTTTTTGCGGGTAGTCGCTATGCGTATGTCAATGGCTACAAAGTTCGGTTAGATACCATAGACCTACTGCGGGCCGAAGCATTTATCCAAAATGGTAACCTCTTTGTGCCCGAAACCTTTGGATCAGTCATTAGTATAGCGTCAGCACTGCCGAACGCAATCCATCCAAAACCAGTACCGGCCGGGTTGGAAATGCTGGCCAGCCGCTGGGTGTATGACATATACAGACCGGCAATTACACTGCCTGAATCGGTCGAAAAACGAGTGGTGAAGCAGACCACCTATGTATCGGCCAACGCGTTGGCGAAACACTTTGGCAAACAGGTTTATCAGACAAAACGGGGGTTACTGCTCATCAGCGACAAACCAATTACCTACCGGGAGGGGCAGAATTCAACCCTCGACGATTGTATCGTGACATTGTTCGACACGCCCGAAAAGCTGATGGACCCTGCTATTGCCACCCGCTCCATTCCGATGCTGACCGCACAAGGCCCGGTGACGGCCCATGCCCGGTTTACCCCCGACCAGCTAAAGATTCTTGACGGTCCCGAAGCCGAGTGGCCCGAAACGCCCCGTAGCGAGTATGACCTGACGGGCTTTAATCAGAAACTGCTGGGGTCGGCAGTGCCCCCACCGGGCGTGTATCCCCGGCTGTTGTTCAGTCCCGACGATGTTCCGATGCTGCAACAGCACATTCGGGAAAACAAGTCGGCGCAGAAGTCGATGACAG
This sequence comes from Spirosoma sp. SC4-14, assembly GCF_037201965.1. Lineage (NCBI taxonomy): Bacteria > Pseudomonadati > Bacteroidota > Cytophagia > Cytophagales > Cytophagaceae > Spirosoma > Spirosoma sp. SC4-14. Next base: position 277,951 of record NZ_CP147519.1, on the reverse strand, counting down.
AAATCGAAGTCCTGTTTCGCAAAACCTGGTGGAACCCATCAACCAGCGACGGCAGGGTCTTCGATCAACTGGCTTCCGGCGAGTTGTCGGAGCAGGCAGAGGTAAACAAGGGTAGCGGGGTCTACGCCGTTGAATCATTGACCAAAGATCACAAGCCGGGCATTACCACCTCACACATCAATTACGTAACCAATTGCCTGACCACGATGGCCTTGTATTGCCTGCTGACGGATAATGCTACACTGGGCAAAAAGGTCGCCAGTGCGATCAGTACGTATTACCAGTTGATCGACAAAAAAGTAGACGCACACCTGCTGACCTCCGACAGCGAGTTTGGCACCAGCCCCGATTATGCCAATAATTCGGAAACACACTGGCGGGGTATGCACTCGGTTGTACCCCATATGGATCTGGCCTTTTCGCTCGATTTTGCTGGTAAATACATGACAACGAAGCAGTTGCATACCATGCAGCAACTGATTGCCAAAGCAACCTATGGTCGCAGAACGGGCGGGGGCGACGGGCCGCGACGGGCCTGGCGCGACATGAACCACCTGACCTGGCACCTGACTCACCATCTGGCCATTGCCACCATCGAAGGACTCGACGGTTTCGACCCCGAAGCCTATGCGTCGGGTTGCGAATTAGCCCGCGATTTTCTGGAATGGGGCATCGACAAAAACGGGCAGATGTTTGAAAGCAATGGAAAAAGTGGCGGTGGCATGCAATTCCAGATTCTGGCCATGATTATGCAGGCTCGCCGGGGCGATAACCTCTGGGGACACCCACATCTTCGGAAAATGCTCACCGCACAAGTATACACCACCTCACCCGATAGACGGGAAACGGTCAGTAGTGGCACCTGGGGTGGCAGCCCATTAGCCTTGCAAACCGTCACCGAACTGAAAGCGTTCTACCCGAATGACCGGGCGGCCGACTATTTGATTCAGGCGCAGTTGCCCAACCTCGATCTGGCCAGCTTTGATTTAGCCCGCTATCATGATCAACTGGAAGCCAGCATCAAAGGCGTTCGGCTGCCGGGCCCAACCTACCCAGGCTTTGGCGTGGGCTTCCCCTATATTGTTGACTGGAAGCCAACCACCCGTGCCGATCTGAACCTGCCCCTCGACTGGAATGATGCGGTTCACGGGGTATTCTCGACCGCCAGCGACCGAACCGAAAACGCCAGTTGGCTGTGTCTGCACGTTCGCCCGAATCACTACATCGGATCGGGGCATCACCATGCCGACATTGGTATGTTTTATATGTCGGGGCTGGGTGTGAACTGGATTACTGAATCACCGTTTCCGAAAACATATTCGGGGAAATACCACAACGAAATCCTGATCGACGGAAAAGCCGAAGCGGATGGCCCACCAGCAGCCGGCAAATACCTGGGAGCCCGTATCAGCCCCGATGCAGCCTTTGCCACCGCCGATCAAAGTTATGCCTACTCCTGGCAGTGGTGCACGCAGGTACAGGACTGGGGGAAAGGATTCTCTGCCATCGACCCTGCCTTTCAGGCCCGTGGCTGGGAACTGGAGCCAGATACGAGCATTATCAACATCTTCAAAGGAACAAGTCAGTATAAAATGCGGCCCTGGTGGCCCACGTCTAATTTTTCCAACTGGATACCAACCCTGCGGGCACCCTGGAATCCGGTAGACTATGTGTATCGCTCAACGGGTTTGGTTAAAGGGCTGCATCCCTATGCCGTGGTGGTCGATGATGCCAAAAAAGACGGACAGTTGCACCGGTATCAGTGGACCGCCATGCTTGCCAGGGGGGTCTGGGAGGCCAGCTATAAAAACCGGCCAGACCGAACCACCGTGCTGGCCTATGACCAAACGCTGGCTGACTCGTGGGCCAAACCCAGTGCGGGTCCGGCCCTTGATCCGAAAAAAGGAGATCCACTTTTACTCGTCGTTGACCTCTCCGGCGGAGAAAAAGAAGCTGGTCCGGTGGTGGAAACCGCAACCGACGGACCCGATGAAGGAAAAGGCCCACAACGCTATAACAGACTAACAATCAATCGATACGGCACAGAAGTTCGCTACCGAATTCTGTTGATCCCATTTCGGTTTGGCGACGAACTACCCGTTATCAGCTACCAAAACAATAGCGCAACAATCACCTGGAAAGACCAGACCAACACGCTGGTGTTCGATGCCGATACGAGTCACCGCTCGCACATCCGCGTCAGGCAGGCGGGAAACGTGGTTGGAGAAAGTAGATAGCCGAACTGGATACATTATCCTATCTGATTTTTACATGTGGATATAAACAAACAACATAAAAAATGATGCGCTCCTTAGTTAATCTCCCCATTGTTGCTCTGTTGATGTTAACCTGTACTACCCCAAAGCGGGTGGCAGGGCCAGCGCCGTTTGTAAAACCCGTTTTCAACCCCAATCCGACCGGTGCCTATCTATCGCCTGAAGCGAGCATGAAGACCATGCATCTTCCCCAGGGGTATCACCTCGAACTGGTGGCCAGCGAACCGATGATCAAAGAACCGGTTGCCCTTGCTTGGGATGGTAACGCCAGGCTGTACGTAGCCGAAATGCTGACCTACATGCAGGATGCCGACGGGAGCGGTGAGCAGGAACCCGTTAGCCGGATTTCGCTCCTTGAAGATACCGACAACGATGGAAAAATGGACAAAAGCAGCGTCTTCATCGACAAGCTTCTGTTGCCTCGTATGATCCAGTGTGTGAATCATGAACTACTGGTTAATGAAACCAATACCATTGCCATTTATAGCTACACGGATACCGATGGAGATGGAAAAGCCGACAAAAAGAAGCTGCTCTACGACAATCCTACCTACAGGAACACCAACAACATGGAACATCAGCGGAGCGGGCTGGACTGGAACCTCGACAACTGGATGTACCTGACATACGACCCTGTTCGCTTCCGGTATACAAACGGCACCATGCAGGTTGATACCCTCGTCAGCGGGTCGAGCGGGCAATGGGGATTGACCCACGATAATTACGGCCGGTTATTTTTCTCCAGCGCCGGGGGCGAAAATCCGGTGTTGAGTTTTCAGATAAACCCAGTTTACGGTAATCTCAATTTTGATGATCAGTTTACGGCCGACTTTCAGGAAGTGTGGCCAATCATAGCTACCCCCGACGTGCAGGGTGGTTTCAAACGGCTCCGGCCCAATGTTACCCTAAATCATTTCACGGCCAGTACCGGCCAGTCCATCTTCCGGGGAAATAATCTGCCAGCGGATTTAATCGGCGATTACTTTGTAGCCGAGCCGGTTGCCCGAATTATCCGGCGGGCAAAGGTGACAACCATCGCGGGAAAAACTTCGCTGAAGAACGCCTATCAGCAGGAGGAATTTTTGGCATCTTCTGATATGAACTTCCGGCCCGTTAACACCTACACCGGCCCGGATGGTAACCTCTACATCGTTGATATGCACCGGGGTATTATTCAGGAAGCCAACTGGACAAAAAAAGGAAGCTTCCTGCGCAACCGGATCGACAGTTTGGGCCTGGCTGCAAACACGGGCCACGGGCGGATTTACCGGGTTGTACACGAAGGCTACCAGCGGCCGGCCAGGCCGAAGATGCTGGATGAGAGCAGTGCTCAGCTGATTGCTTATTTAGGGCACCCGAACGGCTGGTGGCGCGATAATGCCCAAAAACAGCTTATCGCCAGAGGAGATCAATCGGTGGTGCCCGCCCTAAAACAACTCGCTATTGCCCGGCAAAGTCCCGAATCGACAGACGCACATTTGGCCCGGATTCACGCACTCTGGACCCTGGAAGGCCTTGGTGCCATCGACAAAGACCTGATCGGTCAGGCATTACGCGATAAAAACGCGCAGGTCAGAAAAACGGCAGTCTGGCTTAGTGAACCCTATGTGAAGCGCAACGACGAGCTGATGATTACTCAAATAGGCATGCTCAAAGCTGACGAGAGCTTCGATGTACGGGTTCAGTTGTTGCTGTCGGTCTATGCCAGCAAATCCAGCAGAGCGGCTCCGCTGCTCAACGAAATAATAGCCGATAACGCAACGAATGAGATGATGGCAGCCACCAAAGCCGCTCTCGACAAAAATGAAGATGTTCGAAAGTTTGGCCGTCGGTTAGGTGTGCTGGCAGCCGCAGACCGGGCGTTGATTTTAGACGGCGCGATGACCTTTAAATCGCTGTGTTCCAGTTGCCACGGTCCCGAGGGAAAAGGACTGTCTGTGGGAGGGGGTACCATGCCAGCCCCGCCTTTGATGGCCTCAAAACGGTTGCAGTTCGACAACAAGAACATGGCAATCCGCATTCTGCTACACGGCCTGTCGGGGCCGGTCGATGGGAAAGACTACCCCAGCGTGATGCCGTCAATGGCCGAAAACAGCGACGAATGGATCGCTTCTGTTCTCAGCTACATCCGATACGAATTTGGCGGCAGTTCCCGACTCTCGCCCGCTGTCAAACCCGACGAAATCAGAAAACTCAGAACCAGCCACGCAGGGCGCAGTCAGGCCTGGACCTTGTCTGAGCTGGAATCCCAAAAGAAAGAGGAGCAAGCAGTGCAGAATAGTATCACGAAATAACAAAAATAGTAGTGGTGAATAATCATACTGTACGATGTCAACAATGAAACGATTACTGATTATTGGGTTCGTTGGGTTGCTTGCTCCAGCCTTTGCACAGAAAGCTACTGATCTGAAGCTCTGGTATAACAAACCCGCCGGTAAAGTCTGGGAAGCCGCCCTGCCCATTGGCAATGGTCATGTAGCCGCCATGGTGTACGGAAATCCTGAAAAAGAGATTTTTCAGCTTAACGAGGGAACGGTCTGGAGTGGTAGTCCCAACCGCAACGACAATCCCGACGCACTGGCTGCGTTGCCTCAGATCAGGCAACTCATTTTTGAGGGCCAAAACGACTCGGCCAGCCGGGTGGCAGCCCAAACAATCCAGTCGAAGAAAAACTATGGCATGAAATTTCAGCCCGTCGGACAGCTCAATCTGACCTTCCCCGGCCACGATTCGGCTGCGGTCAGCAATTACTACCGGGAACTGGACCTCCATAAAGCGATCACGAAAACAACCTATACGGTTGATGGTGTAACCTTTACCCGCGAAGCGTTTGCCTCGCTGGCGGCCAATGTGCTTGTCATCCGAATCACGGCCAATAAACCCGGTCAGGTTTCGTTCACCGCTTCGCAAACGAGCCAGCACCAGCCCTCAGAAACCAAAACGCAGGCCAGCGAACTGATACTGACGGGTACGACCAGCACCCATGAGAAGGTGCCGGGGAAAGTAAATTTTGAAAGTGTGGTTGTCCTCAAAAATGAAGGCGGCAAGGTAACGACCACGACCAACGCCATCACGATTTCGGGGGCCAATGCCGCTACGCTCTACGTGTCGATAGCGACCAATTTCGTCAACTACCACGACATCAGTGCTGCCCCGGACCAGCGTGTCAGGGCTAATCTACAAGCCGTTGCCGGTCAATCGGTTGATGCCCTTCGGGAGAAACATACCGCCGTTTACCAACGCTATTTCAACCGGGTTGCCCTCGACCTCGGCACAACGGAGGCCGCTACCCAGCCTACCGACGTTCGACTGGCCAATTTTGCCACCGGAAAAGACCCACAGCTGGTTACGCTGTATTTTCAGTTTGGTCGCTATCTGCTCATCTCATCATCGCAGCCAGGTGGGCAACCGGCTAATTTACAGGGTATCTGGAACGATCGCATGAACCCCTCCTGGGATAGCAAATACACGATCAACATCAACACCGAAATGAATTACTGGCCTGCCGAGGTGACAAACCTGCCGGAAATGCACGAGCCGCTCATTCAACTCATAAAAGAGCTGTCGGTGACGGGGCAGGAAACGGCTAAAGTGATGTATGGCTCGGGGGGGTGGCTGGCTCACCATAACACCGACATCTGGCGGATTACGGGGCCAGTCGACGGTATTTACTCGGGCATGTGGCCCATGGGCGGTGCCTGGCTTTCGCAACATCTCTGGGAAAAATACCTGTATAGTGTCGACAAATCGTATCTGCAATCCGTTTATCCGGCTCTGAAGGGAGCGGCTCAATTTTATCTTGACTTCCTGATCGAAGAACCTACGCACAAGTGGCTGGTTGTATCGCCATCCATGTCGCCCGAGAACCATCCGAAAGGGATCAAAGCGTCGATAGCGGCTGGCGTGACGATGGATAATCAATTGCTGTTCGATCTGTTTTCCAATACCATCCGGGCGGCTCAGGCACTGAACGTTGATAAAGAACTGATAACGAGGCTACAAACGACCCGCAACCGGCTACCCCCTATGCAAATTGGTCAGTATGGTCAGCTGCAGGAGTGGATGCAGGATCTCGACGACCCTACCGATACCCACCGGCATGTGTCGCACCTGTTTGGCCTGTACCCGGCCCGGCAGATTTCACCCTACAGAACGCCCGAACTCTTCACGGCCGCCCGCACAACCCTGGTCCAGCGCGGTGACGTATCGACGGGCTGGAGCATGGGCTGGAAAGTGAACTTCTGGGCCCGGTTTCTGGATGGGCAGCACGCCTACAAACTCATCACCGATCAGTTGTCGCCCGTTTATACCGAGGGCAAACAAAGGAAAGGGGGCGGCACCTATCCGAATCTGTTCGATGCCCACCCCCCTTTTCAGATCGACGGTAATTTTGGTTGCACAGCCGGTATTGCCGAAATGCTCATGCAAAGCCACGACGGTACGCTGACGCTGCTGCCTGCCCTGCCCGATGCCTGGTCAACGGGCCACGTTTCAGGATTACGCGCACGGGGTGGTTTTGAGCTTGTCAATCTTGACTGGAAAGACGGCAAAGTAAGCCGGGTCGAAATCCGCTCGAAGCTGGGGGGCACCTGTCGGATTCGGGTTTCGCAGGCGTTAAAACCTGACCCATCTGTCCGGTTAAAAACGGCTCAGGGAGACAATCCAAACCCATTCTATCAGGTCGATACCGTAGCCAAACCCATTATCTCGGAAAAAGCTGCTCTCAACAGCCAGCCCCTGCCCGAAACGATACAATATGACATTGAGACCAGGCCGAATCAGGTGGTTACCCTCACGCGTGCTCAATAATTGAATTCTCAGGCATCGTAATTAACTCTATGACTATGAAAATCCGTTTTTTCCTGCTCGGCACCACGCTGCTATTGATCCTGTCGGCCTGGATCAGGGTACTCGAAAAACCAACACTCTACCTCGTCGGCGATTCGACAGTTGCGCATGGGTCAGGCAACAATGGACTCTGGGGCTGGGGTAAATACCTCGGCGAGTGGTTCGATCCCGCCCGAATCATGATCGAGAATCGGGCGGTAGGCGGCACCAGTAGCCGTACCTACCTGACCAATGGTGTGTGGAACAAAGACCTGCTGAAAAATGGCCTCTGGAATGGTCCCGACGGTGTAATGGCCTCGCTTAAGCCCGGCGATTATGTGTTGTTACAGTTCGGCCACAACGATGCCAGTCCGGTGCTCGACACAGCCCGTGCCCGTGGCTCCATAAAGGGCATTGGCGACGAAACCCAGGCCATTTTTAATCCCGTTACCAAACAGGACGAAGTCGTACACACCTACGGCTGGTACATGACTAAGCTTATCGCCGAGGTTAAAAGCAAGGGAGCCATTCCGATTGTGTGTTCGCCCACTCCGCGAAATATCTGGAAAGACGGGAAAGTAGTCCGCAATACAACCGACTATGGAAAGTGGGCCGCCGAAGTAGCCACCCGCACCGGGGCGTATTTCATTGATCTGAACGGCCTTATTGCCGATGCCTACGAGGAGCAGGGTGAAGAAAAAGTCAAAGCTCAGTATTTCGGCTTAAAAGATAATACACATACACTCGAACCGGGGGCAAAGCTGAACGCGGCCTGCGTAGCCAAAGGGATACGCCAGTTGAAATCGTGCCCCCTGCAAACGTACCTGATACACCCATAAGTTTAGCCGGGCTTACCTGGCCGAACCGACAACCTGCTCGTTTATGAAACATTACGTTCTTTTTCTAGCCTTGCTGATACCTGGTCTCGGGGCGTTTCGGCCACCGAAAAAACCGGCTATTACCTACGTATCATCATTCCAGAACGTCACGCATCCGGAAGTAGCCTACTGGTTCTTTTCCAAAGACATGCTTGAACCAAAGCGGTATCGGGAGAAGATTGATAGCCTCAGCCAGTTCAGCAAATACACCCTCATTTTTCTGACAGCCCGCAACGGTGTCAATTTTTACGATGCCCCGGCCATGCACCCCATCTTTCAGGATGTGGTTGCCTATGCCCATAATAAGGGCCTGCAAATTGGCCTGCAACTGTGGGACAAACGGAGAACGGTAGCCCTCGAAAACACCGAACGGATCATGCAGGAAGGGGAAGTTGTTCTGGATGCCACCGGCGGGGGCACGTACACGACCACGGCTAAACACGTTCGCGACAAAAAACAGTTGCTCAGGAGTGAGTTATTTCGCGTGTATGCTTTCAAAAAAACAGCCGACGGCTTCTATGATCCTGCAACGCTGACAGACATAACCCGCCAATGTACGCCCACCGAATCCAAGGAAACGGTTTCTGTTGTGATCCACGGGGATAAGGCCTTGCAGGGCTATACGGCCTACATCCTGTCCCAACACTACTACAACTATACCAGCAATCACAGAACACAGGCCATTGCCGATCTGACAGCCATTCTGAAGGCCTATGCCGACATTCCTTTTGATGGCGTTGGCCTGGACGAATACACCAACCTGCGGGTATCGACCACCTGGGAGCTTAAAAACGGCGACGTTTTCCGGGAGCGGCCTTATTCACTGGCGATGGCCGCTGCCTTCAAAAGAACCTACGGCCATGACCTCGAACGCACGCTCTTCGATATGCGCTACGCCCCCACCGGCAAGCCTGATGTTCGGATGAAAGCCATCAATGCATACATGGCGACCATGCGTGCCGGCACGATGGGTGTGGAGCGAACCATCTACAACCAGGGGAAAGCCATTTTCGGAAAGAACACGTTTATCGGCCTGCACGACACGCACCATAACTCGCTCGATGGCGACGAAATCTGGCAAACCGGCCTGAACTGGTGGAATGTCAAACGGGATTACGGCCACACGGATGAGCATTCGCCAACACCAACGCAACTGGGTATTGGCATGAGCTACCCGGAAAACGTGCTCTACAACATGTATTATGACAAAAGCGTCGACAACATTGCCGAAAAAGCCCTCACGGATCTACGGTATGGCATCCGAACGCATTATCACGCTATCAACGATGTGCAGAACTGGGGCGTCAGCGTCGAAAAACCGGTAGCCCTTACCAAAATCAATCCGGTCGAAAATGCGGCCCGACTACTCAACCGGTTCAATCCGTCGTTTCCGCAGGTGCGGTTGCTCGTTGTTTTCGGCATGGAGGCCCTGTCGAACTGGTATCCTGATGCCAGTCAGCGCAACCTGATGGACATCAACGGCAAGTTGGGTATCGAAGAAAAAGCCAAACAGCTCTGGAACGCAGGCTACCGAAACGCACTGGTGCCGACCGATATAATTGCCGACGGTCGCCTACAAATCGGGGCCGATGGCAAGCCGGTTCTGCAGGGACACACCTTCGATGCCGTCGTGTTGTTATACCCGGAATATGCCAAAAAAAGCACACTCCAGTTTCTGGAAAAATACATCGAAAAAGGGGGTAAGCTCATGACAGAAGGTCCGGCAACCCATGACTTCGACGGTAATGACCTGACAGCCCGCTGGAAAAAAATTGCCGACAAAGCCATCGTTAACCACTTCTCGGTCGATGCGATTGCTCAACTGGGAATCAGTAAAAACGGCTTACCAAATGGTGCGCTGAACGAAGATGGCTCTTACACATTCACGGATTATGCCTCCCTCACATCGGGCAGTGACGCAACGTTCTCGGCAACGTTTCAGGGCGATACATATCAGGGAACGTACCGGGGCCTGGCGGCTATTCTGGCCACCAAATCGGGTGGCTTGCAAAAACTGGCGGCTACCGGCCTGACCGAATTGCGGAAAAATGGACAGGTGGTTTTCAGACTCGATCAACCCCACGATATTTTCTTCGACTCGCTGCGTGGCCTCTTCATTGCTGATGCAGCAAAAGCGATAAAGCCATCCATAAACGACCTGTAGGCAATCATGGATACAACGAATCATCACACTCTGGCCTTACCTGTTGGCGTAACGCTCGACCGGTATATCATGACCCGCCAAACAGCTTTCGCCTATGCCACCGGCGAGCTATCCCAATTGCTGCGCGACATTGCCCTGGCCAGTAAAATCATTCACCGCGAAGTGAACCGCGCCGGATTAATTGACCTGACGGGCAACATGGGCCTACAGAATGTGCAGGGCGAAAGTCAGCAGAAATTGGATGTAATCGCCAATATTCGCTTTACACGCGCCCTCAAAAACGGCGGAGAAGCCTGTGCACTGATCTCGGAAGAAGAGGAAGAAATCATCTACACGGGCAATAACCAAGGAAAATACGTCGTCGCGATTGACCCGCTGGATGGTTCCTCCAACATTGATGTCAACGTATCGATCGGCACTATTTTCTCCATCTACCGGCGTGTGACGCCCATAGGCACCCTGGCTGCCAGAGAGGATTTTCTTCAGGGAGGGCAGGAGCAGGTTGCCGCAGGCTACATTCTGTATGGCTCATCCACCATTCTGGTATACACCACTGGCAGCGGGGTCAATGGATTTACGTATGACTACTCCCTGGGCGAGTTTATTCTGTCTCACCCCGACATCAAAAGCCCTGAAGATGGCGTGATTTATTCCTGCAATGAAGGTAATCTGAACGAGTATGCCCCGCCCATTCAGCAGTATGTGGCCGACTGTCGGCAGCGGCAATATAGCGCCCGCTACATTGGTTCGCTGGTGGCTGATTTTCACCGGAACCTGCTGCAAGGCGGCATTTATCTCTACCCGGCCACGCGTAAAAATCCCGACGGCAAACTCCGTTTGCTCTACGAATGCTACCCGCTCGCATTCATTGCCGAGCAGGCCGGTTGCAAAATTTCGGACGGTACTCAATCCATACTTGACATTGTACCGACGGATTTTCACCAGCGAAGCCCGCTTTTTATGGGTGCGCCCCGGATGATAAAACGATTGCTTTCGTATCTGCAACAGAAAAACCACACGGATAGCTAACAGACCTTTCCAGACAGCTTTAGTCAGGTTTGGTCAAAACCAGAAATAGATGCCAGTCGCTCAACTGAAAACCGTCATTCCTGTAGTATTTCTATTCCTATTCACTGGGGCGAAAGCTCAGGTGAATAACGAGGTTATTCGCTGGCTAAACCAGCAAAAAGTAGCCATCTACGGCCGTATAAGCCAGTATGATAACCAGCAATACAACCTGTTGACGAACCAAACCCGCGTTGCACTGACGGCCGACAAACAAGCGGCTCGTCTGCTGGATGCTGACTGGCAGATTTCAACCCGAATGAACTGGTTGAGCGGCAAACCCGGCGCAGCCGACCTGACTGTTACGTTTCGATGCACGGGCGGTCAACTCAGGCAGGCCAGTGTTTCGGTCGATGTCGACGTGTCGGGCTGGTCGGAAAAAAATTATGTGTTGTTGCCCGCTGCCGCCTACAACGGCAACCGATATGCCTGGCGACGGCTCCGGTACTCGCCCAAGCTGTATGAGGTTCAGGACATTGGCCCCGATAAGCCGATCATCCTGACCGACGTACCCAAATTGAGCGAATCTGGTGGGTTCTCGCGTATTCAGGAGCGCAGCGGTAGTTTGTCTACGCCTGCGGTAGGGTTCCGCTCCGACTCAGCCCAAAAAGGCCTCTGGATGCTGACCCAACAGGGTAATAGCCTCGGCGATTATGGGATCAACATTGCCGAAAGCCGCGACCGGCAGAAGGCAACGATCTCCATCACCTCCCCCATTGTACGGGAGTTGTATAACTACATGAACTGCGATGCCCGCCATGCCACCTGGGACCAGCCAAAGGATTTCGACAAAGGCGATGAAGTCAGCATAACGTTTCGGCTCTATGGGTTCGATGCGCCAGACATTCAGACCGTGTTCGATAAACTAACGACTATCCGGTCGGATTTGTCGGAACCTACCCGGCTGAACAACACGCTCACCTATGCTGAATGTATGCGTACGCTGGAACAGAAATTCAATGAAAAAAACTTCGTCCCCTCGTCTGGCTATTACGCAGTCGGGCTGCGCGAAAATTTTCTGCAGGACTGGCAAATCGGCTGGACTGGTGGCATGATCAGTACGTATCCCCTGCTGTTTGCCGGGAACGCGCAAACTCGGCAGCACGTCCTGCGCAACTTCGACTGGCTGTTTCCCAACGGCATTAGTCCGTCGGGGTTTTACTGGGACATGGGCAAAGACGGCACCGTCTGGTATGGGGGCGACATCCGAAAACCGCATACCGGCAACTGGCACCTGATTCGGAAGAGTGGCGATGCCGTCTATTACATCATCAAGCAGTTTATGCTCATGGAAAAGATGGGCATTCAGGTCAAAGCCGCCTGGAAAGAAGGCAACCGGACCGTTTGTGAGGCATTGGTGAAACTGTGGGTCAAAAACCACCAGTTCGGGCAGTTTGTCGATTCGCAAACGGGCGAGATTCGGGTGGGCGGATCATCGAGCGGAGCCATCATTCCGGCGGCTCTCGCGTTGGCAGCACAGTACTACCAGCAACCACACTACCTCGACGTAGCCAGACAGGCGGCTGATTATTACGACGAAAATTTCACCCGGAAAGGCATCGCCTGTGGTGGCCCGGGCGATGCCCTGCAAAATTTCGACTCCGAATCAGCGTATTCACTGGTCGAATCATACGTTACGCTCTACGAAGCAACGGGCGATAAACGGTGGCTCGATGCAGGTCAGCGGGCGGCCCGGCAGTTTGCCTCCTGGGTGGTTTCCTACGACTTCAACTTTCCCACGACTTCGTTATTTGGCAAGATGGGCATTCGCTCGGCGGGCGCGGTCTATGCCAACACCCAGAACAAACACGGGGCACCAGCCATGTGTACCTTTTCGGGGCTCGGCCTGCTGAAACTCTACCGCTACACCGGCGACACCCTCTACACCACGCTCCTGCGCGACATTGCCCATAACATGCCGCAATACCTCTCGCACCCCACCCGGCTTCTGGGCCAACAGCCACCCGGTTTTATGAACGAGCGCGTGAACCTGACCGACTGGGAAGGCCTCGACCGCATCGGCGAAGTTTTCCCCATGACAACCTGGGCCGAAACCTCACTGATGCTCACGACCATCGAAATTCCGGGGCTGTATGTGCAGCCCGACAAAAGCTATTTCGTGGCATTCGACAATGTTCAGGTACTCACAAAAGCCGATACGAAGAAGCAGCTAACACTCCAACTCACAAACCCCACGCCGGTGCAGGCGGAGGTTTCGGTACTGGAAGAAGGCGGTAAAACAATCGGTATGCTCGGCGAAAATGCCCTGTATGGCAGCCGTAAAGTCACCCTGAAGCCCGGCGAATCGAAGATCGTCACATTTACAAAATAGACCCGATGAAAAAAACACTTTTTGTATGTCTGCTGCTCACCTGCCTGGGGAGGTCAGCAACCTGCCGGGCACAACTGCGGCTGGCAAGGGTCTTTGCAAGCCACATGGTACTCCAGCGTGAGCGGCCCCTAAAGGTTTGGGGGTGGGCTCGTCCAGGCGAACCGGTCACAGTCGCCGTCAACGGCCACAGCGTAGTGGCAAGCACCCAGGCCGACAGTTCGTGGGCAGTTACCCTACCCGCCATGTCGGCTGGTGGGCCGTATGTGGTCAGGGTTACCGGAAAGACAGCGCTGGTTCAACTCGACGATGTGTACGTAGGTGATGTTTGGTTTTGCGGTGGTCAATCCAACATGGAATTCAGGCTGCGTTCGGCGGCCAATGCCAAAACAGAAATTCCCGCTGCCGATTTCCCACAGATCAGGCAATTCGACGTTCCGAAAAAGGGAGCCGAACAACCGCTGAAAGACCTGACCGGCGGCCAATGGGTGGTCTGCTCACCACAAACCGCCGGTGAGTTCTCGGCAGTGGCTTATTTTTTTGCCAAAGAAATCAATCAGAAAACAAACGTACCCATCGGTATCATTGTCAGTACCTGGGGAGGGTCCGATATTCTGGCCTGGATGGGTGCGCCCGATATTCAGTCGTTCCCAACCGCCAAAGCCCAGGTCGATACACTTCATCCGACATACCTGGCCGATGAAAAAAAGCGCAGACAGCAGATCAACCAGACCTACGAGCTTGGGTTCTGGCAAACAATGGGTCACCTGACATCCGAACACAATCTGGTGCAGGATTCCTTCTTTGCGGGTAGCGACTGGCAGCCTGTTCAGGTACCGGCAACGTTTCAAAGTCAGCAGATTCCGGTTAAAAAGGGGGTATTGTGGCTAAAAAAAGAGGTTGACATACCAGCTAAATTGCTTGACAAAGGGCCGATTGCCCTGCAAACCGACCGGTTGCGCGAAACCGAAGTCACCTTTATAAATGGTCGGCAGGTAGGTTTTACGCTGATTGGTGGTTACCAGCGCAACTATGACATACCGAAAGGGGTGCTGCACGCTGGCAGGAACGAACTCGTTATTGGCTGTTACAGCGAATCGGGTCAGGTCGGTTTTACGGGTATTTACCTGCCGAAATTCACCACGCCAACAGATACTCTCACCATTGAAGGCCCCTGGCTCTACCGGCAGGGAACAGAAATGACCCCATCCAACGCCCTGGGCCATACTGAGCCGTTAGACATTGAGCGCAAATACCCTACCCTGGCCTACAATGCTATGGTTGCCCCACTGTTTAGGTATGGGGTCGCCGGATTTTTGTGGTATCAGGGAGAGCAGAATGCCAGCCCGCTTCAGTGTTGGGACTATGACCGGATGCTGTCGGGGTTGATCACCTCCTGGCGGGCATCATTCGATCAGAAAAACGCGCCTTTTCTGGTTATTCAGCTACCTAACTACGGTAAGCCGGATCAACCACGGCCGGGTGCCTGGGCCATCGTACGCGAACAACAGACGAAAGTGGCGGCCCTGCTGCCCAGAGTAGCCTGCATCACCACCATCGACATCGGTAATCCTGTTGATATTCACCCAACCAACAAACGGGATGTGGGGCACCGGTTAGCCCTGGTTGCCCGAAACTGGCTGTACGGCGAACCAAAACTGCTGACTCAGGGACCAGCGTTTAAGTCGATGACCATTCAGGGTGACAAGGTTATTCTGGATTTCACCAACGTTGGCCGGGGGCTGATGAACAAAAATGGATCGGACACCCTCAGCGGGTTCGTAATCGCCGGAGCTGATAAGGTGTTTTATCGGGCCACAGCCCGGTTGAAAGGAGACCGGGTGATTGTGTATTCGGGAAAAATAGATCACCCCGTTGCGGTCAGGTATGCATTTGAAGCAAGCCCGGCCAACATTGACTTTTATAACAGGGACGGGCTGCCCGCCGTGCCCTTCCGTACCGATACAGAAAAAATCGACCAACTATAACCACCTACCCGGTATACCACTGGATCGGATAGATCACAGCGGGTCTACCTGCCAGCCAAACTGACCATGAAACAACTCTTTTTTTGCCTGCTCACCCTGACAACTTCCGTTATGGCACAAACGCCCATCCGGAAACTGACCTACGACACTGAATATACCGCCGAGCAGATTCTGAACGGCAAACTACCCCGCCGGAAACCCTCTCCGCCGGTCAAAATCACCTACGACACCACGGGTTTCGCCCGTGAGCGGCTCTATCATGTACCGGCTCCGGGTATTCATCCGCGTATTTTCTTTGCTCCGCAGGATATTCCACGTATCAAAAAACAACTGGCCGGGAGCGATGCCGGCCGGCAGATGCTGGGTTATGTGCGGGAGCAACTGGCGGCTGGCATCGACAAACCGGGCACTTGGGAAAACACCCTGTTTGTGGCCCTCGAAAAAGGCGATATTAACACGTTCCGAACCTTCTACCGGGACGAATCCAATAAAGACCGGATTGTGCCGGGGAATGCAGGCTCACTCAATCCGAAGAAACTACCCGCTACTACCTGGCACCACCGCGATGCATTCACCACCAGCCTGATGCTCAAGGCGTTTGTCTGCCTGATCGACAATAACGGGACCGAAGGCAAAGCACTGGGCCGTGTCATTGCCAGCTACAGCCGGTACCTCGAACCTAAAATTGACCAGGAAGCTGAAACACGCTATGGCAGCAGCTGGTGGCGCTCCGTTCGGAACGTCGTGGGAGAACACCCGCATCTGGCCTATGCCTATGACTGGGCCTATAATTTTCTCTCGACCGACGATGCCCGCCAGGTCCGTAAGGTTCTGTCGAAGATTACCAAAGGCCGCACAACGCTTGGCATGGAACTGCCTGCCCACTGGCGAAACTGGAACTATATGGGCATTTCGATGTATTTTCCCCTCTACTCCCTGGCCATTGAAGGCGAAGACGGCTATGACCCGCGAATCTACAAGCGGTCGGTAGAGGTTGTGCGCGATTTCATTACCTATTCAATCAACCCCAGCGGCATGGCACACGAAGCGGTGGGCTACCATACCGGCGGGTTTACGCACACCACGAAAACCATGCTGGCGATGGCGAATCGGGGCGATAACCTGTTCACACACGCCAATTTCCGGCAGCAGTTCGATGCCTGGATGCTCAATGCGCTGCAACCCTATGGCAAAACATGGTACAGCGATGGCGATCTGGCAAATTTCGCTCCGGCAACCGAAGCGACGATGGTGGTGAAGTATTTCTTCCCTAACGACAAAAAGCTGGATTTCGTGTATCAGAACATACCGGAAGTAAGTCAGAACAATTTTCGGCACGATTACTTTATGGATGTGCTCCTGCTCTGTCCGGCAGATCCAGACAAAAATACTGACGGCAAACTGGTCGATTATCAGGCGGGTAAAACGTTTAATCTACCGAAAACCTATGCCGACGAAAACCGTGGCGTCATGATGACCCGCAGCAACTGGACACCCGATGCGCTTTACCTGAATTTTGAGTGCCACCCCGATATTGTCATGGCCTCGCACGACCATGCCGATCATGGCCGTTTTGTATTATCAGGGCTAGGCCGTACCTGGGCCTGGGAAACCAGCCGCCCCCATAATACCGAAGACCATAGCTGTGTCATCATCGACAGCCTTGGGCAGGGCTATTTCAACCCGCCCGGTAAATGGCTGGGCATGATAGACACTCCCGAAGCGACCTTTTCGGCCTGCGATGCCAAATATGCGTTCGACTGGCGATGGGAAAAGGAAATCGGTATGTGGGACTCGACCGACACCCGGCTCGACAATAAATCATACGTCTGGGCGAAAAATAACGTCCGCAAAATGGCTCCCTACAAGAATCTGGTTGAGTATGACCCCTCGCCAGCAGTCGTTGGTTTTTATAAGGATTATCTCGATGGAAACCCGCGCCAGTGGGACGAAGATTCGTGGGTGGTTCGGTTGCCGCACAATCCCGTACAACGCGCTTTCCGAACGGCTGGTCTGGTTCGTGGACTCCATGATTACGCCCTGATCATGGATGATATCCAGAAAGACAACCAGCCACACATCTATTCCTGGCTCATGCAGGTTCCCACGGACGTAACGCTCGTCAGCCAGCAAACGGAAAACGGCCAGACGTCAATTATTCTGGGCGAGAAAAACGGAGATCGAAAGCTGCTGGTCCGCTTCGTCGATGCCATCACCACCGATAAATCGGTCAACGCAGTGCTGGAAGATTTCGCAGCCAATTATCAACTGGCGGGCCAAAGCCGGACTGTTGTCACCAACCCCCGACTGCGGGTTTCCACGACCTGTAAAGCACCGGATTTTAAGGTATTATTATTTCCTTTTCGGACGGAAGCTGACTTACCCCAAACGAGCTGGAATACAGATAAAACCAGGCTAACTGTAAGTTGGAACGGGCAGGTCGATAAGTATACCTGTACCAAAGGCCCCGACGGCCGTACCCGCCTGACTCTACAACGGGCTGGCAACGTGATTTCGCTGAGCCGGTAAACCCACGCAACAACGTTCAATCATGAAGTTCTCTCCTGCTTATTGGTCTATAGTTGTGTTGGTCCTGTACCATTTTGCCCTGGGCACCTGCCCTGCGCATCCGCCTATGGCAAAGTCGGACAAAGCGCGAACCAACAGGCAACTGGCGGCATTTATTCGTTCCAGATTAACCCATTTCTCGGTCGATGGGCAGTGGCAGGGCGACCCCGATCTGAAGCCTAACCGATCGCTGGAACCATTGGCCCTGAGTCACGCCCTGCTCGCATCGGGAGATACCAAAGCCATTAGTCAGGCGAATGCGTATTTAAGCAATGCCAATGATCTCGAATGGCACCGCGCTACCTTTATTCTGCTTCGTTACAAAGCCTTGCTGACTGAAAAAAGTCGTCAGAATATCCGGCTCATCCTCGACCGGATTGCCCCCGAGTACCTGAAACCAAGCTGGGATTTTGTGGGTACGAACGATAACTTCCCGGCGATGGCAACTGCTGGTTGTGCGCTATATGGGGAGATTTCGGGCAAAAAAGAATACATCCAAAAGGCGTATGAGCGGCTGTTGCGTTTCAAAGCACAGCTTGAACGAAGTGGTGTCAACTCGGAATACAGTTCGCAGGCCTATTGTTTTCTGCAAATCGAACCCATGGCCATGCTGGCTGAATTCACCGCCAATGCGAAGCTGAAAACGCTGGCTCTTCAGGTCGAAGAACGCTTCTGGTTCGATGTATTGGGGCATTATTACCTCCCTGCCCATAAGATGGCGGCCCCTTACTCCCGCGCTTATGCCTGGGATATGCGGGGGGCCGGTCTGACCTATAGTATGCTCGAAAGTGTTATTCCGCAACTGGTCCCGTTTCAGTATCTCGACGACTACTTCGGCTCCTCAGAAGAGTGGATAAAATGTCGAAATGCGGCTTGCTACGGTATTACGTACCACTGCCCGCAGTACCTTGTCGATGAGCTGGTCAACCGGAAGTATCTCTATTCGTTCATCGCCACAGCCGATGGCAGTCCCGGATCTGACGAACTGGACTTGGCAATGCATGGTCTGACGATGCAAACCCGCACCGCTAATGAAGATGATGGCGTTACCGAATATGGCTCCTGGCAAACCCGTATCGAAACCTATATGACCCCGAAATACGCACTTAGTTCGTCGCTCATACCCTTCCATTCGGGGGCGCAAACGGAGAATTTTCTGCTGGTGTATCCCCGAAAAACCGTCGGTCAGCCCCAGCGAAACACGGCCACGGTTTTTTCCCGGCTCGTGGTAAATGACCAGTTTACGTTAAAAACACCTTCGCACGGATACGGCGATTATGGGGTTGTATTCGATGAAATGGGGCGCCGGATGGCCATTCAGGAAAAGAACACGGTGATGGTCATCTACAAACCCAAACCGTTCCTAAACAAAGGTCTGACCAGTTTACGAACCTGTGTTTTCATTCCTCATTCGGACTGGATGACTGGCCCGAACCCGTTAGATGAAGTCTGGATTGGTGATGAGAAATTGGCTCAAAAAACCGGCGTGTCATCCCGCGCCGAACCCGTATTCGTGAAAGACGGAAACGTATATATGGCTTATATTCCTCTGATTGGTGAGACGATGGGGGGACAGCCTCCTGTTACGGTCGAGGAAAAAGAGGGATACACAATTCTGTCTTTTTACAATTACCGGGGGCCAGCCATCGACCTTGCCCGGCGGGATTTGCAGAACAAAGGCAATGGGTTTATTTGTGAAGTAGCCTCGTCGGATGAATATCCCTCGTTCGAGGCCTTCCGAAAAGTTATGCTGGCATCTATAGTTCATGATGAATACCGGACCTATGTCCATTACCGAAGCAACATGGTTCGGAACACAAAGTACGAGCGCAAAGGCCTAAGTATCGAACACGAATACAGTCCTGGTAGTGAAGGTATTCGTTTCAGTGCCGTGAACGGGCAGTATTTAGCAAAGCCCCGCTTGAAAGTCAGCGGTGGGGCCTCTTCAAAAATCCCATTGAATACACCCGAATTACGCTGAAACGGTTTTGTGAACAGGTTACCTATTCGTTCACTCTTATGACTGTTTTCCCCTTACCTTTAAAACCTGCCATCAGTTGAAAGGCCTTCTTATAGTCGTGAAGGCCAAAAACCTTAATATCCGGCTGAATCAGCTTTTGGCTGGCTAACTGCCCTAGTAACGTTAAGTCCTCGGCATTCCCGTTGACCGTTACTACTTTGTAGGTGCCGCGCAAAATCGCGAACAGATTAGCCAGGATGTGTTTTACAGTTGGGGAAACTAAAAATATCCCACCGACTTTCAGATGTTTGCTAGCTGTTTTGAACAGGGAATCCTTTGTTTCATAGACCTGGAAGATAATATCAAAATCGGTGGGTAGCCGATCCCATACATTACCTTCATCATAGGCGAACGCACTATCGGCTCCCTGCTTCAGGCAGTATTCTTTATTTTTTGAACTGCTTACCGTAGTAACATGAGCCTTCATATGTTTAGCCAGTTGAATAGCAGCCGACCCAACACCGCCTGAAGCCCCATAAATCAGTACATGACCACCCGCTTTCAGGTTTCCCTGATTGCGCAGACCCTGCAAGGCCGTTTGGTAAACACAGGGCAATGCAGCGGCCACTTCATGCTGAATCGAAGCTGGCTTTCGGGCAACTGCCGCTGCTTTGACCGCGAAGTATTCGGCAACGGTTCCACTGAGTCCTTTCATACTGACGATGTAGGCAAATACCTCATCACCAATCTTAAACTGATTTACTTTTTCACCAACTTCCACAATTTCACCCGAAAAATCAGCCCCGGTTTGCTTGGGAAATTTACTGCCGGTTAATAGTTTAAACTGCCCGGCCGCCAGCTTCAGGTCCATCTGGTTGAGCCCTGCGGCCTTCACGGCAACCAGAACTTCGTCAGGCCGAATAGTCGGCTTTGCTATATCTGCCAGTTCCATCACCTCAGGTGGCCCATAGTGCCGATAAATAATAGCGTACATAGGTCAAATTATTGAATGTTCTGCACAGAGGCAGCAGTAAAGCATATTGATCGGCAAAGCTATTCGAGAATCAGTATACTTTTGTATGTACTATACTAAAGTATACAAACAAAAGACGCGTCTATGAATAATTCGATCGCTGAAAAGTGTGATTTTGACATTAGGTTTCTTCAGGACACTTTATATGTGCTCAGCGGTAAATGGAAGCTACCGATCATTGCCGCTATCTTTAATGGTGCCAATCGGTATAGTGACATTTTAAGAGCGATTCCAGATATAACCAGCCGTATGCTTTCAAAGGAATTGAAAGAACTGGAAATGAATAAACTGGTAGAAAGATCCGTCAAAGACAGTATTCCGGTATACATCACCTATCAACTTACTCCCTACAGTTCATCATTAGAGGGATTGGTTATAGACATGATTACCTGGGGCAAACAACACCGTAAGATTATATCCCTCAACCTTAAACAACCGAAACAAGAGTAAGCTACCTATTCCAAGTTTTTCTTGATTTTCAATGGTGCATATGCAATCGGGTGATTTTAGGTGGATGCACTATGTCTTAACCTGATATAGGTTGTCAATTTTCACCCAAAATTGACAACCTATATCAGGTTAAGACACCTTGTTAGTCAGTAGCCTACAGGCACCAATACGACAATTTCGGCATACGGCTACGGGAAACGAATCAATAATGTAGCGGCTAGTCGTGTTAAGTTCTTTAAGGGTAGCTCCGACCGCTCGGAAGACGGCTATTAAGCGTGCCTGCAAGCTATGGAGTCGACGATTGAAATTCGACTTATGGAGAGGGCTAAAGCCTTGATGTTCGTGCATGTATTTCATAGCCGAAGCATGATTGCCATAGAAGAATAGAGCAGCCATTAGCGCTGTGGTTGCGATTTGGGCGTCATTGACTTTGCAATGGGGGTCGGTTTTATAGCCGCTTTTTTGAAAGAAGTCATCCAAAAAGCAGTAGATTGCTATGGCTTTGTCAGTCATGGGGATAGTAATTTTAGAACCTCAGAGACTCTAAAACGCACCCCAGACTGGCAGGGTTACATTATCTCGCAACTTGAGTTAAGAATAGACTTCAGGTAAATAGGTAAGTTTTGACTCCATTGATAAACTAGCGTGAATCGACTGGAAAGTAGGGTTCTCAATGAGTAAGTCTCCCCTTTTGGTAAAAGAATTGTCCAAAAAAGAAAGTGTATGGCTAGTCCGACAGATGTTCCGACTATCCAACTGATGGTGTTAGCGGTAAGATCCCATGCTGATAAACTAAAACCGGTTGGGATGATGCATCCAACGAAGAGTATAAAGGCAATGAGTAGCCATTCGGTCAGCGATGAGTGTGCAATTCGTTTCGCTACCGTCCCAACGCCTATCAGGAATACTAGAAAAAAAAGCCAGTACGGGAAAGTCATTTGGATGTTCTACTTGAAAAGTAACCCTGCTGGGGATTAAAATCTCTCAGGAAGTAAAAGGACGTTTAACTCTTTTTCCGGCAAGTCATCGAAAACCAAAGGAACGTTTAATCGGCAGCCTGGCGATCAGCAACAGCTGTCAAGGAAATGGCTAACGAGTTTGTTTTGAGGGAACGCATTAAGCGTCAGCTTTTAGGTGATAAACCAGGATAGGGATTGTCGATCGACTAATCATTCGGCCTGTCAGACTAGGGTTCAGCAGTCCCGATATAAAATCGCGTTCATGGGTGGTCATCACCAGTAAATCGGCCGGATTTGTGGAAAGATACCAGTCGATTCCGCTAACTACGGTCGGGGCATTAACCCGATCCACTTCAACTGGGTTATCACCCATAAGCTGCTGAAAATGAGCGATTCGTTTATCGGCACTGGTTTTATTGGATTGATTATCCGTCTGTATATGAAGTAGACGTAGCCTGGACTCAAACCGATGGGCCATCTCAACAACCTGAATGAAGGGCTTCGGCTGATCAAACGCCAACGATGTGGTGTAGACAATCGTTCGCGGATAAACCCGTCCTGATACCATCTCCAGATCATCAGTGGGTGCGATCAGGACTGGACACCGTGACCGCCGGGCAATGCTGAGGGCGACACTGCCCGTCAACAATTGCTGATAGATACTAGCCAGGGGATCATGCCCCATCAGGATCAAGTCAACGGCTTGTTGTTGGGCCGTGGCCAGTATGACCTCGGTTGCATTACCCTGCCGCAAAAGAACCCGGCAGCCAATGCCTTCCCGCCCAAATTGGGTAGCTAGTTGGCGGAGTTTGGCTGGATAGGCCGCTTCGACCACCACATCCATCGATGTGTTTAGGTCTACGGGGTCCGAATCCGACGACTGGCTCATCACGTTTATCGGAGTCTGTTGTACATGCAATAAGAGGAACGATGAAGAATACTGGTGAGCAAACAGGCGTGCCCAATCGAATACTGCCGTAGTTTGCTCCCGCAAATTGGTGGCTAACAAAATAGTTTTCATATCGATTCTCTCCCTTTATTGATAAACCCAATGACTGTATGTCTTCTTCGTAAAACCTACCCTTCTCGGGGGCTATTCATCGAGCCAATATAGGCTGCATCCACCGTCGATTCACGACACACTTTTCTCAAGAAAAGCGTGTATACTGCCCTTTAGGCGACTTGTCAAGCTTTTGAGTAGGTATCAATTCGCATAAATTTGGCTTATAATCGCTTCCTGAGTGATTAACCCGCTGTCCTACTTCGTAAACCATGTGGAACGTAAAGTCGGTATTTTTACCTAGCACAGAGCTGACTAATTTGACCATCGGTGGATGAATGGAACCTTTTTGATTCATCCGGTAGGGATTGATCCCGGTGGCACCACACAAAAGCCCACCAAATTTCTCAGGCTACAGGTCGTAGCCTGAGCGTTAACCGACACCATCATGAGAAAAGGGGGCAGATGAACTCTCACTAGGGCTTTGTCTGAAAGCCTACAATTAAATCGACTTGGCATAGGTGGGCAATTTTAGCGAGTGTGTGCAGGGGTATTTTCTGACCGTTTGTTTCGTATTTATGCACGGTAGAAACGCCCACGCCTAGCTTTTGAGCCAGCTCCTGCTGGGTCAAATCAGCCTGTAACCGGATGTCCCCAATCAGATTACCGATTTGTTCCAGGCTAGTCTCTTCATCTACTTCGTTTAAAATCACATAGCTTGCTTGAACCATACCGGGCTGTTTTCCAAAAATCGGGCGTACTAAAACGAATGAATGGCTACCTTAATCGGGCTGATGATTAGCGTGAGAAGTCACCAGCGGCTTCGGGCTGATAGAGAATCTGGTTGATTCGAATGTTTATGGAACCAAATGGGGTAGTCAGATTGGCCACCGTTCCCCGCTGACAGCCCAGCAGGGCCGTGGCCAAGGGGGCAAAAATGGAAATTCGGTTGTGTGCGCCATCCGCCTCTTCGGGGTACACTAAGCAAATATCCAGATGCTTATCCATATCTATATATTCCAGACTTACTACCGAATTCATGGTGACCACATCCGAGGGTATCTTCACCGGGTCCAATAGGGTTGCGCCGTCCACACCCCGCACCAGTTTCATGAGCTGCGTAGGGGATACCCGGGCATTGATTTTAGCTTGCTCGATCCGTTTTTTCAGGCGCTGATAGTCCAGCTTACTAATGATTCTATTTGTCATCATTCGTTGGTTTTTGATGGTAAATACGGTTAATATGCTCCTCTAGAGATGCTTTGCTCAGCCCCAAAGCCACTAAAAAGCAATTCCTTAGTTGAGATGAAACGGCGGGGCGGACTGGCCTACTAACCGCGCGTTGTGAATTAGGCCCAGAATCACCAGACCCACCAGGAGTGAAAGGGCTGTTAACAGGGTCACGTTCAGCGATCCGCCTGCGGCCATCCGATGTGCGTCCTTCACCGATTGTTGGCCTGTCTCGGCTTGGATCTGAGCCAGTTCATGGAGTGCCTGAACACTGTGTTTGAAGACCAGTGCCCCTGGGCCATAAAAAACCTGACGGGCTTGGGACGGCTGTTCGACAATTAGCAAGGCCTGTATAGACTTCTCCAGGTCTTGCCCCTGCTTGAATTTCTTGTGGAATGCATTCAGCCAGCGTGTCTCGCTGGCCGTCAGTTTTGTTTTTTTGTATTGCCTGATCCGCTCGTTTATTCGCTGGTTATAGTGCCCCAGTTGCCCAGCTAGTGCCGCGGGTGAAACAGGCACTCCATTGACGAACTGATGTTCGATCAGCAGTCGTTTGGCGTGGATACTTTCGTTGATATGAACCAATTCGATGGCCGGCTGCAACCGGTCGGCGTAGAGGGCGACCACCGTTTGTTCCATGTCCTGCACGTCATTTTTCAGGCTGGTTGCCGTATATAAAATGACCAGCATCAGGCTCAGCAACAGCCCGGCCACTTTGAGTTTTTGTTGGAGGGCGAACGACCATTTCATGGGATTCAGGGAGAAAAATTACACTACAGTTTATTCACGGCCAGCGATGGGTCGACTGGGTACTGGTATGGCCCGCGTTTTTACCCCGACACAAGCGCGGCTTCAGGTTGATGCCAGGGCTTTTGCCGCCGACACCATTGCAGCAGTTGAATGCGTTCCCCAACCGACAGATAGTGGAGTAACTTGCGGAGTTCCTTGCGGAAGAGTGCTTTATCAAAGCTTACTTTTTTTAGCACCAGTTGACTATACTCAAACCAGGACATAGTGTTAACGAGTTAAGGGGTTATAGATAGCTGGCCGGAACAGCGGCTTATCCATACAAGGTTAGTTTTTCTGCCGGGATGTGATCACGGAGCCTAAACACAGGCTTTTTAATAGCCCCGAACCAAGTTCGTTTAGGGGCGGACTGGATGGGCAGGTTGTGCCCAACGCCAAAGCAGGTAGGCTGCACGGTAGGTAGCTGTTGCCGCCGGTTCACCTCCGCCCACAGACAGATCAGCAACACCCCGCCAAAGAAGAGCAGATAAATTACCGGCAGCCAGCGATAAGTGGGCATCTGCCCCTTCAACGGTTCAATTGGATGGGTTTGCATAGTTTTTCTTGATTAGTCGTACTTACTGAACATAGTGTTGTCGGGCGCAAAAAAGGGCTTAGTCCCCTTACCGACAGTTGTCCGTTGGCCAATGCCAGACTGGGTTCGTCTAATTTGATTAGATGCCCAGCCACTCGGTCAGGTAATCGCTACGCTGCCTAAGCGGTATTGATGCCTTCTGACCTGGCTTAAATAACCCGTACGTATAACGTATGGCGACCCCAAGGCCGGCCAGTAAACTGACGACCAGCAGTTTGTTGACGTGGGGAACTCGTCGTATGAGCCTTTCCATGACATTCGTATTTTGATTTCTTGTTTTCTTGCTGTAAATTTACAACTGTAAAAATACAAATGCAAATATATGACCTATATTAGTGCACAACCGGAACTATCGACTAGCTGGGAGGATATTTGTTTTCCCGTAGAGCCGCTGCTGCTCAGCGATCTGTTGCCTGACTATGACATTATAGCCACCGACCGTCAGAAACTGATTGTGGGCCAACTGGCGGGGGGGCGAAAAACCTTATTTGGCATTCAGAGTGCCGACTACACCATTATTCCTAACCGGGCCATTCAGGAAGTCGTCGACGAGCTGATCCCGGATTACCAGCTCCTGATTAAACATACCAACACGGGTGAGTTCAGCATCAGCATTATTCTGCCCGCATCGCTGTCGGTCGGAACCGAGCAACTGCAGCGGAGTCTGACCATTACCAACAGCTATAATGGCAAGACGCCATTCAGCATTCAGGGTCAGTCGCTGACGGCCCTGCTGGACCCGTCGACCCACCTGGGCAGCAGTGTGTACCGGAACGTTTGCCAGAATGGCCTGCTGGGCTGGGCGGACTCCTTTGCCGATCTGGCTGCCTATCAGACCTGGCTGGGCCACTGGGCAAAGGGTCCCCAAAAAACACCGTCCGCCAAAACGCCGTCAGCTCCCGCCCGCCCGCAACGGTCTACGCCGGATATTCGTAAACTCCATCAAAGTGCGCTGACCATTCCCCTGTTTCAGCAGCAATTGCATGAGTTGCTTCTCGATCACCTGACGACCGGCGTTACGCTGACGGCGACCGTATATGACCAGTTTCAGCAGACGGATATGGCCGGTATTCACGAGCATGTTCTTCGTGAACTGCCTGTGCCGGTTCAATTGATTAAGCAGGCCCGTGAGCGCCTGCGGCTGGAGGAGCGCCTGTTGAACTCCCCTCCCTCCTGCTGGCTGCTCTACAACGCCGTTAATTATGCCTTATTTACGGCCCGCAGCAGCCTGACGCTCAACGACCGGTACCGCCTGGACGAGCGCGTGTTTCATCACCTGGCCGCTCAGGCGTTCGCCTGAAGAAGCATCCTCATCAGCCATAAACCCGTTCTGACAACAACCTATAAACTTAACTGATATGTATTCACCGGATGTAGCCATGGGATTAGGCAGTATCGTTTATGCGCTGTGTAAACTGGACGGTCAGCTTCACCAGGATGAGACGAAGCTAGCCTGTGACCTGTTAGCTGAGGGTCCCTACAGTGATCTGGCCATCTGCGCGATGTTCCTGCGGGATAATGTGGGTGAACCCGCCGAGGAAGCCAGCGCCTTTGGCCTGCGCCGACTGGCCGACAAGCGGGTTGAAATTAGCCAGGAAACCAAGAAACGGTTTGTCCGTATTCTGCTGCGGGTGGCGCGGGCCCATGAGGGAATCTCGCGGGAAGAACGGGCCTTTATTCGGCAGTTCTGGCGGGAATTGCAACGAATATGAGCAGAAACGTACCTTCGTCCTGGTTCGGTATAGACGTCCGGACTAGGGTCAATGCTACCACTCATCTAATTCTGTTTCCATTCGCCTTATGGACGGTATCAACCATTTGATTCCCCTATTGACCCTGATAGCGCTGGAGACCATTCTGGGCATCGACAACGTTATATTCATTTCGATTCTGGCCGGTAAACTGCCCCTCGCCCAGCGGAATCGGTTCCGGTACTGGGGCCTGGGCCTGGCGATGTTTTTGCGACTGGGACTGCTGACCCTGCTGGCCTGGATCATGCAGCTTAACACGACGCTGTTTACCGTAGCCAGCATCGACATGAGCGGGAAAGGTCTGATTCTGCTGGGCGGGGGCCTGTTTCTGATCTACAAGAGCACGGCTGAAATTTACCACTACGCTGAACTCGGCGACGATGCCCATGCCCCTGATACAACCAAAAACTCGTTCCGCGACCTGTTGATTCAGGTCCTGGTTCTGGATCTGGTTTTTTCATTGGATTCAATCATCACGGCCGTGGGCATGGTCAACCAGCTATGGGTGATGTACACGGCCATCGTGGTGTCGGTGGGGATCATGCTGGTGGCGGCTAAACCCATCAGTGAATTCATAACCCGGCACCCGTCGTTCAAGATTCTGGCCCTGTGTTTTCTGCTCATTATCGGCATGTCGTTAGTGGCCGAAGGGCTGCACGTCGAAATCCCCAAAGGGTATATCTATTTTGCCATGGCGTTCGCTTTTGGGGTTGACCTAATCCAGATGAAGACGGTATCGAAAGCAGGGAGCAAGTGAGTTAGCTCTACAAATTAACTTGGTAGGGGAACAAGTAAAAGCATGCTGCTACATTCATAAAAAACGCAGTGTCCCTGGCGGGCCGGTGCATAGTATTGGACAGGAATCATTCATTGTCACATGATCTTCGGTCTGTAACCAGTCTAACACCCGAAGGACTCAGTGTAACCAACGGGTAGTGCATTGATTAAACCACTTACAGTATGACACATTTACCCCATACTCGTTCATCGGTACGCTCCATCCTGCTGGTGATTGCTTTGCTGGGACTGATTTTGACCAGTGTTTTCCTAAGTCGTCGCCGTATCCAGGATATACAGGAGGCATCCTCATCGATCTACAAAGATCGACTGCTGCCCACGGGCATGCTGGTCAATCTGACCGCAACAGTCTACCGAAAACGGCTGTTGCTGGAAACACACGTGTTGGCTACTCAAAAACCAAACCCGGAATTGATAGCCTCAACGCTCGACCGGTTCAACCGGCGGACGGACTCCTTACTGACCGAGTTTGAACGAACCAAATTAACGAGAAAAGAAGCCGACCGGCTCAGGCAGCTCCGGCAACAGCTTACCGTTTATAATCAGCTGGAAGGCGAGCTAACAACCAATTTAGTTGATTTACCAGCATCCCGGAAGGCGCTCTTTGCCGGTAGTGGTAGCACGGCTTTTGGCCAGGTGGCCCAAACGCTTGATGAACTGGCGAGTCTACAGCTGAGCGTCGGTGAAGAACTGCTGGGCGAATCGAGAGCCCAAACCAATTATATTTACGTCTTGACGGCCTTACAAATAGGTTTGGTACTGATGATTGGATTGAGCCTGGTCTGGCACCGTTTCCAATAGGGATGAATGCGCGCTATGGAGCAACGGGTAATTAACCCAACAACCAGTGCTTTAGGAACTTAGCCAGGTAGCTGACTGTGGTCCAGGACTGTCCTGCCGGAGATACCGACAGATCCGGCCATGCAGTCGGGCACACTAAAATCATGATGAGTCGAAGCCGCCTATTGAAAAACCTGTCCAGGCCCCTAATCCAACCCTTCGCCGAGTTTTTCAGACTCGAAGCCGCCAGTGGTATTTTGCTGCTGATTAGCCGTGTATCAGCGTTGGCCCTGGCCAATGGCAACGTTGGCATAGCGCGTTATTTCCCCAAGGTATGGGACTGCGTATTAGCTGTTTCAGGAGGTACTGGTAGGCGAGCTGGCATCAGGCAGGCCATGTTGTTCTTGGTGGCTGCGCTGGGAGGCATGCTGCTACCGGCGAGGCTATTCTGGCTAGTCAACCGGCATTTGCTTACCGCTGGCGGCTGGTGTATTCCCATGGCGACCGACATGGCCTTGGCCCTGACCATTGTTTTATGCTTCTGAGTGAGCGGATACCACTTAATGTCAGCCCTTGGCCACCCGCGCTAAGCAGGTAATGGCTATCGATAGCTGGGATGTAAAAGAAGCCAATGACCAGAACCGCACCGAGGTCATCCACAATGGCAAGGGCCGTCAGGAAAACCTTCATTACCAGTGTGTTCAATTGGCTGGGCGTACGGATACAGGGGCTTTATCTACTACTGGGGTTGGTTCTGTGGTACCTGACCTTAAAGTTGGGGATACATGCCCCGCTGGCCGGTATCCGGTAATCGATTTGGTCAGCGACATCATGGCTTGCTGGTTGGTGGGGATCAGAGTGGCAAAGTACCGTCCGTACAACACCCGGCCCCGGTGCAGAATCAGGATGCCGTCGGAATAGTTTTTTTTCAGCGAAGCGGCCCAGCTCATAGGCTGGTCGGCGTTCCGGGGCCGAAACGTTACCGCGTCAATGGCCGGGTCGAGCGCAACCGGCAGGGCGAACGGCGCGCCCAGACTTGCCGATACGTTAACGGTGGGTAGAAACTTGCACATATAAACCACGCCGTAACGAAGTGCCGGAAACGTGAAAAAGACCCGTCAGCTGCGTTGAGCCCTTGTCTTTGGGGGCGGAAATCCCTGCATCCAGCCCATCTTTACCGGGTCGCTCGCCTGAGCACTCAGGTATGTGTCAGTTGTCTGCGCCAGCGTGTCTGTGTTGAACCAGGCTATTCCAGGAAAGGAATAGCTTATGACGCTTATCGTCAGCATCCTGATTGTTTTTATAATGTGACAACCAAAGGCCGCTTGAGAAGGTGTTTGAATCGCCCAATGCCTTTTATGCTGTTT
Organism: Spirosoma sp. SC4-14; assembly: GCF_037201965.1. Lineage (NCBI taxonomy): Bacteria > Pseudomonadati > Bacteroidota > Cytophagia > Cytophagales > Cytophagaceae > Spirosoma > Spirosoma sp. SC4-14. The sequence continues at coordinate 247,147 of NZ_CP147519.1, read as the reverse complement.
AGTAAAAAAGTCAATTGCCCCGATACGTCGAGTAGCCGTAGGCCGACAGGGTAATGGGTACGTGGTAATGACTGGTACCTGTCAACTGAAACACCACCTCGATGAACGGATAAAAGCTCTCCTCTTTATTTTTAAAGTAAGGTTCCACCCGGTAGGGTAGCTGGTAGGTACCGGGATTCGAGGTATGGACCAGCAAGGAATCGGCGATGCGCCCGTTGGTATTGATTTCTTTTTCGTCGACCAGCAACCAGGCGTTCGTTTGGCCATTGCGTTTTTCCAGCTTGATCGAAACCCCACTGGCGGGCATTCCTTTGGAGACATCCAGGATATGGCTCGATAATTAATAGGTTACCTTTTGGCCCAACAAAGAACTAGTGGCTACTGTGCTGATCGACACGGTAATAAGCAGGGTTTTCAAGCATTTTAGGTTAGTTGTTTGTTAGACCAATAGGAAGCCGGTTCACCAGCAACACGAATGCCCGTCTATACATTGATGAATCAGGGAAAAAACACGATCATATTTACACTGGTCTACCGGGGCGAAGAATGGCCGGTACAGACACATAGAAATAAATACCACTCACTGATGAGCCTTATTTCAGCTTATCTCCCAGTGGTCGGGTTTGGCTTGTGCAGTGGCATGGGTAGTTGCGGCACCTGCGTCGTCGAAATCGACGGTATACGAAGCCTGTCCTGTGGAGTAGCCGTTAGTGATGAACTGGCCAACACGCGCATTGTGGTCCGGCAGTTGGGCATCTAAATGTTCAGCTATATAAATGGGTACGGAACCAGTTAATCATCAGCCTGGCCTGTTCAGGAATACTAGCTCGCTCTGCTATATCAGGTGAATCCAATCGAACAATGGTTACGTTTCGGTTAAGGTACTTTTCATCGTAAGCGTTTTGATTTTTACGAATAAATGACCCTTCCAAACGGCTTACCACCAGTAAAACAGGGACCGGTACATTAGCTAGATGGCTTAGAATCCGGTCAGGTCTACTCCCGCGTGAGACAACCGTTCGTACTGAATTGGAGTGTTGAGTAGCTGCTTTCAACGCACTACTGGCTGCCGTGTTATTTCCTAAATAGCCAATTGGTAATTCCTGCAAATCCAGGTGACGTCGACACCAGTCGGTTACCTGCACCAGGCGGGTGGCTAGTAAGTCAACATTCGACCGATTACTGTAGTCCTCATCTTCTTCAATAGTCAATAAATCCACTAGCAGCGTACCTAGTCCCTGCTCATGAAATTGCTGCATCAGCAACCGGTTGCACAAATTAAACCGGCTACAACTACTCCCATTTGAAAAAATAATAAGTCCATCGGCCTGCTGAGGGATCCACCAGTCGGCATAGAGCTTAACGTTCTCAAGAGGGATCGTCACCAACGTGGGGCCTGAAATGAGTTTCATCACCGAAACAAGTTTACGAATGACAAGATTAGGTCGGTTGCTTAAACGGGTCGTTCAGGTTTTGGGCATTGATTTCTTTTTCAAAAGCAATCTGCTCGTTTTCGTGGGGCAGGTTGGATTCAGGCGTTTGCGAATAGGGCACGTTCTGGGGAATAAAATCTTCTCTGGCTCCCGGCTTGCTGTAATCGTACGACCAGCGATAGACCGCCGGAATCTCGCCCGGCCAGTTGCCATGACCCGGATGGATAGGTGCGGTCCACTCCAGGGTAGTTGACCGCCAAGGATTCTGCGTGGCTTTGCGGCCTTTGACCATACTGTAGAAGAAATTCCAGACAAAAATCCACTGAGCCGTAAACGTCACAACAGCCGCTATGGTAATGAAACTATTCATGTCAACGAAGGTAGACTTCATGAAATCGTAACTGGTAAAGGAATAATATCGACGGGGGAAACCGGCAATGCCCAGGTAGTGCATCGGGAAAAAGATTAGGTAAACCCCAATGAAGGTCAGCCAGAAGTGGATATACCCCAGCCGTTCGTTCATCATACGCCCGAACATCTTCGGAAACCAGTGATAAATACCAGCCAGTAAGCCAAACGCCGACGCGGCTCCCATCACCAAGTGAAAGTGTGCCACGATAAAGTAGGTGTCGTGCAACTGGATGTCCAGAGCCGAACTCCCCATGATAATACCCGTTAGCCCGCCCGAAATAAATACGGAAACGAACCCAATGGCAAACAGCATAGCCGGGGTAAAATGGAGATTGCCACGCCATAAAGTAGTGATATAATTAAAGGACTTAACGGCCGAAGGAACCGCAATAATCAGCGTTAAAAACATGAAAACTGATCCCAGAAAGGGGTTCATCCCCGATACAAACATGTGGTGCGCCCAAACCACAAACGACAGGAAAGCGATGCCCATCAGGGAGGCAATCATGGCCCGGTAACCAAAAATAGGTTTACGGGCGTTCGTGGCCATGACTTCCGAAATAATACCAAAGGCGGGCAGGATAACGATGTACACTTCCGGGTGCCCCAGGAACCAGAACAAATGCTGAAATAAAATGGGGCTCCCCCCTACGTTGGGCAGCGCTTCTCCCTTGATATAAATTTCGGACAGGTAAAAACTAGTGCCAAAACTCCGGTCGAAAATCAGCAGCAGTACCGCCGCAAACAGTACGGGGAATGAAATCAGGCCCAATACCGCCGTTAATAAAAAGCCCCAGATGGTGAGTGGCAGCTTACTGAACGACATGCCACGGGTTCGTAGATTGATAACCGTTGTGATGTAGTTGATGCCACCCAGTAGCTGAGAAACAATGAACAGGGCCATGCTGATGAGCCAAAGTGTCATGCCCAGTTCGGAGCCTTTGTGTGCCTGCGGCAGGGCACTCAGGGGCGGATAAACGACCCAGCCCCCAGCAGCAGGGCCCGTCTGGATAAACAGCGAGGAAAACATGATCACGCTGGAAACGAAAAAGAACCAGTACGAAAGCATATTCAGAAAACCCGATGCCATATCGCGGGCGCCAATCTGGAGGGGAATCAGGAAGTTGGAAAACGTGCCACTTAGTCCTGCTGTCAGCACAAAAAAGACCATGATCGTGCCGTGCATCGTGACTAAGGCCAGGTAAAAATCAGGATCAATTTTACCCGATTCAGTAATCCAGGTGCCTAGTACGGGGCGCAGAAAATTCAGTTTCATGCCCGGAAAACCCAGCTGAAGCCGGAACATGACCGACAGGGCTACCCCGATGATTGACCAGACAATCCCTGTAATTAGATACTGTTTGGCAATCACTTTGTGGTCGGTACTGAACACATAACGGAACCAGACTGATTGCGGCTCGTTGGGATGCGTACTGGGAAATGGAATCACGGTTTCATGCATGACAATTGGGAAAATTGGCGGGCAGCGACACTGGCAACCAGTACCTGTCGGTGCGTTTACCTGTCGGCGCGTTATTATGCGTTGGATAGGAACAAAATTACCAGTATCCCCCTGGGCCATCAATAGACAAAGCCAGCCCCAATCAGGACAAATCAACGATTATTGGCTTGCTGCCTGATTTGTTGCGGGGTTTGCCCCGTATGCTTGTGAACGAACCGGGAGAAATAAGCCGAATCCGAAAAACCAACGGCGTAACTAACTGCTTTAATGGGCAGATCGGTATTGAGCAGCAGCCGGCCGATTTCTGCCAGTAGGCGGTCGTAGATGAGTTGACTGGCGGTTTTGCCCATCTGTTGGCGGCAGCAGTGGTTGAGATAATTGGGGCTAATGCCTAACTGCCCGGCGTAGCTGGCGCAGGTTTTCTGGTGAATAAACTGCGTGTCGAGCAATTCGACAAACCGATTCACCAGGCTGCTCCTGTTTAGTTGACAGGCGGGATTTGCCTGATCGTAGAGATCGCTGACCTGTTCGAGCAGCAAATGAAGCAGCGAAGCAAATACCTCCGTGTGCTGGGTATGGGGAAGGATAAATGCCTGATAGGCCCAGTCGAAAAGGGTGGGTACCCTACGGGCATCAGCCGAAAGTGTTAGTAGGGAGGTGGTTCGGTCGGCCCGAAAAAAGGTATAATCAAACAGCCGTTTCGGGTAGCGAGCCTGGAAAAAAGCTGCCTCGAAGAAAAGTAGATACCCTTCCGTATCATCGGTTAGTGACCAGCCGTGAACCTGACCCGGCGTCAGGAAGTATAGTTGTGGGGGTGTAACGCAGTACGTCTGACCATCAATTGTGTGCGTACCTGACCCTTTCCATAGGTACAGCAGCAGGTGAAACGAATGCGCATGGGGCTGGTCAATCGTTTTGATTTGCCGGATGAGGTCCCGGAGCCGGATCATGTAAAACCCACCCTTCGCCGTCGAATTATCGGGATACTCCTGAAGCTGGTAGGTATGAAATGCCTGTTTTTTCATCATAACGTATTGTGGCCCGACGGGCATCGTCCGGGATTAGGGATCGGTATGGGTCAGGGTCGCCAGTTTCTCGGCATCCAGCAGAATCAGGCTCTCGTCGGTCTGCTGAATCAACCCTTCGGCTTTTAGCTCGTTGAGCATACGAAAAAATGTTTCGTAGGTCGTGCCCGCGTAGGCCGCCATCACCTGACGGGTTAGGTTCATCGCGATCTGCCCCATTTCGTCCGCTCCAAATTTATGGTGCAGCATTAGCAGCGTTTCGGCCACCCGGCCTTTTACGTCCATCAGGGCCAGATTACGCATCCGTTTTTCGGCTTCCTGCAAGGCATTGGCGTAAAACCTCATCAGCGCGTAGGTAAGTGGATGACTGGACTGGAGGGAAAGTTCAAAAAAAGGTAACGCGACAAAGCATAGGGTAACGTCGTCTAACGCGGTGGCGGTGATAGGCAGAATCTGGTCGTTGCCCAGTGCCCGATAGCCAATCATGTCACCTTTCCGGGCGAAGCTCAGGATCAGTTCTTTTTGGGGGCTCCATGCCTTGTGGATTTTGACGGTGCCCTTATAGACGAAATAGACCCCTGCTACCAGGCTCCCCTCCGAAAAAATCACCTCTTTTTTTTTGAAGGACAGCATCTGTCGATTCGCATCGATCAGGGGAAGCCAGCCCGCCACACTGTTTTTGCAGAGTAGGCAACTGCTTAAATCACAGGAGGTTTTAGTAATTTTCATGGAATGACTTGGGCGCGTGCCCGTTTTCGGGAAGCTGCCCGGTGGCGCAAGTATTTTAGGGGCTTATGCCACCTGCCCAGGCGTCTTGTCAGTCGGATCGGCTGGCTAGGGTAAGACCGGTTCGAAGGGATATTATTAACGATCAGTGCCATAACGAGTAAAATCGATACCCCCGTCAACACGGGGGTCAGTACGTAGTAAAAGCCCAGCGCTTTTATTTTATCGGAGCCAATGTTGGCAATCAGAGCCGTCGCACCCGCCGGTGGATGCATGGTTCTGGTGATTTGCATACCCACAATGGACAGCGAAACGGCCAGTGCTGCTGCCAGCCATAGCTGGTCGGGCAGCAGCTTGTAGATACTCACCCCAATAACCGAAGCCAGCAAATGCCCCCCAACTAGGTTTCTGGGCTGAGCCAAGGGACTTTGAGTGGCCCCAAAGATCAACACGCAGGAGGCTCCGAATGATCCAATCAGAAACACACTGTCCTGCTGAATTAGATGCGACTGGTTAAGTAACCCCAACGAAGCAATGGCCGTAAAGGTCCCGACGAATGTCCAGAAGTGATCGGCGGGTTCGATCAGCGTCTGACGATACACCACATACCGAACGATCCGGTATTGCCTCCGTGCTATCAGCTTCAGCATAGGTTTACTTATAGTATTATTCAAATCACAAATATCGGCAAACCATTTTATACAATAATGAATTAACTATGATATAAATCATATTATTCGTTTCCCCATATGCATCACCACCCTATCAGGCTGGAACCCATCCCCATTTCTACATCATTGAGACAGTTTCTTAATGAGGAACCGCTAAAACCGAAGCGAACCAGCTCAAAAAAGCGCATTCTATATATAGCCATGCTGGCCGTAGGGCTGGCGGCTGGTGTAGCGCTGATTGCCCGCCTACTGGTTGGCCTTATCAATTTAGTGACCAACCTTTCTTTCTTTGGGCGGTGGTCATTGGCCGAGAGCAGTCCGGTCAATGCGACACTAGGCCTGTGGGTCATTGCCTTACCAGCGGTGGGCGGAATACTAGTGGGCCTGATGGCTTTTTATGGCTCCAAAGCCATCAGGGGTCACGGCATTCCGGAAGCCATGGAGCAGATTCTGGTCAATAAAAGCCGGATTAAACCCATTATCGCCTTTTTGAAACCCATCTCAGCGGCCATCTCAATTGGAACAGGGGGACCTTTTGGTGCTGAAGGTCCCATCATTGCGACGGGTGGAGCCCTTGGCTCCACCATCGGCCAGATTCTTACCATCAGCGATAGCGAGCGAAAAACGTTGCTGGCTGCTGGGGCTACGGCCGGGATGGCCACTATTTTTGGTACACCCTTAGCCGCTATTTTCCTGGCTATCGAGCTGCTATTGTTCGAGTTCTCGGCCCGCTCGATCATTCCCGTTGCGCTGGCCTGTATTACGGGGGCCGCCGGTCACCATCTGCTTTTTGGCACCGATCCGGTTTTTGCCCTATCCGAAACCATTCCCGAAGCCAGCAATGCCGCTTTGCTGGCCTACAGTGCAATTGGCCTGCTGATTGGCGTACTATCGGTCGTTATAACCAGGCTGGTGTATTTTATTGAAGATGGTTTTGAAAAACTACCCCTTCACTGGATGTGGTGGCCCGCGCTGGGGGGACTGGCAGTGGGCCTTATTGGTTACGTTGCTCCTAAAACCCTGGGGGTAGGCTACCGGAACATCACCGATATTCTGTCGGGGACAATGCCCCTGTCGCTTATTCTGTCGTTGTGTCTGTTTAAACTCCTCTCGTGGTCCATCTCCCTGGGTAGCGGCACATCCGGCGGTACCTTGGCTCCGCTATTGACCATTGGTGGAGCCATCGGAGCACTGGCTGGTCATGCCATTGAAGGAGTGTTTCCTGGCCTTGCGATCAACCTGCCCCTGGCCGCTCTGGTCGGTATGTCGGCCCTGTTTGCCGGGGCCAGCCGGGCGGTGTTGACCTCCATTGTTTTTGCCTTAGAAACAACCCATCAGACCAACAGCCTGCTGCCCCTGCTGGCCGCTTGCGCCGGTTCATACAGTATCTCATTTTTATTGATGGAAAATACCATCATGACCGAGAAGATTGCCCGCCGGGGTACTAAAACCCCAGAATCGTACGAGTCGGATTGGTTGGAGCAATGGACCGTCGGGGAAGTGGCTACCCGGAGTGAGGTTTTCTTAGCCGATACAAGTACCGTGCCTGAGGTCTATCAATACCTTCGGCAAGCCGCCACCAAAAGCCAGCGGTTTGTCGTACTGGATACCGATCACCACTTCCGTGGCATCGTGAGTTTGTCAGCCCTCATCACTTACCCCGATCAAACCGCTCCACTGCATGTCGTGATGGCCGCTAAGCAGTATCCGTCTATTTCGCCTACCAGTTCGTTGAAGGACGCCATTGATCTAATGACGCGTAAACAGGTCGATATGCTGATGGTTGTGTCGGCCGACGAGTCGACTATTCGTATTCTCGATTACACCAATTTGTTTTCAGCCTATCAGACGGGTTTGCGTGAATATACGCACCGAGAAAAACATATTTCGGTCAGAAAGTCCCTAAGCAAACGATTTGCCTATTCTAAGAAAGGGAAGCCGACATCTTGAAAATCAGGTCCGTTGAGCGGAACCGAATGATCAAACTGGTTTCCTGGTATTAATACGTATCGATACGCTCCTCTAAACGTAACTAGAAGCGGTGAAAACGCCCGTTTAATGTTCACTGATCGTCAACAAAAAATAATGCCCAAGCAAGCGCGTAAACTTTCTATTGCCTTTCTTCAGTTTTTTCTGTTCAGTAATACTTGTATAGCCCTAGGTGCGGTGGTGATGTGTTGGATGACGGCCCGTTTGTTTCACCTCAAACTTCCTGCTCGTTTCCTGCTCTTTATTTTCCTAGGGACCTTAAGCAGCTATGCCCTGCACTGGTATCTGACGCCCACAGCGGTAAATCAGCGTGAGCGCAACCAATGGAATAGGCGTCATAAGCCTACCCTACTAGGGATATTTATTGGTTCCTCCGTGCTCTTGCTGGCTTTGTTGAGTCAATTGATACCCTATCTATGCTATTTAATGCCTCTTATCGTAGCTACCTTTCTCTATACGGCACCTAAAATTGACCAGCGCCCGTTTCGATATCTGCGCCAGATTGCTATTCTCAAAACAGCCTACCTGGCTTTTGTCTGGACCTACGTGACGGCGGTGTTACCACTTTTTGTGGCTACTGCTGCCTGGACAGCTACGATGAGCCTGTGGGCGCTAAACAGATTTATATTCATTTATTGTCTATGCTTTTGGTTCGATTACCGGGATCGAGATGACGATAGGCATTCGAGATGGCTGACTCTCGTGTCGATGATGACCCACCAGCGGGCACTTTATATGTTTTATGGTCTGGCGGGCTGCTTCACGGTGTCACTGGTGATGCTGTATCTACTTGGAATGACATTTCGATCTATAATGGGTATAGGTACGCCCATGTTGCTATTAGCTGGAAGCGTTCAGTCTATTCCGAATTGGATATCTGATTATTGGTATTATGCCTATCTGGACGGACTCTTGATACTATCAGGCCTATTCGTGTATCTAGTGTAGGCTACCCTATTCTACCTGCTCCCTTTAACTGGATACTAGACTAGATCATGCGTAACTTAGTAGCCGAGTAAAGGCCGGTCAGGTTCAGGTGAGGGCATAACTACTAGCGAAAAATCAAATTAACTGACTAGGTCGGCAAGTCTGAATCTGGCTCCATTAGATCCGTACGCTTAACAACGATACAGACTAGCTTAATAATGTTTACTAAACGGGTATAGGCAACGTAGGGCTTAACCTCTTTTAGATTGTTCTTCTTGTTTTGTACCAATGGGGAACCGATAGGTTTGAAAAGATCGAAAATAGAACAACGTAGGCCTTGTAGCGGGGGGTATCCTAAAAATCGTTCCGATCGTAACCAGCTATCGCTGCCGCCTTCGACACCACGCTACGTAATCTTATTATCCGAGGGTTGTCGATGAGGTAAAGACACCGTACAAGCCGTTCCTCGCCCCAGTTGCGAGTTGACCGTCAGAGAGCCACCGTGGAGTTGGATGATCCGACGGGTCATCGAAAGGCCGATACCGCTGCCTTTGATGGCGCGGGCGTTCGTGGCCCGATAAAAGGGCTGAAAGATATAATCCAGTTCGTCTGCGGCAATCCCCATGCCCTGATCCGAAACGACTACCTCAACTGATGTATCACAGACGACGACCGTGAGCTGGACATGATGACTGGCCGAGAATTTACACCCATTATCGATCAAGTTGATAAAGGCCGATTTCAACAACGACGGGTCCCCATTCAACGTCACGTCGGGTAAGGCCTCATCCGATGTGACACCCGGCGTGGATTCGCCCAGCGTGGATTCGCCCGGCCGGTCCGCTGGTGCGGTGGATGCGCCCAGCGTGATGCGGTAAGTGGGCTGCTTCCGGATCATCAGCCCTACGGCTTCGTATAATACGTCATCAAGGGCCACGACTGCTCCACCTTCGTTCACTTGCCGATTTTCTAATTGCGCCAGCTCAAGTAACCCATTCGAAAGGGTATTGAGCTGGCTGATATCCTCCCGCAGCGAGGTCAATAGCTGTTCGTATTCGGCGGCTGGGCGGGGCTTCATTAGCGCCACCTCGATTTGGTTGGTCAGTACCGACAAGGGAGTCCGTAATTCATGTGACGCATTAGCAATAAAGCTACGCTGTAATTCAAAGGCGGATAACCGGTCGAGCATCTGATTGAAGGTTCGCGCCAGTTGCGCCAGTTCATCGGTATGACTCGACGTGGTCAAGCGGGTGTCTACGTTCGAAGGTGTGATCTGATTGATCTGCTGAATCATGTCGACAATGGGGCTGACCGCTCGGCTGGCAAATAAGCGGCTTAGTCCGACCATTAGCAACACCGTTACGCCGAAGGTAAACCCCATAACAGCCAAGGCCTCATTCATCGTACGCACGCCATAATCATCAATGGCGTAGCTAATTACCTTGAGCCGCTGCCCTGGTTGCTCTACCAGCAGACCCAGGCCACTTCGTCGGCCATTGGCCAGGCGTACTTCCCGTCCTGGACCAATCTGGCTCAGCAAATGGGCGTTAATGGAGATGGGTGAGTGGGTTTCGGTCCGGTTGTCTATTTCGCCACTATCGTACATTAGTCGGTTTTTATTGTCAAATATGACAACCCGCCGATCCGAATAAGCGGTGTGTGTGTTTTCATCGATCTGACGAAGCAGCGGCTCCTGAATGACGCGTTTCTTCATCAGGAGCTGCGCCATCGTGATACCCCGGTTGCGGAGTTTGATCAGAAAATCGTCGTGTTTAGACTGGTCGAAATAAACATAAAAGGTACCGAGTAGCAGGAGAAACACCGGCAGCACAAAGGCGATAAACGTGAGCGCAAGGCGAGTTCGAATTTCCATTGACGCATCAAGCCTCCTGGCTTACGTTGAGCATATACCCGATGCCTTTCCGCGTATGGATCAACTTAGTGGGGAAATCGCGGTCGATTTTTTTACGCAGCGAATTGATATACACATCAATGAGGTTGGTGCCGGAGTCAACGGGGATGTCCCAGACGTGCTCGGCGATTTGTTGCCGACTGATGATCACACCCGGATGACGTAAAAAATAGGCTAGCAATGCCAGTTCCCGAGGGGCTAGGTTAATCAGTTGGCCTGCCCGGCTTACCCGCCTTTCGGCGACATTCAATACCAGATCGGCGATGGTTAGCAGGTTGGGGGTCTCGTCTCCTCCCGATAATGCAGCACGCTTTTGCCACACCCGAATTCGGGCCAGCAACTCCCCGAACTCAAACGGTTTAACGATATAGTCAGAGGCTCCCACGTCGAAGCCGGCCAGCTTATCGTCTAACGACCCCAGGGCCGTCAGTATAATAACGGGAACCTGGGGGTAGTGGCTCCGCATCTGTCGGCACAGGGTGAGCCCATCCACATCCGGCAGGCCAATGTCGAGCAGCATCAGCGTCACGTCGCCCAACGCCAGCACCCGTTGGGCAGCGGTTCCATCTAGCGCCACCGAAGCCGTAAAGCCACATTCTTCCAGACCACGCCTGAGCGAAAGTGCCAGTTTAATCTCATCCTCAACAATTAGAATACGCATATCGATCTACAACCTGTCTGGCAACAAATCCTACATAGCCAAATACACGGCTTTAGAATTATTTAATGCATCCTATTAGATGCCTTCATCTGTAAAACAAGCTAGCTACGTATCATTGCGGTGCCCCTAATAAAGGGGGACTATACCAAATTTTACCCTCTACTCAACCACCATTATGGAAACGCAATCTCCTACCCGGCATGGTTCTGTTACCGCATCAGTCAGAGCGCCCTTGGTGACGGGAGGCAAAACGTATGCCGATGTTACTGAAGACATTTGCCGTCAGGTCGAAGCCTGGCCCACCCGGGAATGGAAAATCGGGTTTGGTCTAGCGCTCACGGTTTTAGTATATGGTACGGCCTGTGTATTTTGGACCTGGTGGCAGGGCCTGGGCGTATGGGGGCTCAATAAAACTATTGGCTGGGCCTGGGACATCACCAATTTTGTCTGGTGGGTGGGCATCGGACACGCCGGTACCTTAATTTCGGCTGTGCTGCTGCTGTTTCGCCAAAAATGGCGTACATCCGTAAACAGGTCCGCTGAAGCGATGACCATCTTTGCTGTCATCTGTGCCGCCATGTTCATTATGCTGCATATGGGGCGGCCCTGGCTGGCTTATTGGGCCTTACCGCTTCCTAACACGTTGGGGTCGCTCTGGGTCAATTTTAAATCGCCCTTAGTCTGGGACGTATTTGCCATCAGTACCTATTTCACGGTCTCCCTGGTATTCTGGTACATGGGGCTGGTACCAGACCTGGCGACCATCCGTGACCGGGCACGTAATCGCATCTCGCGCTACATCTATGGTGCGCTGGCGCTGGGCTGGAACGGCTCGGCTAAAACGTGGGCTCGTTACGAATATATGAGCCTGATTTTAGCCGGGGTTGCTACCCCCCTGGTGCTGTCTGTGCATTCAATTGTCAGTATGGACTTTGCTACCTCACTCATTCCCGGCTGGCATACCACCATCTTTCCGCCTTACTTCGTGGCCGGGGCCATTTTTTCGGGCTTCGCGATGGTACAAAACCTGATGCTGGTCACGCGGGTGGTCTTTCGACTGGAAGATTACATCACCGTAGAGCACATCGATTCGATGAACCAAATCATTGTGCTTACCGGCTCCATCGTAGGGGTAGCTTATTTAACTGAATTGTTCATTGCCTGGTATTCGGTCAATGAGTTTGAACGGTTCGCGTTCCTTAACCGGGCCACTGGCCCCTACTGGTGGGCCTACGCCACGATGATGACCTGCAATGTCATTACGCCCCAGTTGTTTTGGTCCCGTACAATTCGGCGGAGTGTCATCTGGTCGTTTGTGCTGGCGGTGGTGGTTAACATCGGTATGTGGTTCGAGCGATTCGTAATTATTGTTACCTCGCTCCACCGCGACTACCTGCCTTCCAGCTGGGCCATGTTTCACCCTACCCTGTTCGACATCAGCGACTTTCTGTTCACGATGGGGCTATTTTTTACCCTGTTTTTACTGTTTGCTAAGTTTCTGCCGGTTGTCAATATGGCCGAAGTGAAAGCTGTTCTGAAATCGTCCTCGGAGAAAGTGCCCCGCCCCGTTTCCGGACGTTCGCAACAGGAACAGGCCCTTGACTCGCCAACCACGGCTGCGTCCTCTTCACCGAAGTAACTACACAAAGGAACGGCGTTAGACCATACCACATACCAGTTTAGTTATTCCAGGAAATACACATTTTTTTCATAGCTAATATCACCAACCGCGCCGATCTTGACCGGCTGATCGATGCCTTTTACGATCAGGTCTTCTTCGATGAAGATACAGGGACGATCGGTATGCTGGTAGCGCGGGTGAGGGTGGCCACCCACTTTCTGCAAATTGTGGACCTGGGGGCGCAGCTGCTATTCAACCTTGCTTGGCCCGCTTTGAATATAATTTAATAGCACGTCGAGAAAAACCTGACGCCCTTCTTGGAGTCAGCGTACTTCAAAGTACTTCAAACGGTGGCAAACCTTATTTTGTTCGACAGTCGATGAGTTGTTTACAGTACCCGTTGCTGAGCAGGCTAAGTACTGACCCCGCGAATTGAGTTACGGCCGCGAACACAAGGTTCACGTACCCACACAATGGCGATGAGTCTAAAATTTCCTATTCTGTAAATTTCATTCGTCTGACCACATTAAATGACTGAAGTTATTTAATGTCATAAGGAGCGGATTAAATTTGACAATTAGTAAGCCAGCACAATAGTAACGATACCTGCCATTTATTGATTCGTCCTTGATATTCAATGGTGCTTGCACAATCGGATGATTTCAGGACGGGTCACGCTGGAAATCGTTCAGGAAAACCTCCAATTGATTTTAAGGATAGGTATTAGAGTTGTAAGCGCCGTAGTACCTCCATAATCTGTACGTCGTCAGCCAAAAGTGGACAGATGCGGGTGAAAAGAGAAGAGACGGTTTTAACTGCTTTGTACACGCTGAAAAATATGACTTTTCCGCCTTTGGGACAAAGTTAGTTGCTTAGTTTTTTTCCGCTCGGCCAATATCTGCTCTTGGTGGCCCCAATAAGCATCCACTGGCCGTACATTGTCTAGTGATTCATGGTAGCGCTGATGATTATAATACTCCACCCACTCGGTTAAGCGCTGACTCAGTTGATCAGGACTGTAATAGTGCTCCAAGAGCAGCACGTTTTTCATCGACCGGTGATAGCGTTCGATTTTACCCTGGGTCATGGGATGAAACGGGGCGCTGCGAACATGATCAATGCCTTCCCCTTTTAAATACTCCTTCAGATACCGAGACACGTACGCTGAACCATTGTCCGACAGAATACGAGGCCGCTGGCCAGTAGTTAGGCTGCTGGCTCGCAGAGCGGCTTGCACCGTTCGCTCCACATCGACCGCTTGCATACCCGGACACAACTCCCAAGCCAGTATATAGCGAGAGTAATCATCGAGTACGGTCGAGAGATAATACCAGCCCCAGTGCTTGATCTTGAAATACGTAAAGTCAGTCTGCCAGAGTTGATTGGGAGCCGTAGTTGGATTGTAAAAGTGGTCAGCAGCTTCCATCAACCGATAAGCGGGTGTCGTGATCAAGCCCTGACTTTTCAGGATACGGTAGACTGTAGACTCCGAGACAAACCAGCCCTCATTATCAACGATATGACAGGCTAATTCCCGGCACGAGAGGTCAGGGCGCTCGAACGCTAGTTCAACAATCCGGCTTTTCTCAACGGAAGGAAGTTGATTCCAAGCACTGGTACGTCGATAAGGCTGATCAGCCAACCCATCAAAGCCATTGCTTAAATAGCGTTTATACCATTCGTAGAAGGTTGACCGATGGATGCCCAATTCGCGCAAAGTAGCTTTCACGCTAAGCGGGGACTGTTCAACTAGAGTTATAATCTCCATCTTTTCGGACTGAGTCATATGGTGATAGGGATTAATCGTCTGCTTTGAGGCTTTTTTTTAACAGCCGATTCTCCAAGCTCAGTTCGGCTACCAACTGTTTGAGAGCACCATTCTCGGACTTGATGGATTGCACTTCGGGGGCGGTGGCTTCCCGAGTGGTATCACCGGCAAGGCGTTTTTTGCCTGCTTCCAAAAACTCTTTGCTCCACCGATAATAGATATTGGTGTTGAGGCCTTCTCGTCGGCAGATTTCGGCTACCGACTGCTCACCCTGTAGGCCTTCCAAGACAATGCGGATTTTTTCTTCCGCGGTGTATTGTCGTCGAGTTTGACGCTGAATGTCTTTAATAATGGATAGGGCTGGTTTGCGCTCAGAGGATGCTGAAGTTGATGGAGCCGTTTTAGAGCGGCTAGGGGGAGATTTTTTGGCTGAATTGGACATAACTAAGGTGATTTAGGTGAAACAATTTACTGAATTGTCTCTGCCCCTTTTCACCCTATTTGTCCACTTTTACTTGACGACGTACACTGGGTTTTGGTCAGAAACCCACCCGGCCCGACATTCGCTTACTGCTGGCGGCCATTATTGGCTATGGGGAAAACATCGGCATCCGTAAAATGGCCCTAATCTCCAAAGACATCTCGGTTCATACGCTGGAAACAGTAGCCACTCAGTACTTTTCGCCCCAGATGGTGCTGGAAGCAAACGATTGTATTGTTAGTCACAGCAATGCCCTGCCCTTAACGGATTTATTCCGCCGAAAAGAAGGCTTCATTTTGACGGGTAGCGACGGCCAGAAGTATGATGTATCCGTACCTTCTTTGCGCGCTTCGGCCTCCTACAAATATTTCGGCAATGGCGAAGGGGTTTGCGTATACTCAGGCTTGGACGAAGCTGGCCAGCTTATCTATACGGTTGTTATCAACGCGGCCGAGCGTGAGTCGGGCTACGTACTGGATGTAGTGTTACATAATCAAGTGATTCAAACCGATGCGCATGCGACGGATATGCACGGCTTTTCGGAAATCAACTTTGCTGTGATGGGCCTGCTGGGCATTGACTTCCGACCGCGTTTTGTGCAGCCGCATCGGCAACAACTCTACAGTCTGGATG
Organism: Spirosoma sp. SC4-14; assembly: GCF_037201965.1. Taxonomy (NCBI): domain Bacteria; kingdom Pseudomonadati; phylum Bacteroidota; class Cytophagia; order Cytophagales; family Cytophagaceae; genus Spirosoma; species Spirosoma sp. SC4-14. The sequence goes on along the minus strand of NZ_CP147519.1, from coordinate 231,427 downwards.
CGGTGAGTCTCTACAAGGCCAAGGGGTATAAAATCATTCCTTCCTGGCGCATTGATTACGAGCATCTGGTGGCCTACTGGGACGATGTACTCCGCTTCATTTGTTCGCAAAAACTGGGGTATGTGCGGCCTTCCACCTTACTAAAACGGCTCAACTCATACGCCCGGCAACATCCGCTCCACAAAGCCTTACGTGACTTGGGACGGCTTTACAAAACAGATCTGATTCTGCGCGTAGTGGATGATGTTCAGCTACGAGCCAGTATTGAAGGCATGTTAAGCAAGGTCGAACACAGTAACAAGTTCAGCCTCGCCGTCACGCTGGGCAACAATGGTTCGTTTGACTGGCCAACCCAGCAAGAGCGGGATATTGCCAGCGGTTGCCGCATGCTGATTATGAACGCAATCAATTTCTACAATCTGTTGTACCTGTCGGAGAAGCTTCGTCAGTGCAAACCGATCGAGCGAGACGAACTCTTAAAAACGATCCTGAAGTCGTCCACCCATACCTGGCATCACATCAATTTGGCTGGCGAGTATGATTTTTCTGATGGAACGATGCCGCCGGTAGTTTTTGACTGGAAAGCGTTGATCGATTTTCCGCTCACACGCCCTGGCTCTAGCGAACGAACGCCCAAGTGACGGTTTTTGTACGAAACGGCAAAACTACCCTTTATACGATGATTCACTGTTTTATGCTTTCATGCTGATTCATGGGCTTTGCTCATTCGTCAATTTTGGTTCATGACGCTGCCGGTTGGCCTGAGCTTTAAAGGCGTCGGTGAAATTTTTTTCAATACCAGTTGGAGCTATCCGAATGTGTCCCAATTGCTCAGGGTGTAGTTTATTCGGGTTTGTTTTCAAAATGCGCAGCTCGGTGCCGATGGGCATTGCTTCCAATTTTCCCTTCTTTATCAATTCCTTCTCAATATATTGACGAGCGTCTTCTTCAGTAGCGAACCGGTTGACGATTTGATTTTTGACCGGATTAATGAATAAAAGCGGTCGTTTGACCTGACGGAGCTGCTCTGCCTTCAAATCCTCGTTAAAATCTTTTCCGCGTGGGCGAGCTATGGACACGGAGCGGGTAAACTGGCCATGCTGAATGAGTTGATTATTGACCGTGTTCAACAAGGCTGTGTTGATGGGTATTTCGAGAGTAGGTATAGTCGCGCCGTTTCGCCAAAAAAACATATTCTTACGTATATCCTGACTTAATTCCCCGCTTGCCTGAGGCATGTATGTCTGCATGGTCAAGCTGTGCTCCGCAATTAACTTCGAGAATTGATCCTGCAATCTTATACTTGGAATCTGTAAAGCTACGTATCCCTGTTGACTGGCTTGTGTTAAGGCTAAACCATCTTTAGACAGTGTCGTGAGGGCCGTCAGCGCGTAACGAGCTCCTTTATCATCGTTGTCGAACCCAAAGACAAGTTGGGTTGACGAATTCATGAATTTTGCCAGCGTAGTCAGATGGTCTAAAGATAAACTTCCACCAATGGATGCGTACCGACTGTCCGCCTGGGGATGCAAACCTGTACTGATTTCAAGTTGACGGTAGGATAGCAAGTCAATAGCGCTTTCACCGACCACAATTCGTTCAGTGGGCGTTTCATTGGGGTTGGAAATCCAAACGCCCTGACCGCGCTCCGAACCCGGCGCGTGCGACTTGAAGGTAGCCGTGCGAAGTTCAAGGCCATTAATGGCTTCCCCATCAGAAGGAATGTAGGGGAATGCGATGTTTTCTACGACGTGCTTTTCCTTCGGTGGGGTTTCGGTCGCGCCCAGCGACACAGGTTTCCCCTCGTCAAAATAAATGCGCTGAACGGCCACAGTTCCAGAAAACTGAGGGGAGTTGAGGAGTGCGGGGTTAATGTACCGCTCTTGGGTCAAATAGTTTTTGTCCGGCAGTTGGCCAAGTTTATAATGCTCCAGGGAAAACTCTTTTTCGGTGCCGACTTCGCGGAAACTTTGGTGAATGAAGTTCTCCAGCTTTTTGACCGATTGTTTTCGCTCGGGCACGATACCTAAGTAATCCTTAAGCACATCGTTAATGCACTGGGCCTGGGTACGGTTAGGATTATTGAATTGACTGAAACAGGCTGTTAAACGATTCGAGACAAAATTGATCAAAGTACCGCGATCCGAGTAGGAACCAGCCTTAAAATAAACTTGATTTGCCGAATCATTTGGATTCTTAACGACGATATGGTCGTCGAAGCCAGGATGGTATAATACCGGCAAGGTTTTTCCTTTTTTAGGTTGCCATTCGTACCCAGCGTGTAAGGCTAATTCGATAATCGATATTTGATTCCGATAATCCTGAAAACTGGGTTGGCTGTAGGTAGGCATATTTTTATCCAATTATAGACAAATTACCATGAAACGTTTAATTCTTTTCTTTACCCTTTTTTCCGTATTGAGTTGTAAAAAAAGTAGCGATGACCTCACCCCCGCCTTTGATCCTGCCTTAGTAGCCGGTACCTGGAAACTTCAGGCATTGACTATAGATCCGGCTGAAACCGGCGTTTGGGGTACGAATGTAACGGATTTATTGGGCGCTTACCGCCAGCAAATCGGAGACGAATGCATTACTAATTTCCGTATGAATATGACCAGTGCTGGTAAAATTTCGCGCACAACGTCCGACAAGTGTAATTCCCGCACATTGACCTTGTTTGGTTTTGCCGAAAATGGCATTTGGAAAGCTTCCGGCTCTACCCTCAGCATCCTGTCGCCTTACGAATCCGGTGATTACTATAATGTAACGGTTGATCCGATGTCGATGGTTTGGCACCGTCATATTGATCCAGTCGACAGCGAAGACAATAAACCGCACGAAGTAACCCTAACCTGGGCACGGCAATAAAGCTTCACGCAAGGCTATGGCTCTGATCTTTCTGAGCCTTAGCCTTTTTGCCCTGTTTTTTAGTGGCTTCCTTTTTAACTGCTTGGCCATTCGCTTTGGACAATTCGGGATCAATGCCTTTTTGCTTAGCTTCCGCTTTTTTCTGTTTTTGCTCCGGCAACTTATTTTTTGTGGTGGAGTTGCCTACAGACGTACCTTGCAACTCATTCGATGCGCGATCTAAATCCTTAGCTGTTTTCTGATCTAACGTCTGCTTGATAACCGCCGATGGCGGAGTGAAACTCAAACTCCGCTTACCCGCTGAAAGTTGAATATCTGCTTCGTATTTTTGACCGTTTTCACTGGTCAGGCCCGTTAAGCGAATAGCCCCACCCTGTTGCAAAGTTTCCTGCTGCTCTTTCGACAAAGTCACGCCTTTAATCTGCATGGGTATATAAACCCGGTCTGCCCGCCATGCCGTTAAGGAATTGGTCTCCTGATCGACTCCGATGTACGCCTTAAATTTTTGTTTCGTCTTTAACTCCTCCAATTCAACCAGCTTACCCAACTCCCCTTTTTGTTTTAGGGTTTCTTTATCATCCTGACTAAAACTGTATCCCCATTTTTGATCAGGCACTTGTAAGGTTTGCTTGACCGTCTGAAAATAAGGTATGACTTCTTCTCCGTGTTTTACTAAATAAATTTTACCCCGTAGCAAAGTTTCCTGGCCATTGTATTCCGACTTGAAGTCAATGAGTCCTGTTTTTTCACCTTTTAATAACCTGTCCAGGTTGCCAGTTTCTACCATAATTTCCCGCGTAATGCCCATTTTTTCCAAGGACGCTCCAACGTCCTGCCATTGATAGCGCGTCTTTTTTCCCATTTCAATATGAGGGGGTTCTTCGAGCTTATAGGCTTTTTTAAAGTTGTGAAGGAAATTAGCGATTAACCCTCCATTGACGATTTCAAGGCTTCTGTCTGCTTTACGCTGCCGGGTTTCCTGGTCGACTTCGGCCGTCGTCCGTTCAGCATCCGGAATGGGCTGCACGGTTTCAACTTGGTAATATCGATCCGCTCGAATTTTTTCTAAGGCCGGGTCCTGAATGATTTGGTGAAGCTCCCACAAGTAATCCGTCAACTTTTCACGTAAGGTTTCGTCTTTGTTAGGCAACTGTAAAGCCGATAATTTTTCGGATAATTCATCCTTCTCTAACCGGGCATCGCGCAGAGCTGTGGTTATTTCATCGTTACTCAAGAATCCGTCGTTGCCCAGATACTGCCGAAGCTCTTCGTACTCCTCAGGCAGTAATAGTTCGTAAAACTGTTCCTTGAGCTGTTCCGCTTCGGGCGCAACCTCCGCCACAGGCGTAATTTTTAAGCTGGGCGACTTTTTTGGAAATTTCTGTTTTGCCATAAAATTAGTTGGTTAGCGTCTACCTTTTTACGTTACTCCACTTTCGATCCGATCACCAGGCTTGCTTTCCGAAAAGCACCGACAAGCTGTTGATAACATCTTCAGTGCATACAGCTATAGCCTGCAAGACTTAATCTTATTATTTTTGTTTATGCACGTCTCTAAACTGTTACTCTCAATTTCAGCGATTCTATTGATTTGTCAGACAGGTCGAGCTCAGGGGATTTTTACGTCGCCAGCTAAGCTTACCTCAGCGGCTTATGCACAACCAAATGATACCGATTCTGTCCGTCATAAAGAGAATCATTCATTTCCGATTACATATTTGGATAAGACCCCTCAAACAAGTTTAATCAAGGGTTCTTCCCAGCCCTTGGCTACCGATCCAGTTAAGGATAGCTTACAGTTTTTACGGTACGTAGACAGTTTAGCCACATTGCGCGTTGCCGCTATGCGGGCAGAGGAGGTTTCGGGACGGAGATTGCTTAACGTCCGAGAACGTTCACTTAACCGTTTGCGTGATATACCTTCCATCTTACCTTTTTTCGTCATTGCCAATAAATCTACGGGTCTGGTACGAACCCGAATGAGTTCTGCCTTCGGCTTGCGGCAACACCCGGTTTTGGGTGGCTTGGTTTCCCATACTGGCATCGATCTACCCGCCCCTATGGGAACTCTGGTGTATGCCACGGCCGACGGATACTGCCGCCAAATCGTCAATCAACCAGATGGCATAGGCCTGGCCATTTACCTTACACATGGTCGTGGGCATCAAACTCTATACGGCCATCTCCTGTCAACGGGGGTTAAGCCGGGCGATTTCGTGAACCGTGGTCAAGTCATCGGCCGGGTGGGTGCGTCGGGCTTAACAACCGGACCGCATTTGCACTATGGCGTCCGATATAATGGGCAGGTAGTCGATCCCCTCCCCTACTGCTTTCTCTTATCCAGATCGGTTAAATCAACGACCAACCCGTCCCGTAAGTAGGTTTAGAATTTGTTCCGATTTAACACAGGTCGTTCCTGTTAACCTACACATTCCTTCAACCCCATATTTAAGCGTTAGCCCTCGTCAGCTTCCTGATACTGACTGACCAGATGTTGCAAAGAGGGATCATTATTCAACCGTTCTAATTCGGACTCAACCAGCATTTTTATCTCCCGCTTTACTTGTTTAAAATTATCAGCTACCAATTGATTCATTTGCTCGTCCGTATAGTTTTCCATTTCGGGTCGAACTGGAATATCATTTAAATTCCTGAGTTGCTCCAGCATTTGCGGTTCGACAACTAATTCCCCGTTAAACGTTTTAAGTTTTACTTTCTGATCGAAATTGTCGGCCACGCTCCCCACAAACGACCCTTGTGATAGAGTAGATATTTTGGATTCTGGAATCAAGGGTTCCATCCGTTCGGAAAGACTCACATTGGTATCGCGTTCATTGATGGAGACCGACCGGCTCTGCTGGCGGATTTTTCCAAACCGGCTCGACAGATCCTTAGCCGTTTCGCCCAGTACCTGGCCTGCGAAAATGTTACCGATGATCGTCCAGATAGCTGCGGCTTCCTTATCCCCGTACATTTTTTTGATTTGGGTATAATCCTGAATGCCTAAACAAGTTGAGATTTTATTGCTCCTGGCCGTAGCAATGAGGTTATCTAAGCCCATCAAGTAGATTGTCGGCAACTCATCGACGATGATAGAGCACTTTAACTGGCTCTCCTTATTAATCAATTTTACCATACGGGAATTGATGAGGCCAATGACAATACCCTGAGTATCCTTTCTTTCCTGGTTGTTTCCGAGACAAAGGATCTTCGGTTCTTTAGGATTGTTGATATCCAAACTAAAGTCATTGCCCGTCATCACCCAGTACAAAGCGGGACTGGCCACGCGGCTTAGGGCAATAAGCGCTGACGCTATTTGACCTTCCAACTGATTGTTGGCCCCTTTGAGCAAGGCAGAGGCAAAAGGGCTTAACAACAATTCGATGTCTTCTTCTGATTGCAGGATGGGAAATAGCTTTTCCTTAACCGTGGCAATCAATTCAATCGTGTGCGGTAGGGTGCACAGAAATCGTCCGTCATGATCGCCCCCTTGCTGCCGAGCTTCTTCGAGTTTACGATCATCGTATTTTTTTAAAAACCAGATAACAGATGTCAGGAAGTTCACCGCAGAGTCTGCAAAGAAATCTCCTTCTTTTCCAATCCAACTCCGGTTAATGTTATACATAATAATTTTGGCGGCTTCCAGTGCATCCTGAATATCAGTCATCTTGGTCGGCAAAAGAGGGTTGATACGCAGTGATTCGCGCGGCTTGTCAAAGTTGACATTACAAAAGAGGGGAACCACTCCTTTTTCGCCAGTATCCCTATTTTTGTTTAATTCTGGATACTTATCTTTATTGTTCAGGTAGTAGGTGTAAGCAATCCTGGTTAAAGTCGGGTATTTGATGTCATAGACCATCATCGAAAAACCCTTCTCGATGTGCTGCCGAATAAAATTATTTAATACGGCAAACGACTTCCCGGAACCGGGTGTGCCGACGATCATTGTGGCTCGGTAGGGGTTAATGATGTTAACCCACCCCTGCCGATTTTTCTTCTGATATACGTAGTTAATTGGTATATTGACCGAGTCTTTATTCTCCAGCTTCTCTTCCTGATGGAGGAACTGTTCATTTTCTTCATTGTAAGGGTCGTCCCGTAGGTTGAAGCCGAGCACTCGTTTAGCCAGGCTAACTGCACTAAGCAGCAGAATAAAACCAGCGACGGTTGTGGCCATGTAAAGTGTATTCCGGGTATCCATCCTTACAGTGGCCATTCTTAATAAAAAGAAATTACATAAGAATAGTAGTAATCCGGGGATGCCATTTGCCCATACCTGCGCCCAAGTCGTGGTCAGGTCTTTTTTAGGTTTATTGGCCCAGCCATAGGCTAATAGGAGAAATAAGCAAATCAGTTTAGAGTGCAGAGTTGAATCGAAAACATGAAATCTTCGGTTCATTTTCACCAGAAAATTGTCCACGTAAGTCCAGGTAAATCCTCTTACTTCCAAACTATCATAACAGAAGTAATAAGCATGCACCACCAGAATAACAAAGCTGGTTGTTAACACGGCTCGTAACACGAAGTCGTATTGTTGCTGTTCGTTTTGTGTGCTCATCAGGAGTGAATTATACTCCTAACCTAATTGCTTCCGAAACTATATCCAACAGCACAAGTAAACTGTTTATGATTATCAATAACATTAAAAGTGTCCAAAAGTCACGTTTGTCCTCAAAAAAAATGGATTCGTCCCTGGATTGATTTAGTTTGTATGCCCAGAAAGTATTGATTAATTATTCAAAATAATTAGATGAGTAATTCCAATTATAGCTCCCGTCCCCTACTCCGTTTCTTTATCCCTTTTCCTACGTGTTTATATTTACCCGTCTGTTCATAACCAAATACATCATTTGCCCGAACCTTGAGGAGTTCTACTTGAATTGCGTTTTCATTCATGTAGGTTCTTGGCTCCAGAATTACGTCAAGTTCAGTTTGTTTAATTAAACCTTTACCTGTCTGACTACGCATCTCTAGCGCAGTAACAAGTTCTTCGTCTGAATAGGTAGACAGGGCGGGATCACGTTGGTAGATTCGTTCCCGTAGTTGGTTGATTTCATTTGACTTCCCACCGCTTAATTTCGCTTGGTCGATACATTGCGCCAGAGCGGTCATGTAACGACCCGCTTCGGTTGACAACCCCTGCTCCCAGTTATGCATATTCAGATGAGGTATTTGTTTAGAAAATAGACTGTTCGACGCTACGGCGACCTGAGCAGGAGCCTCTTTGTAGCGAATTAAATGCGTGGGTTGTTTGTCCGATTTCTCTGGCCATATGGTCGGTTTTGGATCGACAATTATACCCCTTTGATAAAAATAACGTACTTGATCTATTCCGATAACTGGACCATCTTTTATCAATCTATTCAGATAGTTTTCATTCAGTTGGCGATGAATTTTCACCATCTTATCTGGCTTCAGGATGTGCTCTAGTAGCTTGGGGCGAACTTCATAATAACTTTCAGAAAAAGACTTGTTGGATTCACTAAAAAGCATAACCGTTCGCTCACCTCTCAAGTAAAGAGCTGGTATTTTCAAATCAGGACCGGTTTCGGATTGAATAACTGCCCATCGTACAGGATCGATCTGATAGGCCAGATGGCGGTTAGTTGGGCTGGTTACATGCCCTTTAGGGTCGAGCGTTACACTAAGGGCTTGGTAAAATTGGAATTTGTTAAGTGAACTGCCTTCGATTTCACTCGCAATCTTTGTATAAATTTCCATCGAGCGGCTAAATGCAACCTGCTCCTTTTTGATAATTTCTGGCAATTGTGAGCGTTTGTATAGCTCAAACCGCTGCACAGCTTCATTTACCACCTCTTTTGTTAGTTTGTATTGAGTAACTTGGTGGAGGGCCTTTTGCATCTCATCCGTTGGAAAGTTTTCAACCAACGCGCTGTCATAATAAATTGATCGCCCTTTCTTATAGGTCCGTAATTGCTCGGATAGCATCGCAGCCAACACTCTGTATTGTCCATATTCCAACCGTTGTGACTGTTGCAATTTTGGCTCTACTCCAATGAATTGTTTTTCAACACCGTTCCAAGTAGCCCAGGCTCCAATCTCACTTGCTTTGATGCGGGTAGTTAGCGCTTTGCCTCCAGAATCTGTTAGTTGATAAGATATACCTTTGATCTGTTTGCCTTGCCGGTCTCCACGGTGTAGAATTGTATTTACCTGCTGCTTCTTCAGTAATTGGCAGTACTCCTCTATCGTTGAAAATGCCTTCTGCTGAAGCACCTGTTGTAAAATTACTTTTAATTGTTCTTTCCTCAGTGGGTCGTAGACTCCTGCTGACTGATTGGTCGGAACGTGCCGGTGCTGGGCGGCTTGATGATCGACTCCTTTACCCCTACCCTCTGCTCTAATAAGGCCAAATTGTAATTCAAGCTCTTGTCGGACATCATTAATTCGACGCTTGATGAATGTGTCATTAAGCTTTGACCCTGTTTCGTCGACACAGGTTGTTACGACATGCACATGGGGATGAGCGGTATCGTGATGGCGATAAACAATATAGGGCTGATTTTCATAGCCCATTTCGCCCATGAACTGGTTAACCATCGCTCTAAACTTTTCATCACTTACTTTTTCACTGGGGTGTAAACTAAGCGAAAAATGGAGCGTTGGTTTCTTTACATTTGGATTCTTTCGGCTCTGTAATTCAAGAACATTAGTCGTATAATTTCGATTTTGTGCCGCTAACTGGTTATTAGCAAAGCCCATTGCTCCAAGCACATGGGCTTGCTTTTGAACGACTTTTTGCTCGTTATAACGGATTGCTCCGCTAATTTTAGAGCCGACAGTTAATCGAATGACCATACTACTTCTTATTATACAAAGCCTCAGTTTGCGCTTTTACAATCACATCAATTTGGCTAATTATTGGTTCTAACTTGTCGATTATGGTCTTGCTGGCCTGGACTTCAAAGTACAATTTACCTGTATGTTCAATGCTATTAATGCGTTTAGCTACCTGATTGTAATTAACATCTATATGCTTTAGCTGCTGTCGTATACTGTATAAGGATTGAGTAAAATCAATGATTTGATCCTTATCCGCTCCTGATGAAACCGACATTTTTGGCATATGACGGTTTAAAATGATTTCTCTTAAGTAATCAGCAATACGTCCAACACCTCCTTCCCTCCAGATTTCAAAGTCTCGACTGAGGGCGCGGTAGTCTTTTGTATTCATACGGGTAACCAATCGGTGGGCGCGAACTTCCTCGTCAGCTAAATTAGGCCTCCCACCCTGGTTTTGGCCTTTTTTTTCCTCTGAGCTTTCCATTTCGTATTCGGATATTGGGTTATAAAGATTATTTCCATCCTTCTAAAGCTTCTTCAAAGTCAGGATATACCCCTTAATCGCCTTAGCGTAGAAAGGTTTTGCGTGCCGGAAAACACATCTTGCTCTTTGTTATAATAACAAAGCTATTCCTAAAGCTATAAACCTTCAATAATTCTTCACCTACTTTTTACTTATATATTATAATGGCTGATGAATGTTACATTGTCACAATGTCACAATGATACTTTGTACCAATGCATTATTGTGACATAGATAGATCAATTTCGACTTGATCAGAATGTTAGAACCATGCATTTGCTATGTACCAGCCTTAATTAACATGAATGGATGTATCATGTAGCAGTGTAGCACTGTAGCATTGTGGTTTTGACTTATTGTCATAATGAGACAATGTAGCATTGTGATAATGATACATTGTGATAATGTTGAGATATAACAATATAACTTCGTTACTTTGTAACAATAGTACAATGGTAAGTTGATAAATTTACACATAGTTATTTTGCCAAATTGTGCAATATTACATTTTAACAATGCAACAAAGTAGCTTTGTATCAAAGTGTATTTGATGCAAAGAATAAAAGGCTTAATGTAGATTTGCGACATTGTAAAAAATAATATTTATACAATGTGTCATTATATCAAAAAAGAAAAGTAACATTGTTACTTTGTACCAAAGCAACAGTTAAACCTTAAACTATGGCAAAGATTATTTCTTTTTGTTCCCAGAAAGGTGGGGTAGGTAAGACTAGCATCACCACCCACGTAGCTACGTATTATTATCAGGTAGAAGGTATTCCAGTTACCGTCTTTGACTGTGATTATCCACAACACTCGCTTAACTCAATTCGTGAATCAGAAATACAACGGTTAAAATCGGACGAGTCCTATTACAAGAAAGCAGAACGATTAGGTAAGATGCCATATCCTATCTATTCTGATTCACTGATTAACACCTTACCTAAGCTGGATTCCTTTAATAAAAAGAATGAACTTGTCCTGGTCGATTTACCTGGTACCTTGAATGTGGACGGTTTTCCAGGAATGGTCAAGCGATTAGATGCGGCAATCTTACTCATCGAGGCAGACCCAATCAGTTTTGAATCAACCATGCATACCGTCTTGGCAATGGCCAGCTTTGATAATAAGAATGGGGGGATGGTGCCTACGTACCTGCTCTGGAATAAATATGACATTCGAGTACGGGAGGATCGCTATGCCAATCTGGAACAAGCAGCTATTACCTACTTGGAGGGCCTTAATAAAGACAGGAAGACCCCGATCAACGTTAAATTCCTTAAGTATCGAATACCGCAGTCGGTCAATATCCAAGATTATCGTTCTACCCTAATCCCGCATCGTACTATCGAACCCTTAGTTCATGAGTTAAATAAAACATTGGTTTCAAATTCATAAACCCCATAATCCTATGGCAAAGTCAAACAGTAAGTCCAACAAAGCCCCGATCCCAACAATTAATCAGCCTAATAGTGGATTAATGGGATGGATTAATCAGCAGACGAGTCCAAACGATATATCAACTGCGGTTGAATCAGAGCTAACACCAAGTCCGGCCACGGAAAATAATCAGATAGAGTCCGCCGAAAACCAGCCGGGGAAAACATCCTCAGCCGATGAGCAGCAACCTGAACAAGAAACTACTTCATCAATTACTTTAGAACCAGTTGATAAAGAGCAAGAAACAAAGACTGAAAACAACTCTACAGTTACTGCTGACTCAGTTGTTGGTACCAAGAAGCCGAAAAATAAGGCAGGGGAGGGGAAAAAGCCGGAAACCTACCAGGAGACTTTTTTTAAAAGACCAGTTAAATCAACGGACGAAGCTGCATTTGAAGTCAAACCAGTTCGTATTTCTGAAGATAGCCACTGGTTATTATCAGTTATGATCGAAGAAGCTCGTCGTCAAGGTTATAAAATCACCCTAGCTGATTTAGTTGACAATCTTTTAGCTAATCACCGGGCGGAACACAAAACGGAGGTTGACAAGTTAATTAATCAATGGAAGGTCCGTAAACGAATTGGATAATGGATGCGATACTGCTGTTTACTGGTTTAATAGGGTTATGCATTTCGGGCTGGGCCCTGAAGGGGTATTTACAGAATACCCCTGCTTTGCTTTCCCCGACAAAGAAGTCAGTATGTGAAGATGAGCCGAGTAGGGGAGAGCCCAAAGAAGGTAAACCGACTCAGTACGTAACTACCGAGGATTATCAGCTTGTGCTGAATAGACTGTCAGAACTCGAACGAGAGAGTTACTCACCAGGGATGGAAGAAGACGCTAATTCCCAAAAGGCTACCGCTTCTGGCAAGCAGTTGATCCAAACAAATGTCTGTTTGGATACTGAAGCAGGTATAAGCGAGGAAGCCATTGACCGGGAAGCAACTAACTCCGACAAATGGAAAGAAATTTTTGCCTTGCAGGAAACCTATCGGATAGAACGTGAGAAGGAAAAAGAAATTGACTTTGAAAGAGAGCAAGCTCTTTTTGATGTTTCCCAAAGCTATGATGATCTCTTGCCAGAGGAATTTATGGAGAAAGAGATCGATCAGCGCTTAATCGATAATCAGCTTGAAGAAGGGGAGAAGTTGGAAACCTATCAGGACCGGATGAATCAATTTGCCACGCTAACTAAAGAAATGTTAATTCTGCGTTTAGAAGCGGCTAACACCCAACTCAAAGAGCAGCATGAACGGCATCAGGCAACTTTGTTGAGCATCATAGCTTCGCTAATTGATCGGCTACCCGGTGATGTCAATTTAAAAAGTGTCGCACAAGCCAGTATGGTTGCGGCCTCAGCGGAAATGTCCAACGATGAAACAGAAACCAATCGGAAGATTTTTCAGGAAATGTTTTATAAGAATTTCGGGAGTTGAAGAAATTTTCCTGAAAAAATTGAAATTTTTTTTCTCAGACGAAATAGAAATTGCGAGGGACGAACCTCTTTTTTTTGAGGACAAACGAGACTCTGGGACACTTTTAATGTTATTAAAAGTCTTAAACAGATTACTTATTCTGCTTGTTTTCTGAATTAGTGTTCGTAGGTTAGTTGCATAATAGTTTATGTAAGATTGATTAAGCGGCCTTTTAGCCCAGTTAAATTCCATGCGAACACTAAAAAGTACAATTATAAATGACTCGATAGTTAAAGTGTTGAATCGGCTTGAAGAGCATAGATTATTATCCCTTCTAGGTAAAAGTGAAGAGTTAAGATCACCAGTTTGTAAAGGTCAGCACCGTGCCTTATCGGTATTCGTCAACGCTTCCTGATAACCACATCTTGGAGCTTATTTAGGCAAAACCTGCGGGGTTCTTGAAACACATCGGCTAAATCAGTGCATCAGTAACCAATAAATTTTCATTACTCATGAGAAATCTAAAGTTCACCTATTTCGCCACCCTTTCTTTATTGGTAAGTTTCCTATTAACCTCCATGAATCTGTTTGCCCAAACTGGGCTAAAGAGTGGTGCAATATCCAAAGGGGTGGATAAGGCGACCACAGAGTTACAGGACGTAGGTAAAAGTGTAGGAGACTTAATGCTACCAGTATGCCTGATTATGGGCGTTATTGGCGGCATACAATGCGTCAGTAAATTTTTTAATAATGACCCTGACTTTAAAAAGGCGGTAATTAACTGGGGATCAGCTATCGTATTTGCCGGGGTTGTTGGATTGGTGTTAACCGCTGCTTTTGGCAATTAAGTCTCGTGCTGCAGTATGCCTTACGAAATCAACAAAGGGGCTGACCGTCCACCGCAAGTAAGGGGAGTTGTCGGTATGGATTACCTTATACTATTGGTAAAATGGATTATTAGCATTGTAGTTATGGGCGGGCTATCAGCCGTCTTCGTACCGCTACCAGGCTGGATGATTTTTGTGGCTTGTGCAGTTGGAATTTATATAGTGTATATGGGGCTTGTTAAACGCTCAGTCAATCAGGGTGCGGGCGGATACGAACGGGCCCAAGCCCGCAAAAAATTACCAGGCATTCTGACGGTGCGCCAAGATTCTGTGTACCGCAATCTTCGTAAAAGATAACTACCTAAAACAGCGCATTTATGACGTATGCGGTAAAAGAGCTGGAAAAGGTCTTTCCTCTCGGCGCGGTCGAAGAAAATTGTATCTTTTCCAAATGGGGTGATTTAACGATTGTCTTTCAGTTGACCTTACCCGAAATATTTACGCTTAACGCCCGTACAGAAAACGGCATTGAGCTAGGGGATTATCGGGAAATGGTGGAAACATGGACCAAAGCAATTGGCGTTTTACCAGCTAACACAGTATTGCATAAGCAGGATTGGTTTGTCGAGGATAAGTATCACCCCAACGCCAAGGAGTTACCGGAAAATTACTTGGACCGTTCGTCGGAGATACACTTTAATGAGCGACCCTTTTTGCATCATGAGTGTTTTCTATATCTGACGTATTCCCAGGGTGAACGAACGCGGACGAAGGTGGGAGCAACCTCCCTTCTAAAACCTCGTATTGTCCCTAAACGAGCGCTTAACAGACAGGAGATCGACAAATTTATGGTAGCGGCCCTCCAGTTAAAGTCAATACTTGAGTCGTCTCGTCTGATAAAGTGTCGACGTTTGAGCAGTGATGAAATCCAGCCAGATCGGGACGCACCGGTTGACCAGGCCGGCCTGATTGAGCGGTACATGACCTTATCGCTAAAGGATGAGATTGTCCCCCTAATGGATATGGATTTCACCTCCGACGATGAGTTAAGAATTGGGGGAAAATATTCCAAATTCTTTACAATCTCCCAGGTGGACGACATGCCCGATTCGATAAATACAAACGTTCGGATCGGAGCGCTCTCAACGGAGAATTCGAATTTGTCGGTTGGCTACTCGACGCCCATCGGTCTAATGCTGGACTGCAATCACATCTACAATCAGTACGTGTTTATTGATGACCGGACACTCTTAACGGCAGAACTGGAAAAGAAGGCCGGTAATATGCTGGCGCTGGCCAACTTCGACCGGGCAAATGCGGTTAATGCGAACTTGGTGAATGGCTTCTTGACGATGGCTGCCGAGAAGTCGTTATCGCCGGTACGTATCCATTCTAACTTACAAGTATGGACCGATGATAAGCTTCGACTGCCCGAACTGCGTAATAAGGCAACGGCAGCTATTGCAAAAATGAACCTTAAGCCGAGAGAGAATACGCGGGATGCTGCTTTTCTCTTTTTTGCGGGAATACCAGGTAATTCTCCAGATTTGCCACGTGAAGATACATTTACGCAGTTTGCTCCGCAGGCAGCGTGCTTATTCAATCACGAGACGAACTACTACACGTCAGAGTCGGCTAAAAATAGCGTCCGGGTGGTAGATCGGCTATCAGGTCGTCCCCTTTGGGTTGACTTCTCAGATGAGCCGATGCAGAGAAACTGGGTGACGAACCGAAACAAGTTTATCATCGGTCCGTCGGGATCGGGTAAGAGCTTTTTAACGAACCACTTACTACGGAGCTATCATACCCACGGAGCACACGAAGTTATTGTGGATGTAGGGGATTCGTACCGGGGGCTTTGCGCTATGCTGGATGGGAAGTACATCACTTACACGATGGAAAAGCCAATCCACTTTAACCCGTTTTTTATTGAAGGCCGGTTAATGCCGGATACGGAGAAAGCTGAATCGTTAAAGAATTTGCTGCTGACCCTCTGGAAGTCGGTGGAGGAAAAAACGAACCGTTCCGAATACAACGCTCTTTCTTCGGCGGTTAAAGGATATTTTCTAAAACTCAATGCTGACCAGGACCTTTTTCCTTGCTTTGATACCTTCTACGAATTCATGCAGCAGGATTTCAAGGCATACCTAAAGCAGGAAGGGGTTAAAGACGATTACTTTGATTTCGACAACTTCATGTTCAACCTTAAACCCTACTACAAGGGCGGTGAATTTGATTTTCTGCTCAACTCAAAAGAAAATCTGGATCTATTGCACGAGCGGTTCATCGTTTTCGAGCTGGATAACGTAAAGGATCACCCAATCCTGTTTCCCATCGTGACCATCATTGTCATGGACACGTTCATTTCAAAAATGCGGAAGCTGGAAAATATCCGTAAAATCATCCTCATCGAAGAAGCTTGGAAAGCAATAATGACGCCGAACATGGCCGGGTATATTAAATACCTCTACAAAACGGTCCGGAAATTCGACGGAGAGGCTTGGATCGTTACCCAGGAAATTCAGGATATAATTAACAATCCCATTGTGCAAGACTCCATTGTTAACAATGCCGATTGTAAAATCCTGATGGACCAGCGCAAGTACGAGAACAAATTCACCTTCGTCAAAGAGTTACTGGGACTGACCGATAAGGAAAAAGATTTGGTGTTGTCGATGAATCGAGACAATGATCCTAATCGCAAATACAAAGAATTTTTTGTGAGTTGGGGCGGTCAACGGTATCGCGTATATGGGTTAGAGGTATCTAAACCGGAATACTACGCCTATACCACGGAACAGCGGGAAAAAATCCGGGTGATGCGAAAAGTGCGCTCGAATGGAGGCAATTACGATTTAGCACTGAAAGAGGTAGTTACCGAAGATTTAAATGGATAGGGTTATGAAACGGTATAAAACTGTAATAGCGATGGTAATGAGTAGGTTTTGGATAATGGCAGGTCTGCCGTTGGCCTACGGGCAATCTACCGATTCAACCGGGTCTACACCCGACCTGAGCCGGTACATGCCCATTGTTGATGTACCCTTAATCGGTAAGGCAACGGTTATTTTTCCCGGTCAGCCACCTATTAAAGTTAGTAAAGATGACCTGGGCGATGTCATTGGCAATTACGTCGAGAACCTCGCGAATCAACTATCACCCGATAATGTTTTAGGCAGCATTACCAATGACCTGACAGGGTATTTCTCAGGCATGAAAGACGAACTTTCGGATGAGGTCTCGAATCTGATTGGGGAAAAAGAAGATCAGATTATGTCCGGCATCAGCGATAAGATCGCGCAACTGGC
Organism: Spirosoma sp. SC4-14; assembly: GCF_037201965.1. Taxonomy (NCBI): domain Bacteria; kingdom Pseudomonadati; phylum Bacteroidota; class Cytophagia; order Cytophagales; family Cytophagaceae; genus Spirosoma; species Spirosoma sp. SC4-14. Next base: position 214,241 of record NZ_CP147519.1, on the reverse strand, counting down.
TTCTAAAATTGCGGATGTTGGTACCACGCCGGCGGGGGAAGTGGAACGCTTAAAAAAGATGGTTGCCGAAGGCTACTCTGCCCAGCAACGCATTACGTATCAGACCCTAAAAGTTGATTACGCCTGGAAAAAATCGCATACGACCCTTTCACCGGAGTTCTGTTCCTATTATAAAGAACTCAATATAAAGGGCTTATTCGATGCGGTAAAAACCCACGTAACAGATTTGACTAAGTTGCTCAGCGCTCCTGTGTTTACCGCGCAGGAACGACAGGGCTACCAGTCCCTGATTAAATCGGTCGGCGATACGAAGGATCTTGCCTCAGCGGTGAATATTGTGTGTAATCTGGGCAGCAATGGGAAGGGGGTCACCGTGTCTTGGATGGCCCAAGGCGAACGTATGGATGTGCTTGATCAAGCGGCAGCGGCAATTAAAAAGCGGCTTGAGGCCATCGGCGGGCTTCGGGATGAGTTGCGTCGAATCTACATCTACCGAATTGCCAAGCTACAATCGGACGAATTTAAACAGGGTAGTTTTCAAAAAAAATCAGGTCTGAATCATGTTTATTCAAACTAAGCACGCTCGTTTATTATGCCTTTTAGGATGGTTGGTGATGATTATGCTCTGCCCATTAGCCACTTCTGCTCAAGACGAAATGACGGACGTTCTGGGTCCGACCCAATTACAGGGTGGAATGCCATCCGATCCTGAATTACAGGCCGAAATTGACAAAGTGCTGGGCATGACAGAGAGTAAAATCAAACGTGGGATTGTCGACCCCGGCGTTGATTTAATGAATTTGATGGTTAACAAAGCGTTGGACGAGATGATAAAGGCACTCGCCGATGCGGTTGTGCTGGCTCCTGCGGCCGAGAAGATTATGTCGATATACCAGAAAACGAAAGATAAGCGGCTTGTCAAAAAGCTCGCTTCGCTACGGGAGGTCTGGAAAGACGGGCAGGAACGGCTCAATAAGCTGAATTACCAGGATTTTAAGCTTCGGTATGAATGGGCCAAGCAGCATAATGAGGAGAATAAGGCCGTTAAGGATTCGCCCATCAAAGGGTTAGAAAGCCAGTTGACGAAAGACATTTGGGGAACTCAGATTAAGGCCATTGATCAAACTTATGATAATGGAGGGCCTACGTCGAAATTAATCAAGAAATACCTTGATCAGGGGAAAGATGACTTGGCTTTTTATCATCTGTCGATCATTAATGGCAACCTGGGATCGACTAAGCTGATAAAATCCAGGAACGCAGTCGAGACGTCTAAGGGAAAGCCGGTTTTCTTATCGCCTTACGAGCGGCTAAAGTTGCAGCAACAGTCCTTAGCAGAAGCCAGGCAGCGCCACGCTGATTTGGTCAATTACGGCCGTAAAGTGGCGGCCTCAGTCAACTATTATCGTATGGCGGAATCGGAACAAGCGATGCGGGTGATGCTTAGCAAAACTATTTCCGATCCATACATGGCTCGTTTTATTAAGAAATGAAACAGGTTGTAATCTTAATCGGCTTAGTAGTGGCGGCTTGCCATGCAAAGCAAGAACGATTCCTACGTAAGTCGGCTGCCTTTCCGAAAGAATACGTAGGAAACTGGCAAGCTATTTCGACAATGGGCGGTCCCAAAAAACTTCAGGCGGGCATCACGATACAACCTTCCGGAGATTCCTTGTTGTGGCACTATTTTTCCCAGATTGTAGATACTACGACGAGGCAAAAGACACCCTGTGGACCCGAAATGGATTTTATGCCTATTCTGTGGGATGACTCATTGCACGTGGCTAAAGCCGACCATGGGGTAGGGCAGGGGTATGGGTATGATTATCTACGTCTGACCAGCGCCAAGCAGTTGCAAATGAAGTCGTTCTCACTGGCAACATATTGCAGAGGGCCTTTCGGTTTGAATACTACTCAGCTCACTTTTTCAAAAGTTGAAACTTTTCGCTACAAACCATGATACTCCTGCAAGCTCCTGGCTCCGGCTGGAATGCGTCACTGGCCAGCGGGGCTATTACCAGCATTGAGGAAGCTGCTGACGCACTGTTTGATACGATGCTGCCCGAATTTTCTTCCTTCATCGCGGTAGGCCAGGCGATTGGACTGGTTGGTGCATTGTTCTACGTTTTTTATCGGGTATGGGCCCATCAAGCCCGAAGCGAACCCATTGACGTATACCCCTTATTGCGGCCCCTCGTCATTTCGATGCTCTTGCTGTCATATCCGGGATTGTATTCTGGCGTGGTTTACTTAGGCCGCTCGCTGAATGACGCAACCCAGGAAATGGGCGCTTCCCGGCGAGATGAAGTGGAACAGCAGGTGATAACGAATGCCCAAACGCGAATTCAAAATATGGGTAATACCAATGCCCCGCCACCGGTGGCACCGGCGGAAGACAATCGGACTTGGTTTCAATTGATGACAGACGCCGTTATGGGCATGGCCAATTCTGTTTCCTCAGCGGCTGCGGATGCCGTGAACTTCGTGATTGACACGACGGTAAATTACGTACTGATGGCACTATTCCGCCTGCTCTACTTCATTGTCATTATTGGCATCAAGATTATATCGACGTACTTTTTGATAATCCTGGGCATATTCGGTCCGTTGACAATTGGATTAGGGTGCTTCGACTGGTTTTATAGTTCCATTGCGGCTTGGGTGGGACGGGTTTTACATACGCTTTTGTGGATTCCCATAGCCAACATTTACGGATTTATCCTGGACAGTTTTCATTTATCCAGCCTGAATGTTGAATATCAGCAACTGCAAGGCAATCCAGGCATGCCCAGTTCATCCATCGCTAACTTACTTTTTTATGCGGTGGGCATCTTTGGGTATTTACTGGTACCGAAATTAGCCACCTGGGTGCTGGATTCGACGGGTGTTTCGGATGGACTTCGTGCCATGTCAGCTCCGGTACGTACAGCCGGTCAAATAGCCGGCGCAACCTCGGGAAATATAGGTGGCCGGGTAGTCGCAGCGGCCAGTACCTACTAATCATTTAATACAAGCTACAGAATGAATGCAAACTTTAACTTTCGCTATCTGCGAAATATAGAATCGTCGTTTCGATTAGTTCGGATTATCGTTTGTATTGTGATTGTTGGTTCCATCGGTTTCGCTTCCTGGGCAACCTACCTTTCATATAAAAACAGCCGGGAGTCCCGTGAAAAAATATATGTACTTGATAACGGTGGAAAGTCAATTATGCTGGCGTTGGCTCAGGAGCAGAACGCTAACCGACCAGCCGAAGCCAGAGATCATGTTAAGACCTTCCTGAAGCTTTTCTTTAATCAGGAACCGGATGAAAAGGCCATCGACGAAAACATGAAACAAGCTGCGTACTTAGGGGATGAGTCGATCACCCGCCACTATCTGGATTTACGCGAAAAAGGTTTCTACACTAAGCTGTTACAGGGCAACACTATACAGAAGATTATGATCGATTCGGTTGGTCTCGACTTGAATAAGTCACCGTATTATTGCTCGATTAATGCCCGAATTTTGTTGGTGCGAGCAACCAACATAACGTTTCGCAAATTAAAAGCGGATTGCTACCTAATCGATGCAACCCGCACTGACAATAATCCGCATGGTTTTCTGATTGAGCGATTTCGAGTTACAGATAATTCGGATATAGAAACCATTAACCGCGATCAGTACGAAATGCATCGGTAGCTAACGACTATTTTATTCTGAATCATGTTCACTAATTTTTTAAGAAGGCGTAAAAAACCGCCTTCTCAAGGGCTGACTATAGCTTATGAGGCCGCTCGTCAACAACTGATTACCTGGCTCTGCCAGGCCGTAAGGGAATGGGAAAAGCAACCCGTTCAACACCGTAAAAGGCAGCTTATTTTTTTCTTGACAGGGTTGCTCTTGCTCGGCTCATTAAGTGTCTACTGGACGGCTACTGGACGTTTTATCACGCATATTCATTCAAAACATTATGAGCAACACGTCAACTACGAGCCGTTTCGACGGAAGTAGAATCAAGCAGCTATTTCAGGATAAACGTTTTGTGACAATCTTGACGGGAGTCGGTATTAGCTTGGTGTTGATCATCTACTATTTCATTCGGCATAAGCAGCCCAAAGACGACAACCCCGTTAGAACGAGCCTAAGCCTAAACGCGGAACTGCCCAACGCAGGAGATTCTACCGGATTGCCCTCCCGTTCCAAACTGGAATTGGCGGCTGATGCCCAGCCGCTGGCCATGCCCGATCAAATGCCAATGGAACGCGGGCTTAATGCGCACGTTCCAGGTTCAGTTCAGCCCGATATGCCACGCCGGGGAGAAGCCGATTCCTATATTTACGGCGAAGCCGTTCCCAAAGAAATTTACGAAGAGCCGGATACCTCTACGATTCCTCCACTCAAATTACGAAGCCCAAAATCCAGTAGACGAACGGTTCGCTCGGATCTGGAAAACGATGATGAGGAAGAAGTCAGTTCAACCAAACCAAAGGAAGAATTAGAGAAGGAAAAAAAGCTACTTGCTTTTCTCCAGGAATACAAAGCCGATAAGCTAAAACGCCAGCAGGAAGCTCAGGGTCGACTGCTCAAGCCGGAATCCTATGCCGTACCCACGGTTTCTTCCCTGAATGGACCAGCAGGCAAGAATAGTTTCTACGGATTGATGTCAGAGATGCGAAAGCAGCAGATGGACGCCAAAGAAGATTCGCTGTCGGTCACCGTCAAAGCCATGATTTTTTCCGAACAGACGATTGTTTCAGGTGGACGTGTGGGCTTGCGACTGCTGGAGACAATAACACTCCGGGGTCGAATGATTTCAGAAGGAACGCTCCTGTATGGCATTGCTAGTTTTGGAGGGCAACGGGTGAATATTACAATCAATCAGGTGCAATACGAAGGGCGCATACTTCCGATGAAGCTCACTGTTTATGATATGGACGGGTTATCAGGAATTTATGTACCGAATGTGCTGGCTGTCGAGCAAGGACGTCAAGCCATCTCCCAAGCAGGTCAAGGTTTTAATGTCAATACCCCCGTTTTGGCTACTAATGTGCCCGCAATGGCAGCGGCCAGTGCCGTTCAGGCTGGACTACAGGGAGGGCGCAGCTTTCTTTCACGGAAGGTTTCCGTTCAGAAAGCTACGCTGAAAAACAATTACTATGTTCTTCTTAAATAAGTGACCATTATGAAAATTATAGCCTATGTATTGGTTTTAATGTTAACTCTTCACCAACTTGTGTTGGCTCAAGTTTCCGATTCGGCTAAAACTTCCGGTCTTACTAAGTCGTCAACTCAGGCCCGTCGACTCGACTCTCTACGGAAACGGATAGCTGCTTTGATTAAACCATCTTCACCTAAGGCGGCAACCAGTATAATAAATCAACCGGGTGGTGTACCGTCGGATGGATCGGCAACGATACCTGACCGTCCGGGCGAAATACCTCTCCTCGAGCCTACGGTATTTAAGTACGGTTCTATTCCTATCCAGGACCGTAACGTTATTAAGTCATATTACGTGGATCTCGCCTTTAACAAAACGACCTGCATTATATTTAAGTCGCCAATCCGTTCCGTCGATATAGGTTCAAAGGACATCATTGCCGACAAAGCCAGCGCGGTCGATAACGTGCTGCGCGTGAAAGCCTCCAGCATTGGTTTCAACGAAACCAATTTCAGTGTGATGACAGCGGATGGACAGTTCTATAGTTTTGTTGTTAACTATAATGAACATCCCACATTGCTGGCCCTGGATTTATCCGTTAACGACAATGGCGTTGTTCAGCAAAATGCCCATACCATCAATCAAAAAGGTACGCTGGTCAGCTTTGCAGGTGTAAACACATCTCAGCAAGAAATCGTCCAGAACTGTTCTCACATTATGGACCAGCGTCGGCGGGTAAAACATGTGGGTATAAACAAGTACGACATTCAGGCAAGTTTACGTGGCTTGTATTATAAGGACAATGTCCTCTATTACAAGATCGGGATAAAGAACAAATCGAATATCCGGTACGACCTTGATTTCATTCGGTTTTTTATCGTCGATAAAACGGTTGCCAAGGAAACTTCCCATCAGGAAATAGAGGTCATCCCGCTATACGTATATAACCAACCGTTAGTTGTAATTCCTGGGAGGGATGCAGTCGAAAAAGTTTTCGCCTTTCAAAAGTTTACAATCCCTGATGACAAGGTAGTGCAGATCATCCTTGGCGAGAAAAACGGCGGACGCACTGTTTCGTTCACGATGGCTAACCAAGACATTTTAGACGCAGACACCTTATGAAATTGGTTAATCTTTCACTGCTCCTCCTAATTATGTTGTTAGTGCATAGTGGCTATGCCCAGCGTCACATAAAAGGACAGAATGCTGTAAGCTTTACGGCCGGAGTTGTCGATAACTTCCCAAAATTTTCGACTCCACATGCTCCTGGCAGAGGTTATGCCGGGTCTATTGATTACATCTGGTATCGCAAAAACGAACGGTACTGGAAAACCTCGTTCAACTACATCAGAAAATATTACGATGCACTTACCGCCAAAAAGCCGGTGGTGGAGCAATATTGGTTGGCCATTGATTATGTACCGCGTGGTATCTACACTACCCGGCGTTGGCTGTACGTAGCGCCCACGGCCGGTCTTTATGTGGGTTATGAGGCAGTGAACCGGAATCAACTCGATTTACCGGAAGGTATCATTCAGAATCAGTCCACAGCTTCGATTGGTCCCCAAGCAGGGTTGGAGGGTGAAGCGTATGTCAGTCCTTCGCTGGCCTTAATCGTCGGCATTACCGAACGGTTTATTCCATTTTCTGAAGTTTCTCAATTTCGCACCACGGGATACATCGGTATCCGCTTCTGTTTCTTCCGATGAATACGAAACTATTTTGGGCCATTGGCCTTTTCCTGATAGTAATAAGCTGCCAAAGCGAATCCCTCGACATTCGGCGAACGTTTCCGTTCCAACTTCAACTGGATGCTTTTCCTCCGCAAATTCCCATTCACAAACCCACGTCAGTTGGGTTTAGTATCCGACCTGAATACCTTATGAGCGGAAATGCCTATACTTTTACCTGGCAAATTACGGCTCCGCAGCAGGGTATCATGGTGCTTAACCACCAGGTAGTTTCGCCAGGAGGTAAAGCTTTGGTTTTCGCCAACGCGGGCAAGTTAATGACCGACACCCTTACCTATGTACCTACTGATTCAGGAGCGCACCAGCTTACACTACATTTCTACGATACGATGGGCCAGCAAAAAGATACGTCGTTTACGCTAACGGCGGTTAAGTAATATGAAGGTAAACAAATTAACGGCTTCGCCGATTCCTGATAAACCCGTTAGATTATTCGGCCTAACTGTTTTAGCCGGACTTTGGAAGGAGTGGTTGAGTCTGGCCTTCGGATATGGGCTTATTTACATGCTTTTTCAGTGGTTCGTTGAGGATCTGTTTGGGCTTTCCCAATTGTTGTTGCACTGGCAACAACTGTATCAGTGTCGGTAAATTGCGCTTAACGTTTTAATCCTAACTAATTAATTCAACTGCCTACACTGGCCGAGCTTTACGGGGTGTCGGTGTAATCCAACTTTATTTAATAATATTCTTACTAACTGCTTTTAAAAAATGAGATCGAATACGTATAAGGTACAAGCGCTGCCCCTGCTACTTCTGTACATCGTTATTACTCTGGTAGTTTGCGGGATTGTCGGCTTTCTGATTGCCGAATTCATTGTGCATTTCTGTTCCCGCTCCGGCTCAGTTTTGTTTAAAACTGTTCCTCCTGCTCAAGTATGACGGCGGCTCAAATTCGCGAAAGCATACTTGAGCAAAGTGACGAAGCTTTGCTTAAAACCTTGCCAACAATTTCCCGGATGGCCTGCGAGTGTTGCGGCAGTGTTAGCGTAGCTAAACGTGCCCACTCGGAGCGAACGCATACCTATTATTGTCCGATTTGCAAAGACAATAAGCACGTGAATCAGGTAACGTATTACGTTAAAAACAAAACCACTGATCCAATAACAGCAGTGGCCAGGCACCGAGGGTTCTGGCAACGGATTTATTTTGAACAACTCAACCGCGAATCAAGTCCATCGAATTTTAGGTCCGGACAAACGCCAGCGCCATAAATTGATTTAGTAGTCACTTCTACTAATTATCGTTTTCTAAGCCACACTAAACGATTGATCATGACGCTTGGTAGCATTTTTTTCGGCCTGTTTGGACATTTCCGGCTCATTTACTTTGTCCTGACCACTGGCGATTAACCGGGCTTCAACTTGACGCAATTCCGTTTTCAACCCCTGTAACTTATCACCTTTACCCCAGGGCTTGTTCACTATATCGGTGAGCAGCTCCTTTTGCTGAGTGAGGTTTTCAATTTTTTTCTGCTGACTGTCCAGCAACCCTGGTAACTTTTCCAACGCCCGGACAAACTGCCGGGCTGCTATTTCGGGCGACCGACCAGCCAAATACCCATTGTTATAGGAGTAAGTCAACTGCTCGCCCTTGACCACAAACGCATTGGCTTTTTCAGCTTTACCATCAATGCTATAGCCGGCATCGGTTCGCACGTAAAGGCCGAATCCGTGTAGCGTACCTAACTGTTTCAGTCCCCCCCTTGTGTCTATTTGCTGATCTACCTGGTTGATGTATTCGCCCAAGGCTTTTACAGTGGTGATGGGGGTGCTGGTTAACGTAATTTTTACTGCGTTGGGTAAACCCCCTTCCGGATTAAAGTGAGTGACCGCTGTCAGTTTAGTGAAATCTGCCTGAAGCTGGGCAAACGTTTTTTCGGCTTTATCCAATGATTTTGTAACGTCGCTTAGAATCGAGGTGGCTTTGTACGCTTCTTTCTGGAACAGCTTTAACTCGGATTCCAGCATGGTTATTTGCTTATCCAGCTTGGCTTTTTGCAGTAAATCCTGGTTACCCGACAGGATGGCCACATATTCCGAGAAATTCATGCCTGTAGCTTCATCGAAAGCCCCTTCATCCAGCCGACGGCCGCTGGCCGAGCCATTTTTAATCTGGCTGATGAATACCGCTTTATTGTGCAACAGATTGAATTTGTAGTTATCCAACGTATTTTCCGTAGCGAAGACGTAGTTTTTTACTTCATTATTGTAGTAATCACGGGCAATGACGTTTCCGGTTCGTGAACCCCGGCCCACCCGTTGTTCCAGTTCCGACGGTTTCCAGGGTATATCTAAATGATACATAGCTACGACTCGCTTCTGGGCATTCACACCCGTTCCCATCGTCCCCGTCGAGCCCATTAATACCCGAACATCTCCGTCATTTGCCCGATCCCATAGTTTTTGACGTTCCTTGTCGTTTTTACACTCCTGAGCGAAGCGAATTTCATGGGCCGGAATGCCGTACTCCTGCACCAGCTTATCCCGTAAGGCAGAATACACATTCCATTCACCTGACTTAAACGTATTCGTATCGCAGAACACCATCTGGGTTCCTCTATGCATGGCGCTTTCCTGATAATGGCTGGCAATCAGAGCTGCGCAACGGGATAGTTTACTATTGGGATGATCTTCCAGACCAGGGTCAATCAGCCGCATATCTAAGGCCGCTTTTTTGGCGTAATTAGTAGCAATAAGCATTTTGGCGGTTTGCTCGCTTTCCGACAAGGGCTTACGATCCAGAATCGTGGCATCGCCTGTTTTGGCGAAGTGGATCAGTTTCTGGGTAAAGGTTGCCTGATCGGGCGTCTGCGGCATACTGATCAGCACGTCGACCGCTTTTGGCCGATCCAGCCCCACCATTGAGGCCGTTCTGAAATCGGTTATCTGGCTGTAAAACTGGGCTAATTCGGGTACCTTGATGAAATGCCGAAACCGTTCTTTAATAATCAGTTGATTGGTGACGCTATACTCATAATCAGCGGTCTTTTTGGCGTAGACGGCAGCCCAGGCATCGAAGTTTTCGATATGTTGGCGTTTCATCTCCTGCGGACGCAAGTACTTGAAAAGCAAGTACATTTCCGTTAGCGAGTTGGTGATTGTCGTTCCGGAAAGGAATGTAGCCCCTACGTCATTTCCGGTGCGCTCCTGAATGCTGCGCACTGCGTAGAGCAGGTTCGTCGCCCGCTGGCTGCCTTCGGGATTACCCAGCCCGGCAACTCGGTTGTGACGGGTTGTAAACTGCAGATTCTTAAACTGGTGCGACTCGTCGACAAATATGTGGTCGATACCCATTTCCCCAAAATGCGGTACATTATCCCGCTTCTGGTTCAACTCGCTTTGCAATTTAAGTAGCTTAGTGGCTAAGTTAGCCTTGCGCGTTTCTAACCCTTTTAGTAAGGACTTAGACATGTCCACGCCACTCCGTTGCAGCGTTTGCAGGTCTTTCTCCAGGTTTCGTAACTCTTCGCGCATCACCTTTTGCTGTACTTCTGGAGATTGCGGAATACGGGCAAACTGGTCATGGGTTAGGATAATACAATCCCAATTGCCGTTCTTAATCGAATTTAAAAATCGCTCCCGGTTGGCGGGCGTGAAATCATCCTGACCGGGATAAAGCAGCCGGGCGTTAGGGTAGGCCGTTCGGTAAGTCTGGGCAATCTGGGCCACGTTGGCCTTCATGGCGAGAAGCATGATTTTGTTGGCCAAGCCCAACCGCTTCATTTCGTAAGAAGCGACGGTCATGATGAGCGATTTGCCCGTACCGACTTCATGATCGGCTATGCCCCCCCTGTTTTGCAGCACCATCCAGATGGCATCTTTCTGCGATCCGTACAGGCCATTTATACCTAAACCCTTTAGGTTCAGATCGGGGAATTGTTGATGAGCACCGTTGTAAGCGGGTTTGACAAAACAGTTATACAACCGGTTATAGCGATCCGTCAATTCCTGTTTTAACGTTTGGCTTTGCGTAGGCAACCATTCGACAAAAGCCGTTCGGATTTGCTCGATTTTGGTAGCCGCCAATTGGGTAGCTTCGCTATCGAGCACTTTGGTATCGTCCGGTCCCGGTTTATTGATCGTTGGCGTCGTATTATAAAGGCCATACTGAAATAACGTCAACCCGTCATACATCCTGAAGTGCCCTTGCACGGCGTACTGTTGCAAAATGGCCGCGTTTTTGAACATCCAAGAGGGCGTATCGACACTGAATTCGTCCGTGGACGAAGCGTAGGTCACCGAAACACGTTGCCCAAATAAGTCTTGGGCGAATTGCTGGTAAACCTCGGTGGGTATCCAGCGTTCCCCTAAATTAAAATCCAGTTCATCGAAGCTAATGGGGGTCGGTTGACCATCGCGTAAGGCTTGAAGTGCAGGCCCGGCCAGTGGATCTTCCGCAAACGCTTCCATTGATTCCAGCTTCTCCACTACATTGCCGGATACCAATCGGGTGGGAGTCTGGAATTCCCGTTCCAGCGGGTTCCAAAGGATTTGATCTGCCAGTTCCTGTATAAGTTGCGGCCCGGTCTGCTTGGTCAAATCCTGTAGATAATTCATGTCCACCCGTCCCAATTTGCTGAGACAGGCAGTTAAGGCTTCCTGGGCGGTAAATTGTTCGACCTTGGCCCGTTGAATACTGACAGGTTCGTTGAAGATGTCAGCCCGTACAAACTCCCCCTGCCCGTTTGCCTTTTCGAGAGCTAACAGACTACGCCCATCCGGGTCAAGCAGAGCCAGACCCGCATTAGCGCTTGTGTTGATTGGCCCGTAGCGAGTAATAAACAAGCCATAAGCTGTATTAAGAGCGAGTCGCAATTCAGCCTGAGGCTGCTGAGTTTGGGTTTCCTGGCGATAAAGTCGTTCGTAAGCATCCCTAACTTGGAGCATTGCACTCAAGCGCGGATGGTCGACCTGGCCTGGAAGTGGCAGAAGTATTTTCTCATCAGGGGATAGTCGGCCTACTTCTCCTTGTTGGTCGATTAGACTCCCTGCTTGATGAAAGGCTTCCAGTTCCACCGTTAGCGGGCGAGGAGCTGGCGGAGTGAACACCTGTGGACCGGATTGCGCAAATAATTCCCCTTGTACGAATAAAGGAGCAGGGGAGGGGCCAGTTTTTTCCTGTATCGGGGTACGGTCCTTTGCCCGATTAGGCGATGTACGTTGAGGGATGGTTTGCACCAAGTCCGTCGCGTTCCGCATCTGTTCGAAACGCTTCTGACGGAAATGTTGAGTCATATCATGACCAACGAGCCGACCAACCTGCCAAGCGATTTCGTCCATACCGCCGTCATGGGTATATAGAAGGGCGGCTTTACCATATTGATCCGTTCCGTACTTTTGGCTGGTGCTCACAATGTTATTTCCATTCAGAAACAACTCATTTGTGATGATACTAGCCGGCCCGGTTACAGATCTGACAAATCGCTTTTCCTGAGCGGTAAGCGTCGTTTTACCGTTTCGTTTCTGAAGCAGGATTAAGTCGCTACCGACGCTGGTGCCGGCGTAATCGGTGAACAGGTTGTGCGGTAAACGTACCGCCGATACCAGGTCACAAGTGGTCATCAGGTACTGACGAATCGGCTCATTTGCCGGTGAATTTAGAAGGGCATCCGTCGTTAGCAGAGCGGCCACGCCCCCTTCCCGTAGACAATCGACGCTTTTTACGCTGAAGTAGGTATGCAGTCGGGCGCAGGCCGAACGGCGCTGTTTGTCTTTGCTGTTAGCCAGTGCCTCATCCCAGATGGCCACATTGCCGAAAGGGATGTTACTGGCCACCAAATCGAAGCGGTCATTAAGCCGTCGGCCACTTTCCTCAAATCCTTTATTTTCAACTGTATGTTGCGGATAAAGTGCTTGCAAAATCAACGCCGTTGCCGGGTCTTTTTCAATAAGCTGTGCTGAGCCAATGGATAGCCCAGTTGTAGCGAGCCCTTGCGGGAAAATACCCGTACCGGCCGATGGGTCCAGATATTGAATGGGTTCATCGCCCAATCTGAGGGCCAGTTCGCGGCCGAGAGATTCCACCAATTGGGGAGGAGTATAAAAGCCGGATAGAACGTTGTTACGGATGCCCGATAGAAATTCGTCCGCCCGGTTTCCTGCCTGCTCCTTGATTAACTCATGGAGCTGCTGCACCCCCGGTCGAAGTTGCATATCCAGCGAACTGGTCCACAGCCTGTCGTCGTCGACGGATTGAAGGACGGCTTTCAGGGCACCAAAACCACTGTATGCCGTCAAGGTGTTCCGTTGCTGGGGAGTCAGTTCGGCTTGTTTACCGGCTTTTCGTTGCTGATCTACGAGAAACGCCAAGCGTAGCGCTTCCAGATTGGCAGTTAAGTGCGCGCGGTGGTTAAATGCCATTGTCGGGGAGGTGCTTGGTTTGATAATCCAGTACTAAACCAACCAGATAGGCATCCGTTAGGCGGGTTTGAGATCCGGCTAGCGCTGGCATCAACTGCTGGAGTAGCTGACCGAAATGGGGTGGATAGGCCAGTGCTGGTACCTGGATAAAATCATTGGCTAATATATCTTTTAAGCGACTGGCTGCCTGAACGGTGGGCTGAATCGTTTCCTGTAGGGTAGCCTCCGCGATTTCCAGCGCTTGATGTACATCCGCTCCTTGTCGGCGCTGATCTTCAAAGGACTTTCGTGCAGCGGTAAGCGATGACTCCAGTTGCTCAGCAGTCAGGCTTAAATCAGCCGTTAGGGTTGTTAAGCGGAGAGAGAAATAATCCGTTTCCATTACCAAATGAATTAGCATAAAGCCTACGTGGCCAGGCTAAAATACGACAAAGGAAACCTGGAAAAACAGCCGACCATTATGCTGAGGACGAACCGATGATAACGAGGGACGAAAAGGACAACCGTTCAAAATAAACAGGAGGTGTCTTATCCTGATATAGGTTGTCAGATTTTCACCCAAAATCGACAACTATGGAAGACCACATTCGCGACCTGTTAAGTCGCTTTCAATACAGCGAGCAGCTCCGAGAGACTGCCGTATTTCGTATCCTCTTTGGTGGAGAAGAAGTAAGCCAAGTAATGGCTGATTTAGGGATTCACAGTGGCCATAGCATACGCAGCTGGGTCCAACTCTATCGCCAGAAGATGAAGACGGGTCTACTAACTTTACCTGCTATGAAGCAAGCACAAAAACGCGACATGGCCGCTTTAAAACAGCGAAATGAGGAGTTGGAACAGACTCTACAGCAAGCCAATCTGTTGATCCTGGCGCTCAACACGATGATTGAGACCGCTGAAAAAGAATTAAACGTACCGATCAGAAAAAAGTCTGGCACCAAACGGTCCTAAACCTTCGTGAAAACGAGATAGCAAAGGTGAGTGTCGGAAGCCTTTGCCGACTGTTTGGTGTGAGCCGACAAGCATTTCACGCTCGAAAACAACGCGCCCAGCGATCGGTGAGCCAATCGATGTTAATATTGGACCTAGTGACGGCGCTTAGGCGAGATGTGCCTGGTTTGGGAACCCGAAAATTACATCTTCTGCTGGCCGAACCGTTGGCTAAAAGTGGCATCAAATTAGGCCGTGATAAGTTGCATAAAATCTTATACAATCATGCTATGGTTATCCGGCAAGGTCGGCAGACGCCCCAGACCACCGATTCCAATCATCGCTTACAAAAATACCCTAACTTGCTTATTGATAGGGTGATAACAGCTCCCCGGCAGGTCTGGGTGAGTGATATTACCTACCTATATATTGGCTTAGGATTCGGCTATTTATCGCTGATAACCGATGCTTATTCAAAGCTGATTGTGGGGTACTGCTTGCATCCTTTCTTAACGGCGGAAGGAAGTCTAAAGGCCTTGGATATGGCCTTATTAACTCATTTGGAAAGGGAAGGAGAACTGATCCATCATTCTGATCGAGGCAGCCAATACTGTAGTTTTGACTATGTTCGCAAGTTGAAAGGGGCGAATATTTTGATTAGTATGACGCAGCAAGGCGACCCTTATGAAAACGCCATCGCGGAACGGGTAAATGGAATTCTAAAGACGGATTTCCGGCTGAACCGAGTGTTTGTTACTTTTGAGGAGGCTGAGAAGGCGGTTCATAAAAGTATTTATAATTACAACCATCTGCGTCCCCACATGAGCTGTGGATACCTGACTCCAGTGATGGCTCATCAGAGCGAGCACCCGCTGAAAAAGCACTGGAAGCCGAAGGTCTATAAACGGTCCAAGGTTGTCCGGGACCAAGGCCAATTTGGTTAATTCCATGGCTTTTATCTACTTTGACAATGCTATATCAGGATTAAGATTGACGAATAATTTTTGACCCAAAAACTGACAACTTATTTTCAGGATCGGACAACGGTCAACATTTTTCAGGACGATACACGACGGTCATGTTCTAAAAATAATGGACGTGACTGTTGCACAACCCTTTTAGGAATAAATAGGCTGCTGAAGTAACTCGTCCCATAAAGTCAAAAAAGAGTCCTCTGGGTGCAAAGCCAACACCTGAGTAACTACCTTAGGCCCACGCTTGGCCAACAGCCACTTCTTGAGATTGTAGGCCGTTGCCGCCATTACCATCCGCTTGTGAGCACCCGTTTTGCCTTTGCTTGAAGTCCGATGCATCCCAAAGTAGTTTAGCAAGCTCCCGAAAACGGGCTCAACCACCGCACTACGTCGCCTTTTCAACTGCTTTCCCTTCGCACTCGCCAGGCGAGCCACCATTCGCTCATATTCCCGGTAATACATCGTCACACTCAAGGATTTACGATCCCGTTTGCCGCAACAACTTTCTTTAATGGGACAGTTTTGACACGCACTAAAACTGGCTATATACTGATAATTGCCATACCCACCTGCCATCTCAATCCCGTGATTGCGTAAAACAGCCCCATAACTACAGCGATATTGATCTTGCCAGGGCTCATAGGTGAACGGATCACGAACCCGATTGTAGCGACCAAACAAAGGGATATAAGCCTCAATATGTCGTTTCTCTAAAGCGGCATAATTTTCCCCTGAGCTGAAACCGGCATCCGCCAGTACACAGCGTAATGATAAGTCCAGACTTGATAACCGCCTGCTGGTTCGATCAACGATGGTCATTAGATGGCGTGAATCTTTCTCATCCGCGAAGTCGGCTTGAATGTGAGTGATCACATGATGAGAACAATCAACAGCCATACTGGCCAGGTAATAGAGCCGGAAGGCCTTGTTGGGCTTAGTGGCCAAGCAGGCCTGCGGATCGTTTGGGCTGTAATAGACTCGATTATTGCGAGTCACTTTCTTAGGGTTAACGTACTGGTTAGTCTTATCAAAAGATAGCCGGTCCGAAGCATCAACCAGGGGCTGCTCATTTTTCTCCAGTGTCCACTTAGCTAAGGGTTTGGCTTCTAACTTATCTAAGGAAGCATTGGCTTCCACGAAAGCAGCATCAATGGCCTGAGTATGCCCATCAACCAGCCCAAGTTCAATACACTGTGTCAACACATACTCAAAACACCGTTCGAACACTTTTTCGGGCAGTCGCTGCCGAGTGCGCGATAGGGTACTATGCCAGGGTAAGGCCTCACCCAACTCGTAGTCTAAGAAATACAGGATGTCCAATCGGAGTTGGCAACAGCGAATGATCGCTCGATCCGAAGTGAGGTTTTCCAAATGCCCCACCAGCATTAGTTTAACGAATGAAATGGGATCAATCGACTTTTGGCCGCATTTACCATAATACGGTTTGACCGTTTCGTACAAAAATGTCAGATCAATAGCCTGTTTGAGCCGCCGATATAGATTCTGCTGGGGAACACATTGGTCAAGAAGCAGACTATGAACTTGTTGGGGAGCGGTTTGTTTTTTGCCTACCATACGCCAAGATAGGCATCTATCTCAATACTAGGCTATTAGCATTGTGCAACAGTCACGGACGTTTTTCTGAACGGTGGTCGGGGAGGAGGGAAGTGGCTTGAAACGGCCCTTTTTGCGTCCAGAAAAACCGTTCATTTATGTAGTTCATGATTTTTACTTAATTGAAGACTTTTTTGAACGTTTTTTTTAGCATTTCAATGTAACTAATAAGTTATATTCAATTCATGCCAACCTAAACAATTTGACATACAGCTAGATGCTTTTTGCCAGAAGGCCTGAGGTTATAGTTCTTAGAATAAGCTATTTTGTATAATGAAAGCTGAGTTATAATACCTAATCTTCCAACGTTTCAATTTCCTCATCTTCCTCTAATGCTTCAACCTGAATTTGATTGTCTGTTGTTTGTTGAATAAGCAGCGCATTTAGACAGTTGGATATCCTCTGGACGCGAGCGGCAAAAAATCGTTCATAATCATTATCAGTTATTCCAAATTCTTCTTGATTACCAATTAGATGGGTTTCTAATGTCTGGTTCATATACGCGTTGGCAGTACTGAAATCAGCTATGTACCCTGCAGGTGCTTTCGTGCGTATATCATTCTTATTTAAATAATCATCTACAATGGTAATGTTTGCTATATGGTTAGCCCGCCATGCATCAAACTCTGGGGTGTTTTTATGTAGAAAAGCTTTTGGGAAAAAATGGTGATAGTTTTTGGAAGTCGATTTACTAAGCCAGGCATTATCAATCCGAACCTCCAAATTTGTCTTAAACGAACGTGGATGTTGTTTTGCCAATAGGCACAAAATAGCTTTTATATAACTGCGGCTTGCACTAAACCAACCATCCCGAGTGATCGCATCGGGAGAAATATCAACCGACCATTCATAACGTGGCTGCTCATTAACTAGAATTTTATCGATCTTTTCTACGTCGCTGAGGAGTTTGTTTTCGACCGCTGATGAGTAGCGCGTACCTAAGGAGCAACGCCAGAAATAGTCTTCGATACGCCTGAGCATTTCACCATCTGGACGCATTGGATGACGATCAAAAAAGTAACAAAGCGGCACCAATAAAGCATTATAAGGCAGTAATTCAGATACGGTTACACCGTAATCACGCAAAAAGTCCACTGATAGTTTAAGACTTCTTACCATTCGTGGCCATGTTTCAATAAACTTATGCTTGTCAATTTCCAAAATCTGTTTTCTGGTACATCCTTTAACAGCCAACATGGAAACAGCCTGCAATACAGTCGCAGGAGCCAATGTGTCATACTGAGCTGGGCGAAGTTCGGCGAGTAATTGTTCGTATTGAACTGCCAGATCGAAGCCAACCGTGCTCGGATAGGCCAAATCAGGTGCCAAATATGTCTTAGCCACCATAATTTCGAATAATGACAACGCTTTACCCCCTACATTCAAGCGGGTAAAAACCTCTGTTGCTACCGAGATTGACGCGTTCTTAAGCAGAATAATATTAAATTGGTAGCCAGTTAGGAGATTCCGGTACTCATTTACTTTTGGGTGCAATTCAGGTGACATTTGTGTCATCCTTTGTAACAGCAATGTGAAATCGCCAGTCATCAATTCGTTAACCTTTATACAGAAAGATGGGTTACGATCCGTTAAATCAATGGTGACAATCTCTTTATCTGCTTCTGCCGTCAGATCAACATAAATACTGGAAAAGTCGTCCAGCCGTTTTTCATCCCGTACAATTTGTGTTCCCTTAATAGCAGCGAAGAAAGACGTAATACGCTGTTGACCATCAAGCACATAATTAACATACTCGTTTTTCCCTTGCATTGGTAGGGGGATGTTACCAACGTTACGAACTGCTCGTAATTCTTCATCAGTACGCCAGAAAATAAATGTTCCTATTGGGTAACCTTTCAACATACTATCTAACAATTGCGCTGATTGTCTTTTTTCCCAGACGAAGTTTCGTTGAAACTGTGGAATCTTAATTTGTCCTGACTCTATTTCCTGAATCAGTGTTGAATAGTTTTTAGAAAGGTTGTCAAGCGTGGCCATTTAAATGAAGATGTCGTTGAGGCTAAATATTTTATTTTTAATAGGTTTGGTTCCAAACATAGATGCTAATTTATCATGGGAATCTAATCATTTTCTGCTCTTAAAGACTTGCTCTGTTTCGCGTAGCTGTGTAAAGTCTTGATCTGTGATAAGTCCTTTAGTATTTAGTTCCTTCAAAAACTGTTCACTGTTCAAATCCTCCCAGGTCACATCGTAATAGCGCACGGAGAAGGTAATTTTTTCCATTTCCGCAGCTGGCTTGGGAAAGTTAATCTTTCGGATGATGTCTTCAGCGTAATCTTTTAAATACGTCAGGTAGTTTACATCATCGACAAACAAACGCAATTCATCGGGCGGATTATCAGTAAAAAAGTTCAGGAGTGTTTGTACAAAGCGATTTTTGGTCTGTTTAATTTCGGCCATAAGAAAGCTGGCTAACTCCTGCTTAGCACTAGCAACGGTTTGTTCTAGTGCAACAATCGCTTCAGTAAACGCTTTCTTTCGGCTAAGATTTAATACATTCTTGTTAGCCGTAATAATCTTGACTAAAAATTCTTCACGGGTCTTCTCTACGTTGTCCTTAAGCGTTAGCCATGATTTGGGCAGATTATCTTGCGTTTCCAAAATCTTCAACTTTGTTTCCAACGCATCTTTCAGCCGCTTATCCCGGACCGGCAGCACGTCTTTGGGTATATCCACACGCTTATAAGTGAGATTAGCGCCTTTGAACTCCAGCTCAACAAACTGAAATTTTGACGTATAGATCATAATCTGCCGTCGACGGTCGGGGTGTACGGGTGGGTTATCTGTCAAGTTCTTCTCCACCTCTTTAAAAATTACTGAGTTAAGTGGACAGGCCACCGATTCCCCAATACGAGTGTCCACTTCCGTCGTAAGCTGATTGATGTCAATCGGCGCATTCTGGACGGCCTGCTGTAGGTCCCGAATGCGCTGGGTAGCCTCGAACACGTTGCGAGGTGGGAAGAAATGCAGCAAGAGTTGTTGTTGCTGGACTGAATTCAGTTGAACAGCATTCGTGCCTGGTCCCTGCTCTTCGAGTGCTAAGCTCTGGTTAAACAGTAAGTAGCCGGCATTGTCGACGAGGACAAAAGAGACTCTGTTTCCAGGAACTTCCAAAACTTCACAGTTCCCCTGCTGGATTATTTGTATCGCCTTTAATTCTCCATAGCTGTTTCGGAACGATTCCTCAGCAGGATCAATAATGACTTTCACTTTAATACCTTGGTTTCTTAAGGTAACCAACACCTTTGCAATATCGGTTGAAATACCGGGTGCAGCATATATAAGTTGTTGCCGGGCAGTATTGAGAACATTTAGCAAACCAGGTTGCGTCAATGTGCTGATAAAAGGAGAGGTCAATGATTTAAGAGTTTAAATCTTTAGTGGCTTTTGAAGCTTGATTGCATTTCTACAATTATGCTGCTTTTATCTTATGCGTTTTAATATAAGCACTCAACGTCATACGATGTACACCTAAAATTCGACTAATACCGCATACGGATATTCGCTTTTCTAGCAGTTTTTTTATTTCCTCTTCCTTGCCCGTCAATTTCTGCGTTTTTGACTTTTTACCTTTAGGACGGCCCAATATCTTCCCTTCCGCCTTTCGACGAGCAAGGGCTTCTTTGGTACGCTGGGAGATTAGATTGCGCTCAATCTCGGCTGAAAGACCAAAAGCGAAGGCGAGGACTTTTGAGTTGATGTTATTACCTAATTCGTAGCGTTCCTTGGCAGTATAGATCAGGATTTCTTTCTCCATGCAATGATGCAGGATGTTCATGATCTGCATGAGGTTACGACCAAGGCGGGACAACTCGGTGACGATTAGGATATCTCCTCTGCGCAGGTAGTTCAATAGGCCGAACAGCTTTCGACTCTCTAGTTTCTCGGTTGAGCTTACCGTTTCTTCGGTCCAGGTGTCAACGATCCAGTTTCGTTCTTTAGAGAAACGTTCCAACTCAAAGCGTTGGTTTTCGGTGTTTTGGCGGTCTGTACTAACGCGGATATAGGCAAATAGCATCGTAGGGAATGTTAAGAAAAACTGAATATAGATTCTTTCCAATATAAACAGTGTTCAATCTGTAGATTCCCTTTAGTTATGCATAAATTGTTGAATTTATAGTGTGTCATAGTTTATGTATGCAATTCTTGAGCCGTTTGTCGGGTTAGCGTTTTCTTTCAGCTTAATGGGCAACCAACTGCGTTTACAAATTCAGAAACCGGTTGGGTAATTTTGTCTCCGGCTGAGACACGGATTAAGTGGAAGATAGAAGAATCAGGGAGACCTCTGAAAGAATGGGATATACAAATTAACTATGGCATCAAAACGGGGTTTAATGATGCTTTCATCATTAGTGGCCAAACTAAGGACGAGTTGATAAGAAGAGATGCAAATTCTGCTGAGTTAATACGTCCGGTTCTGCGAGGCCGGGATATTAAAAGATATAAAGCCAATTTTGAGGATTTATGGCTTATAAATACTCACAATGGCCAGCGTAGTTTAAAGCTTGATAGGATTAATGTTGAAAGAGATTACCCAGCTATTTTCGAGTACTTGAATCAGCAAAAATTTAAACCATTGATTGAGACACGTGAAGATCAGGGTAGTCATTGGACTAATTTACGTAATTGCGCCTATCTACTAGATTTAGAGAAGCCTAAGATTATATATCCAGAAATTACAAAGTTTCTCCCTTTTGTCTATGACGATAGCGGCTACTATCTGAATAATAAAACGTTTTTCATGGTTGGTACACATTTAAAATATCTTGTTGCCTTCTTTAATTCGACACTTTTTAAATCTGTTTACAAAACAAGCTTTCCAGATCTTGGGGAAGACAGACGTGAGCTACGAAAAGTCTTTTTTGAGCAGATTAAAGTAATAAAGCCGTCCGAAACACTTGAAAAAGAATTCTGTGCTTATGTTGATCAGATTCTTGCTCGTAAAGAGGAGAATTTGAACACAGCAGAGCTAGAAAACGAATTGGACCTGATTTTTTACGATATGTATGATCTTTCTAAAGAAGAAGTTACTGTAGTTAAATCTTCTTGGCCACTTTGAATAAATAGCTCTTTTCATCTAGTGTAAGTCCATATTTTTTAATGGCGATCTCAGCAGCTTCTTGCTCAATTTCATCAGTCAGACTTTTACTCAATGTTACCATACTTAAACTTGACGCTAGATCTCTACACAGTTTTAGCGTTTGTAAATCTGCAACTGGAATAGGTAGTTGCTCAAGAAAAATCCGTTTGTACTCGACGTATCCTCCCTCACGGCTATATCCTTGATTTTTCATGAAATAAGTCGTGACTGGTGAGTTTAACAAAATGAGCAGATATTCAATATCTTGGTTCTTAGATGTCAACAAATTACAAGGGGCTAGTATATAACTTCCTAGTTCGTCTAAACTGAAGGTGGCTTCAACGTTCAGATTACCCCATATTATCTTCCGTTTGGAAAAATCTTCAACATAATTTGCACCAAACCGTTGCATTGCATACCACTCATAACGTATACATGTTTCGGCAGGATTTCTCTCTAGTAATTGCTTTTTGTATCTCGATAAATGTTCATAAACCGCTGGATAGTGAAGCTTGAATTGCTGCTCTGCAACTAACGAATTACCATTGATTGACTCATCATTTTGTATTGGAAAATGCCAAGGTATATAAAGAAGCCATAAATCCTCAAAATTGGCTTTATATCTTTTAATATCCCGGCCTCGCAGAACCGGACGTATTATTTCAGCAGCTTCTGGACATTTTTGTAATAGCTGGTCTTTGATATTCCCGTTAATGATAAAAGCATCATTGTATCCGGTGAGTATACCACGGTAGATGTTAACATCCCATTCTTTTAGCGGCTTACCGACTTCTTCAATCTTGCGTTTGATGCGCGTTTCAGCAGGTGATAGAATAACCCAGCCAACCTCAGGCGAGCCAAGGGGGATCAATTGTGAATTAAGCTGAAAGAAAACGCTGATATTGGCTAGTTTCTCAAAGTCCCGTGTAATGACTGTTCCATACGTTTGCTTTTGATATGGAGCTTTTTCAATAATTAAAATATTTGTATCAACCGTTGCATCAAACACCTGGTAGCCGCCAAAGTCGATTAACTTGAGAGGGTTGCACTTATCGGTAAGGAATTTGCGTAACGCCTGGCCATAGCCTGCTTTCATCCACTTGTTCGATGTAATGAATGATAATACGCCATTTTTTCGGAGCGCATTCATGCCTGCTTCATAAAATAGGCAGTATAAATCACCAGTACGCACAAACGTTTGGTAGCCTTGTTTCTGAAGTTGATCAGTCACCTTACCTAACTTCTGTAACTGCACGTAAGGTGGGTTTCCTATCACCAGATCAAATCCATCTGTAATACCAAACATCCATTCAGCGTCGAAGAAACTGGCATGAGTATTTTGATCATAGGGGTTCCAAGCGGCAATTTGATCCGCAGTGGCCGTTTTCCAACCGCTCGCTTTTAGTAAATCAGCGATCTGATTACGAAGCTCGTTATCCTGGTCACGATACTTCTTCTTGGTCACAGCCGATCGAGCACGAAAGTGCTTATGGCGCACATCTTCTAAATCTTTTTCGAGTGCTTCCACTCGCAGATCACGAATCAATCCCCCCTGTCTCTCCAGACCAATTAGTGTATTAGCCGCCACAAATTTTGTTTCCAGATTAGGTAATGGCCGAATACCTAAATTAGGTTTAGCTGCATCAGGTTGTTGCTCAACTACTAATGATATGAAAAACCTTAGCTTACAGATTTGTACGGCGATGGGCTGAATATCCGCTCCGTACAAGCAGTTTTCAATTAAGAATAGCTTACGGCCATAATCATCTGTATTTTCATTAAACGTACGAATGATATCCTGAACTTGGCTTTGTAAGTCTGCAACTGGCCCCCCTCCCCCTTTACGTATAGCCTGCTCGATCTCCTTCATAACTGGACGAAGTTGCAGCTCCCTTAGATAATCGTTTTGCGGATCTAGCTTTCTGAGTAGATGCACCATACGTTGCAAAACTCCCATCGGAAACGCTCCAGAGCCACATGCTAGATCGAAAATTCGGCAGGCGCACAGTGTCTCGGTCAGTACACGTGATGTTTCGGAATCAAATGGATTGGCCTCTGAGTCGTACCGGAATAATTCCGTTAACTGTTCAATGGCTTCAGTTTCATCCATAACCACAGCTGTAGCCACCTCTGCCACCATGGAAAGCTGACCACGTTTGACTTCATTACCAAATAATTGGGTTTGCTTGCTACCTGGTTCAGCGTATGCCAACGGCCCTGCCTGTGTCAACTTGCGAGCCAATTGAACTTTTAGCCCCTCGTCAACCATGTACTCAACTACTTCGCGTGGCGTATAGAATGAGCCGGTCTGTTTGCGGGCGGTAGTCCGAGTTTCAGGGTTGTAACTGGCCAACAGGTTTTCGAATACTTTACCTAGCAGTTCAGGATCAAGTGCTACTTCAATTTCAGTTGGTGTATTTTCCTCAATGGTAAAATTGTAACTATTCAGGATGCGAATTAAACCCCGGACACGCACGGCTTTGCGCTTTTTATCATCGTAGATACTACTTAAGTCAACGACATCTTCGCCGAAAAAGAGAAAATCCGGTACGGCCAATCGCTCTTCATTGTCGCGTTTGTTAGAGAAGCAGTCGATACGTATCTCATTTGGCTCACCCACGTTCCGGTCAAGATTCTCGAACAAGCCACCGTTCAAAAATGGTACGGGTTGGGTCAACTCCAAAAAACGTTCTACATCCTGAAAGTAACGCTCATAGCGGTAAAACTCCTGTACACCATATTGACGGCTGATGAACTTGCGGTTGTCGCCCGTCATCTCTGTGTTTAAGGTAGCAAAGAATAGATTTTGTAGAATGGCTTTATAATAGGTACTGCCCGTTTTATCCCCTTCACCTGTAGACGTAAATAGTGTATCCTTATCAGGCCGAAACCCTTTAATCAGTTTGGCAATGACATCACGGTCAAACAAGTCATCTGGGATTAAGCCCCCATTTTGCTTTTTTTGCTTGAGAAACCAAACAAATATTAACCGAGTAATTAGCCGGATGGTATTAGTTGCATTACGTATATCAGTATTCGTTTCTGCGTCTTCAGGAAAACGTACGTGTTGCAGAGCCCAAAAGTACCAGTCTGACAATTCTCGGTAAAACTCTTTTGTCAGCGTCTCGACTGAAAAAGCTCGGCGCAAGTCATCAAGCAGAACACCTGTAGCCCGCCGTTGGGCTAATTCGTAAAATCGGTCGGCGGCAGTACGCGTATTTTTACCACGACCTAGTGCATACGTAAATCGTTTAGGTTCCGTTTTAAGCTCTTGCTGATTACCGCTGGCGTCGTAAGTAAATATTTCGGAGACATAGGAAAACCGCCATGTACCGTCATCACATATAAAGACGACCAGCGCCCCATCTACCAGCTTATACATTGATTTGAGTAACTGCCGTAGGCCAACCCGCCTACCTTCAATGCGAACACCGACTTTTAGCTGAACTTCAAACAAGCCAATCTGCCGGTTGTCGGTAGTCATAAAGGAACCTAGTTCAACAGCTTTATCGGCAAGTTCATTTGCAGGTAAAAAAACCGGTTCAGGATTTGTGTAGTATGTACCACTACCAAAAAGTTCACGGATAAAAGGTTGCCAGGTAGTACGGTCATAAGCCTTTTGCAGCAGGTTTAGGATAGCGTCTTTTGTCATCGTGGTGTGATAATAAGAATTGTCAGATTATCGATTTAGGCTTAAGTTACTTAGTAAAGGTTTCGGAGATGATGATTTCGGGTTCAGCAGAAAGCAGCTTCTGGGGTTTCTCGTCACCCTCCGGCTGCTCATCTGCTAAGTTGAGTTTACTAGTGTACTTTTCGGCAATTTTGATGACTGCCTGTTCAATGCCGGCTAGTTTACCTCGTTTCTGACTTTCCCGGCGTAACCGGTCAAGATCAATGGTTAAGTTAATATACGTTCCTTCGTCCAATAGTGGAATCAGTTTTCGGTAAGCTACTTCAAACTGGTCTGTCAGAGCGTGTGGATGTAATTGGCGTAAAAACGCCTTAGCATAATTCGTTCGTGCGTCTGCCTGCTCGCTAACAGGCGTCGGTTGTTGCTGCGCCTGCATGTCGGCATCGAACTTGCGAACTGTTCGGCTGATATGCTCAAAGTGAAATTCAGGTAGTGTCACTGATTCTTCATTCGCTTGTGCTTCAAATACCCGAACCGCTTCCTCGAACGTTAACTCACGGATATGGTTGTTATCTGTTAAGTACAGTTCTTTTTTAAAGTCATTTTGTACAAAGCAGATTGATGAACCAGCGTATGACTCGTCATTGGTTTTGGGACGCCTACCTGTACGAGCTTTGCGTGGAAGCTTTTTAATGCGCCGAAACTCATCCGGTTGGTCAGCTCTAAATTTGCGAATAAACTCTAAGTATTCTAAGCGAATATCCCGCTGCTCACCAACCTGATTAAATAACCGGAATTGCTCAATGATCTCCTCTAATGTATATACACGAGCATCTTCGCCGAAGACAGTATGGAACCCCTGTAATTTCAGGTACGACTTTTTATACAGTTCAATCATACCATCACCCTGCGCTGATGGGTAGAAATTGTAGTTATAGATCGTCGGGGCTTTCGAACCAATTCGATTCACCCGGCCGATACGTTGCATTAACCGGGTTGCATTCCAAGGCGTATCATAATTAACAATCACGTTAGAGCGGTGTAGGTTGACGCCTTCGGCCAACACTTCTGTCGTGACAATTATATTGTAATCGTTCTTGAATGACCGGTCGTAATTAGCGTCAAAATTTTCCAAGATGCATTCAAAAAGCGCTTTGCGATTTTCGGCCGAAACGGCTAGCATATCCGTAAAACCTGCCTCCCGCATCCGTCGTACTAGATAGTCTGATGTATCCTTAGACTCAGAAAAGACGACTAATTTCTTCTCCCGGTTTCGTGGCTGAGCAAACAATTCGTTTTCTAGTAAATATCGAAATTTATCCCATTTAGGATCTTCTTCAACTTGCTCCCAAGCCTCACAGAGGTGGGTTAGAATTGTTAAATCCTGTTGTAAGCCTTCAGCAAATGTGGGTTTAAAATCGGAACTGTTGAAAACACGGTTTCCGGGTTTGGTGTCTGACAGCTCCAGTACAGCTTCTTCGATCTCTTCCTCATCTAACCCTTTTTCTAGTAAGTAATTAATGTCTAGGTCGGGTGAAATGAATACCTTACCATTTTGGTAGGCTTGAAGCATAAACTTTGTTGCCGAATGGAACGTCCCTAAAGACTGTTTGAAAGCATAAAAGCTACTTTCTAAACGTTTTACAAAGCGCGTTCGCATGATACCCGCTAATCCAAACGCGGACTGTTCACGGTACAGCGGATAGTATTCTTCGCGGACTCTATCCTCAAGCTGGGTAATGGCTTGGTAACGCATGTATTGAATCTGATCGGCGTCAGTCAAGCATAAGATAGTCGTGTAAAATAACTGCTCCAGCGCTGGACTCATCTGGTATTGAATCGCGACTGGGTCGGCCATGTCAGGAAATCGGATACCCTGATCGTCCAAATCCTGTCGATACCGCTCTGTACCCGTCAGATCAGCACGCGTTCGACGAATCGTGATCGGCTTCACAATCCGTTCGCGTATGTCAGTATATAACGTACGCAGTCGATCCATGTCGGGCGGGTCAGTACGCTGAATATGTCGGTATTCATCAAATGCGCGACCGAAATAGCGTTGCAGGTTTGTCTCGGGTAACGTGGAACGGCGGATGTTCTGGAATAATGACAACAAGTAGTACAGGTCACGAGGATGGTTATTGAGGGGCGTTGCCGAAATAAGCACGACCTTTTTCTGGTTCCCCTCAATTATGCCATTCGTTAATCGTCCGGCCTTGCAGATGATTTGTAGATTTTGGAACGCCTGGGACTGGTGATTTCGAAAGCGGTGGGCTTCATCGACAAGCACTAAATCATACTCCTCTTTCGTCCAATAATTAATATCTTCTTTAATTATTTTGTCTAAGCTACCATTGCTAACAAACTTGGCATAACGGTCGATACCAAACTGTTTGAAGGTACGTTTCCAGCTTTTTTCAAGCGCAGGCGGGTAAATCACTAGAATCTTCGTATGAGCGGTACCATTGGCGATAATAAAACGCTTTGCCAACATAGTCGCCATAACCGTTTTTCCTGTTCCAACAACATCTGCCAGAATGAATCCATTATGGTCCATTAGCATCTGGTATCCTTCGTTAACGGCATCTACCTGATAAGACAGCTTTTTAAATGAGCTGGGCACATCGCCCACCGTTTCGGGATCATACTCGATATTCCGTCCGAAGTATTCTATTAGAAATTTGATGTACAGTTCAAACGGCTTGAACTCCTTATCAAGGTGACTTTTATCCTTGATTTGAGTTAAGTCAGCAGGTAGGATAGGGGTAGACTCTTTCCAGAGTTCTTGAAACTCGTTTTCAGCAAAACTGACATCGGTAAATTCCCGAAGTTCTACGTTGAATTCGTAATTATGATAGTATTTACCGCTACCTAAACCGGCATCCGTCAAATTTGACGAGCCAGTGATCACACGACCGTCGGTGTGCTCATTAAAGCCCTGTGGTAAAAACACATAAATTTTAGAATGTAGCTTCTGAGATTTGTGCGCCCGAAGTTCGATTTTTTTGTCCATCACGTCTTGCATAAACGTCAGGACACCTTGCTCCACTTCTTTAGCGTAACGGGCTTCTTTAATATCCTGCTGCATCCATTTGACAAACTCGTCACGTGTTTTCTCGTCATTGCCATCGAATAGCAGTCCCCGGCGTTGCGCGTCAGCGGATAGTTTATCAACGTTTATACCCACCAGGATTTTAACCTCAGGTATCTTGAGCAGGTATTCTCGTATGGCAAAATAGCCCGACGCCCGAAAATACCCAACCACGGCGTGGAAAGCGTAAAGATTGACTAGATTGGTAAAGACGCCTTCAAACTTCGTGAGTAAACTATTGCCGTTACGATTAGTAAAAAACTTAGAGGACATATAGACGCGACCTTATTCAGGGAAGGAAATACAAATACGAAAACAAACGAGAATTCTGCAACCATTGCGTATCTTATATATTTTATAAGAGGGTTACCATTATATTTCTTAGGAGATTCCGACTAATTGTAACGCTTGGTACCAGTAGAAAAAAGCTTCTGGTTGCGTCTTTTTCAGTTTATTCAACCGATTAAAGGCAGTATCGGTGATTATCCAACCAGCTATTTCTTCCGGTTTTATATATCGACGAATAGTTGTTTGATTTGTTTTTAGCAGTTGACTCAAATAAGCCGCTTTGGCACCTGCCACAATAGCATCTTCTGCCGTAAATCCCCCAATCACAAAATTTTTTAGTCGTTGAATACCTCCTAGTAGAATGGTATAGTATTCATTTTTCATATCTCGCTGAGCTAAAATCAACGATGTCTGGAAGATATCATCTAACACGTCATCAGATCCAATTTCTAATTGGCGGAATCTAATTTCTTCCTCAGCTATTTCCTTGAAGGACAGCCTGATAGCCTCCATATCGGTAGCGACATCAAATAAGTGTGCTACGTCAAACAATTGTTTGACGATTTCGGCGGGGCGTTCCTTACTATAAAGAATGCCTGTAGTGTTTGGAGCAAACGCGGTCAATTTGTCTCCGAGTAGGCTATCGGTCTCTGGCAAACGAATTATGGTAAGGGGTTCTTCTGTACTGAGCCAAGTGTGACGGATGGGTTTCTCAGTGATTGAAACGTAATTAGGTTCTGTATAGAGAATATCCAGAAGAATCGGCTCCTCTGGAAGTTGAGGATCTACTTGACTAACATAATAGAATTTATAATGTCCGACAGGTACATCGGAATGCCTTGCACGCCCCGAATCATCTTGCCAACGCGTAAATGCACCTGTCTGAACAATGGCCTCAAAGCGTTGTAGCAAATCTTCCGGTTTATTCGGCATTACTATATCAATATCAATCGAAAACCGGCGTGGCTGCTCAAAATGAAGAATTAATGAAGTACCTCCTTTGAATACAAAATTCAACTGCTGGTGTTGTAGCTGTTCTAATAAGCTTAAAGCTCTCACCACCTTTTCAAGAAGTTTTAAATCAACTGTTTTAGAAAATTGTCTGGCGATTGCTTGTAGCCATTCTCTTGTAAAAGATTCCTCAAGAATCATACGGTTGATAGTTAGGTGGGAGTTGAAAAAGAAAATAATCGACTTTTTCGATCTTATTACGTCGGCGTGCGTAGCGTCTGAGCTTATCTCGGTTAATCACATATTTTTCGAAAGCAGACCTTATGATATATGCTAGTTCTTCCTGAAAAGCATAGAATAGGTCTTGGTCGGCGATTATGTCCACTATAATT
This sequence comes from Spirosoma sp. SC4-14, assembly GCF_037201965.1. NCBI lineage: Bacteria > Pseudomonadati > Bacteroidota > Cytophagia > Cytophagales > Cytophagaceae > Spirosoma > Spirosoma sp. SC4-14. The sequence continues at coordinate 184,019 of NZ_CP147519.1, read as the reverse complement.
TTTTCTAAGGAAGCTGTTTTATACTGCTTTTCCTGCTGAAGAGGTGCTTCACCGACAAGTGGTCTAATAATAATAGGGTTGTTAGTGCTTACTATATGATGGCTGAGTGTCATCCAATCCTCGTAGAAATAGATACTCCCTAAATTGTGCTCAGAAATGGCCCCTCTATTTTGCAACAAATTATGTGTAGAAGAAACTGCAACCCTTTCAACTTCAACTAGTTGAATAAAATTCATTGGCTGCTGAATCATAAAATCAGCTAATACTCGGGTGTCCCAAACGCAATAGTCAGTGTATGGTAGTTCAGCTTTTATCTGATCGCCTATCCAACGCAAATCTTTAGGTAAACTCGGCGAAAACTGACGACGAGTATTAAGAGCATAGTATCCCCATCCTGTTCTTATCAATACACCATCCCGGGCCAACTCATGCAGCCGCCAATCTAGGGTTGACTGTTTAGCATCAGCATAGAATAATTTTAAGAAGTCAATTAGTTGCTCTTTGGGTATAGCAGCTTGATCACGAAATCGTGATTTTAAATTTTCGACTAAGCTTTCTTTATCCACTACTCTATTTCCATCTATTTCCAAATTTTGGCAAAAGTACCGATTATTTGCCAAAATTTGGTCTCATTTTCTTGAACCGCTGAGTAAGCTAGAATTACATGCGATAGTACTTATTACACTACAATGAAGTGGAATAATACTTCAAAGGTGAAGTAAATGGTCTTACTATTCAGACGTTTACGAAAGTGGAGCTGCTACAATTTGACTAGACATTAAGTTAGGGGCGATCTAACTTAGTGGACCATGAAATCAATGAGACAGTACGCCCGCAACGTCGGACCGTGAAGAATTCAAAAAGATGGCCGTGAAGCTTTCAGAGGCAAAAGGTTCTTTAAAACAACCGCTGAAGAGTTAGGCATAAACCCACAAATTCTAACCAGATGGCGTAGAGAATGAGTGGTGACTCCTAGTACTCCAGCCATTAGACGGGCCCAGGTAAGCCAAGAGCAACAAGAAATAATACGCCTGAAAAAGGAGCTTAAACAGGCCGAATTAGATCGGATCGATTTCTATGATTCAAGTCGGAGTTGGTGTGTCAGCTGGATTTTCAAACGCAAGCCTTAGCTAAACAGGCTGTTTTTGAATATATTAAAGTCTGATACAATTGTCAACGGAGGCATTCGGCGCTAGGCTATCTTTCCCCTTTTGAGTATTATATGGGCAATTACAAAATGTTGCTTAAATATTTGTCCAGTGTTTTGTTGCAAATGCAGAAGTATTCCTAAATTCATTGAGAATCCCTCAACCCTCTTAGCACTTCTTTAATTAAGTCACCATTCATTTTTTTTATCCCATCAATTAAACTTTCTATAGGGATAGGGGAAGAACTACCATGCCGAGACACTAAATTGTCTTTAAACAAAGCAATTTCAAAATGAGCTGCATTTTTCCTGTTTAGGTCGTAATAAAAACGGTTGTTTAATTCTTTAGTTTTTAACCCATTTATTTCAATTACTGGCTTCTCTTCTAAAATTTGGATAATCGAATCGAGCGTTTTGCCTTCCTTCTCAATCCGAACATATTGCCAATACCAGATCAAATAGCGATTTAAACGCCTGATTTGGATTTCTTCCAGGTTACTACCTCTATCATCAAAAGACCACATTGTTTCGGTGGCAACATCAATGCTATCTAGAAAAAATGTTTTAATATTTCCAATTTCACTAACCTTTGATGAGTACCCAAACTCATTCATTATGCCATATGCATCAGCTTGATAATCAGCCGTTTCAAGGACTTTGGGAAAGCTACCAATATCCGTTGAATTTGCTGTTGTCAATCTATGTTTTTCGTAGTGTAGAGCTTCATGGAAAATAAAAAGACGAATGGCTTTCTTTATTTTATCCTCATTCTGAAGTCGATTATGTAAAGCGATGAAGAAACTGTCATCTACGAACCATTTATTGTTTTTCCAGTAAAATCCATCGTTTATTGCTGTTTGCTTAAAATCGAACGAATCATCTAGTAAACTACTAGTAGAAATAGGTGGTAAATCTTTCCAGAATCGATCTGCCATGATACCATCGGCCAAGTCAGGCATAATACCTAAATACCACGCTCTACCCCGTGAATCAGTCACATTTGATTTTAAAAAGCTCTTTACATTCGTTTCAAGCTCGTTTTGGGATAACGTTCTCAACTGAAGGGCAATCGCGCGTTCTTCTTCAGTAATTTTGATAGTATCTTCTATAATACCTTTTATCAGAACAGACTTTGCGTACTTAACCTTTTCAGTAGTAGAATACTGATAGGTTTGAACGTATGGATGAATGTTAGGGCTAATTTTTGTTCCAATAAAGAACGCTAATCCGGTAGGGATAGATGCAAATAAATGAACGACTTCAAGGGCACTTTCATTATCAGCAATTTTATCTAACACGCGCTTAAATTCTTCGCCAATTTGAAGCATTTTATCTTTCGTAGAAATAGCATCTTCATCTGGCTCTGTTAATAAAATATCAATTTCAGCAGCGTTTTCAAGTATTTCTTGGGTATCACCTGTTTTAACCCGATGTGATACACTTAAACGGATCAAAAGATTATTTAACCCCTTTTGTTTTTGATCCGGCACATTAACCGTTTGTAAGTCAAAATTTTGGTTAGGTTCATGGTCAATATTCTGATACCAAACCTTGTGAACATGATGCCATTGAAAAATTTCAATATTCCTAAAATTATGAAATTGCTGCCCTAAATCAATAGCTAATGGAATTGGCGCAAACCCAAAATAAAGTATTTTATATTCTGGGTATTCACGAAGTTTAGGTTCAATTACTTCAGTGAAATATTTTCGTTGCGTCAAAGCTATTTGCACTTGTGGCGCATCATATAGTTCATTGAGTCGTAGCGATTTGGGAGCAACAGTTATAAACTGCCTATCTAGTTTTTCCCACGTTTCGGGTAAGGCTTTTATACAGTCGTCGTTGCTTATAGCATGAAAAAATTCATGCTTGATAATCAGTAAACCCTTTGGTGTGGTCTCCATTAGTCTATTTATTTAGCTGGTCTAGTAACGGGGTAGGTGTTAATTTGCTTAGAACTTCCGTCAGTATGTGGATGTCAAATTGTACGTCTCTCTCAATCGCACTGAAAATGGCTTGTTTACCAGCTCTATGAATCAAGTCAGAAAAACTAAACGGAATACGATTTGTCGCTACATCAACTAATTTTTTGAAATCATCTTCGGTGTATGTAGTTCCTAACAACAGCCATCGTAAAACTTCAATCAGTTTATTGCCAGTGGGTCGCTCAAAGACTAAGTGCAGGCTGGTCCGTCTTCTGATGGCAGGGTCTAAAACTGTGACACGGTTTGTGATCATAATGACCACTATCGATTTTTTACTACGTTTAATTCCGTCAAGTTGTTTTATAAGTACATTTAAACCAGCCCGATCTTCATGATGGGCTTGGTTTTGGGACCTACTAGTTGCGATATCATCCGCTTCATCAATAATTAGTAGGCCTACTTCTTCGTGTCTTAGTTGGGACTTAACAAACTCAAAGGCTTCGGTAATTCGGTTTGATATTTCTCCTACCATTCCACTCCCTCGGATATTAGACGGTGTTTCGAATACTTTCACTGGCCGACCTAACGAAAGTGCCAACGGTGTACCAATGGTTTGAGCAAGCGCAGTTTTTCCACAGCCTACTTCGCCAGAAAGGATTACTAATGGAGTTCCTGTATCTAAATGGAGCAGCAAAGAAATACCTTCATTATGATGCTTTTGCGCCCACTTATCAATTCTTTTACTATCTAATAAGAAAGTCAAGTTTTTCAGTAACTCCGTCTTTTGTTCATCAATACCGATAAGTTGATGATAAGATATTTCTGCGTCCTGATCAGGATGCTTTATTTCAGTTAGTGTTAATGCTGTTGTTACCATTTGCCTACGATTGATTGTTGAACGCCATACCCTTCCTTCGAATACGATTTCAAGTATTCATGAGCCCCAGTGAGTGCTTGGCCAGTACCCCAACCCCAATCATTCAATTGCCGATCTACTTCCTGAATTGAGGATGAAGACCGATCAATGTCTACCAGTAGGGTCACACGTGTATTGCTGGGTAATCCCCAAAAATCTAGGCCACCTGAAGCGGCATCTCCGCTTATCGATGAATCCGATTTTAATTCATAATGTAATCCACCAACTTCGGTCCCATCTGGCTTAAAGAATTGTAATTGAAAGTACCTAAGTGCTTTTTTATTCATCAGATACAATAAATCTCGTCTGATTTGGTCGGCACGTTCTTTTGTAATCAGGCCAGCTAAGTAGAGATTTAAAGTATCTTCATACACTTTTCCCATTACATAGTTAGCTCGTGACTCTGTATACGTATTTGTGTCGCTTTGAGAATAAGTTCCTACCATGTTTTATTAGTCGTTATCACAGTGGTTTTTAAATGGGTTTCCAAATAGCTTTACCAGTTCAGATAAAGCCAACGTATCTGATCCATCCTCGTCATAGTGAATGATACGCTGCCAGTTGTCACGAGCCGTTTCAAACCAGTTTGCCAGTTCGTTTATTTTGTTATCATTCCAACTCGCGACAATATTGTTCTCATTATTTACTGGGTCCAATACGATCCACAGGGCATCAGTATCTAAAATTGGATTAGAATAATAGTCGGCAAAATGAACCGCTTTTTTGTTTCGTACTATGTGAGACAAGTAGCTGCACCATTTTGCTAAGGTCTCAGCATAGGTTTTTTCAACACCAAGCTTATCAAAAGCGTAGGCGCAGAGCAAATCAATAAGTATGGTTGGTGGAATATTATTTATATCTGCCATTTTGTTGTATCCCAAATAGTAGGAACTGTCGGCTTGAAACTCTTTCCACCATTTCATCAGCCGAATGCCATTATTAAAGGAAACTACGCCTGGTGTCCCCTTACTAATTTTAGTTCTACTTTTTATAAATTCATTGTGTTTTTGCACCGACGTTCTTAACCGATCCCCGTTTCGACGAATTAATATCTGTTCATCATCCTTTTCAGTTGCCAGCATAGGCACGAGATCGAAGGTTACTTTGTCGGCAAACTTCAGCTTTACGGAGCTTTTCGTTTTATCGATGTCCGTATTCGGGTAGGAAGATCTAGCGTAGCCCTCAAACTTTACTAGTAATTCTTCTAGTTGATCGCCAGTTGTGGTAATAGGTTCAACGACAACTGGTATATCGACGTCCATCCCATCTACCTCAGACTTACCTCGATAATGCCTACGAATGCCAGTTCCTTTTCCTGATGAACCACCAATAGGAGTCGATTGCACGACTAGTTTGTCGTCCTCTGCTTTCTGTTTAATATTTTTTCTAATTTCATCTCCGCGATCATAGATGTCATCCATTTTATCCGGATCAGGAGCAATCCACTTTGTGAATTCGCTCATTCGACTATGTAAAACTGATTTCGTTGTTAATTCGCTCATAGCTAATCATTTACAGGTCTTTTTGAATTTAGTTAAGACTAAATAGTACTTCTAGAATCAGTAGAACATTCATTGAAATACCTCTCATACAGCATTACTTAAAGCGTTACTAACGGATTGCAGTATACACCTTATACCAGCCCTCCAAATTATGAGTTGGCAGATCTATCAAAACACACCTACAGACGAGCTTATCGAGTACATTAAATGGAAAGACCAACCAGATTACCAAGAAGCCGCAAAAGAAGCCTTCACCTCACTTTATTTTCGTTTTTGTGAAGATCTGATACGTAAATGTCGAGTCATCGCTAGCAACTGGGGTTATGATAAAGTTGTCGGGGATGATATAGCAGAAAGAACATTTAAACGTTTTTGGAATCGACCACACACGTTTAATGAGACTAACTGTAAAACGTACAATATAAATACATGCCTTAAGCTGTATTTATACGGTATTGCTCAAAATCAACTATCCGATTATAGAAAACAGGAACGAAACCCAAATCCCTATACTGGAGAGGAAACTGTAATTATAGACTTTCCTGATTTGGAGAGTATGAACATAGGGGAGCTAAGGAAAAAGGAACTCAAACATAAACAGGAAATAATATCAAATGCTTTGGGTCGACTTTCGCCCAAACATAAAATAATATATTTAACGTATAAAGCCTACAAACATAAAGGGCATAAATTGCCACCTCACTTAACTAAAGCTCTACAAGATGAACTTGATTTAGCACAAAGTTCAATACAAGTTTATAAAAAGGAAGCATTTGATAAAGTTAACGAATATCTTGAAATTTATGGGAGCAAATAAACAAAATGTTACGCCAGAAAATGTAGATGTGTGGCTTGCTTCTACCGGATTCTTATTTCCCCGTACTGAGCAAGAATTAATGCATTTTGAAAAGCTTTTTCCAGAAGAAGAAATTGATACCTCTAACTCAGATGTGTCAATTGAACGAATTCTATCAGGTGAACCTAGATCTATAAACGCAGTTTTTAATGTTTCGAAACCGATAGGAGATTTCTCCCAATATAGAATGGTCGCTCGTAAGGGTGAAGGGCAAATCCCTGATCATATTTTAAATAAAATGAAACAAAATCAAGAAAATAAGAAAAAAGATAATGGTGAATAAGGCGCCAATAACTAAAATTGCTTCATTTGTTGCAAGCACTTTTTCAAATGGTAATATCACTAATTTAGAAGATATATTAAATTATGAAAGTCTACCTTGCCACTTAGACCATTATGAAAATTATTTTGATGGTATGTTAGTATATGATAATCAAGAAAATAATTTTCATATTCATATAAATATTGATCGAGGCAATAATATCAATTTTAAGAGGGGAAGATTTACACTTGCCCATGAATTAGGTCATTTCTTTTTAGACAACCATCGCATAGGTTTAAAATATGATTTAATAAAACCTCATGGTTCAAAACATGAAGTCAATCAAAAAGAATTAATAGAAATAGAAGCTGATTACTTTGCCGGGTGTTTATTGATGCCTGAAGAAAAATTTAGGAAATCTTCTGGTGGGAAAACTTTTTCTTTATCTACTCTTTTAACTCTTTCTGATAATTTTCAAGCTAGTCTTCTTGCTACTTCCATACGCTTTACAGAAATTGGTACTCATGAAATCACAGTAGTCGTTTCAAAAAATGGAATTGTAAAATGGTTTGCACGAAGTAAGGATTTTCCCAATTGGGCATTCAGATGCAAGGTTCATGAAGCCGTTCCTCCTACAACTGTGGTAGGCGAGTATAGTCGTAAAGTAGGTGCTAAATATACAACGCAGGAAGAACTAGATCCTAATGATTGGTTTTGGGCAAACGATTTCCGAAGTAATCGAAGAATGTATGAGCAATGCTATTACTCTAAAAGTTACGGATACATTATTAGCGTGATTTGGTTTGCTTAGAGATATATTTCAATAATAAATTTTGATTTAATAGTAATTTTCATGTCGTTGCATAACCTAATTGTGAATACATTGATTTTGCTAAATTATGAATTTTTTCAATCTTACCTTCTTTTGAATATTTCAACAAATTAATTATTTCTTTTTGTTTAATTTCAGGCAAAATTCGATCATAAAACGTCTCATTGAAAAGCTTCAACCATCTGTTTGTTGGCTTTGGGATGGTTAGTTTATACAATAATCTATCATTTGATTGGATACATTCATTAAAAAAATATATCCATCTTTCGTGAGTGATTCCACGTATAATATTATTAGCGCTTTCTTGAGCTGCATCTGAGACACCATAGCTATTTCCAAGCTTTACACACAAAACCGCAGTTAAACAAATAGAAAAAGCTGGGATAGGAATAACGCTACCCATTCTACTTAAATTATTTGTTGGAGCCGGCTCATTATAAAAATTATTAAAGCCTTCATGCGCTTTAAGTATTTCATTAGCTGCTTTTATAAAAGAAGATGAGCGTAAGTCTTCAGGCACAAAATCAAAACCTCTAACTTTAAGCAGTACTTGTTTTAACCCACTTGATGCTTTTGTCTTTCCGTCTGCAAACAATTCTGAATACCCTCTGCCAACCTGATATTTTTCGGGATGTTTTAAATTATTCCATATTTTAGGTATAATTAAATTTGAATTTGCTAAGGAATTTTCAAGTTGCGCGCCTGATGCAGATTTAATTATAGAAAGAAGAGTCCTAATAGTAGTTCGATGGAAAAAGTATGGGCTTTGAAGCAATTTTAAAACAGATGAGCTATCTTCAGTTAGTGTACTATTTTCAAGTTCATCTCTAAAATTTTTAAAATCAATAGCAATTTCAATCTTATTAGCACCTAAAACACCTTGAATACAAGAACGTATGATTGATTTAGCTTCTTCTTCGGTTAAATCATTTTCAGGATCTTCATCCAAATCAAGTTGATTGAAGTGGGCAACAGTTTCCATAGTACGCTTCAGTCTAAATGAAGCAGTTCCACTAATTACACCTAATTCTTCAGATAAACGTAGTGCTTCATATTCAGTAATTGCTTGCTGTATATCAGTATGGTCGTTTATATCTGGTCGATCAAGCATTTCCGCTATAAATGATATTCCAACTTTGCTAAGTTGATTTTTTAAAAAATTTATAGCTTTAGTCCATATATAAGTAGTAACCATTTCATAGGACTCATCATTATAAGCCTTAATGATCTGGTTTTGATCTTTCTTAGATAGCTGAACACCATATGCTACTAATTCTGAAACATCTACTACCTTTTTAGGTATCACAGGCAAATTACTATTTTGCCATAGGACAATTGAGTTATTTTCCATTTTTTTTGAATTCAATATTTCCATCCTGTGACTGTATAAATGCTGATTCGAGGCCACTCCCAACCATTTCACACAGAGTCAAAAAAGTTCTACTCCTTGCTCCTCCACTAGTCGTAGATTTTAATATTTTTTCAGGATGCTTAATAAAAACATTATATGAAATAATCTCCCCTCGATCAGAAAAAACAGTGATCCCATCACTTTGTAGCATCCCTGACAGCAGTGAGTAACTACCTTGTAATTTTGAGTTTGCCACTAGGTCATCTTTGTCAAGTAACTCTCTGATTATATCTGGAATATTTAATTTATGTTCTAGTAAAATTCCATCTTGTAACCTTTTAGGGTAACTTTTCTTACTACTTATTACGCAGGATAATGTACCATGACCTTTTTGTAAAACTTCTAAAAATACTTTTTGGAAAAAATTCAGGGTAGGATCTTTTAGTTTAATATCTACCTTTGCAACGATAGTTTCTATAAATTCTAATTGATTTTTAGTTGGCGAGTTTATGGAATTTGTGTGACTACCAAAATTGATAACTAATGTATCAGCATTAACCCCTTTTACTTCTATAACTTTTTCAGCAACCTGATGAATCAAAACAGCTTTTAATTCATTTGATCCATTATCAATTAGAAGTTCAGAAATTGAAACGGATAATATTGAAGTTCCAGCCCTAATAACACCATACTCAAATGAATCAAGTTTTCTTAATATATATATAGCCCATCCCCCTTCAGTTAAAGGTGCACATTTCTTCAATGCTTTAAGCATTGTCTCTTTACTTTTCCCACCTTTTCCAATTGAACATACCTGAGAGGTAGGTAATACCTTTTTTACTAATTCCAAATCATCAAAAATATAAATTTCTGGAAATAAAGCTTTACCTTCTTCTTTATAATAAACTAGTTGACTTACTAATTCTACAATACCCTCGGTGGTTGCTATACATGTCATATCTTCTTGGTGTAAAAATTCTATAGATTCTCCAAGAAGTGTTGGTTTTATTGAAATAGGTTTAGTTATTTTCATTTTTTACATAATGAAATATTTACCTTAACATAATTATTTCTTTAAGCGTTGATAATGCTTGCTATTTTCGCTATGTACAATGAACGTGATTACATGACTTTAAGATTTTTGATGTAAACGCATTAATGCGTTGTTTAAAACTTTGAAATTAACAGAATAGGTTGTCAATGAGTCCACTTTGCTAGTAGTAGCTTTAATGATCCTTTTCAACTCCTGTAATTTTAGCTATTTGAACATGAAACCCAATAAATAATTGCACCTACTTGTAATAATTATTATAACTTACTCATTATTAGATATTTACATTATATTGCAATTGCTTAATAATCGTTGCAGGGAATCCGACTCACGTTAAAATTTGACTTGGTTTTAGGGACATGACTTTTTTTACTACTGATGATATATTATCATAAGGTATGTATCTCTTAAATCGATCTACAGGTTGACATCCCTTCTTGATACGATTAGGAGAATAGTAGATTAAGCAATTTAGGTTAGTTTCCCTTTACACTGTCAACCTGTCAGTCAAATTATATATGATATTTATCACGTAACAAAGCCATGATGGACGTTGTGCGCTTGATTCACCTATACATCTCTTCACTCAATGGGTCATAGAAATTAAGGCCAAACTAATTTTTCCTCATTTTACATAACATTTACGCAGGTTCACGCTCTGTCATCAGCTGCTGACGGGCTTTTACTCGCAATTGACTAGCAACGCCAATCATTTCTAAACCTAAATAAGTTTTAACAATTCGCAACTACATGAATAGCTACTTGTGATGACCCTTTGTTATCTCGAATAAATCCCGATTAGCTCATCGAGGTGGGCGGACCACTGGTCGCATTGACGGCATATTGCAGAATTTTATTCAGTTGTTCAGCCGTTAAGTTCGCTGATTTGACGTCCACTTCCAGGCCGTTAATCGGATTCTCTTTAACTGTGATAGCAATCCAGGCGTCCGCCGTGAGCATCAGATGGAGTGTGTTTTGCAGGTGAGTTTCCGGCTCGGATTGGCCTTCAATAAAAAAACCAGGTTTGAATGATTCCATTAGTTGATCAGGTTTGATACGCTGTGTATATAGTGGCCCAAAACTAAGTGATTAATCGGGCATCTGCTGGAGATACGTCTTTTGCGTCCGCTTTTTGGTGTAGAACTGAGTCGTCTCCATCGTCTCATGCCGCAGGTGTTGTTGCACGTGGGCCAGATCCACGCCCGCTTCCAGCAATAACTGACCGACCGTATGACGCAGGCTGTGGGCCGACATACCCGTTCGTTTCAGCCCATGTTTTCGGAGCTGCTTATCGACAATGTAACGGATCTGGTACGTCTTTAAATCGTCGAACAATACCTCATTTCGGCGATCTGATGACAGCGGCCAGCGGTCAGTATCGACCAGATACCGCTCTACGATCTGCTGGCAGGCAGCAAAAAACTTGATTGCCTTCCGGGTATTCTTCCCTTTGCCCAGTACCTGAAGCTGATGGCGGCCAAAATCCAGATCACCTAACCGCAGCCGGGTCACCTCAACGGTTCTGAGGCCCTCAAGACCCAACAGCGCCAGGATGGCCAGCTCCTTTGCGGACTCGACGTCATCCAACAACAACGTCCGCTCATGAGCTTCCAGGCTGTCCTTGTAAAAGGTTCGTTCAATGGCCAGCCCCCGCACGTAATCGATGTCGCGTAGCTCGTTAAGCTGGTGCTCGTTTAGTTTCAGCTCATCGCGCCGACGAATGCACCAGGCTGCTAATTGTTTGACGGCTGATAGATATAAGTTGATCGTAAAAGGCGAATAATCTTCGGCCTTCAGGTGCAACACAAAATCGGTTACCGTTAGTCCGCTCAGGGAGGCAGGCAGCCCTGCTTGTTGCTGCTGGTCAACGTAGGCAAAAAAGGCATTGAGGGCTTTGGTGTAGGTCTCTTTGGAGTGTTCCCCCCGCAAATTCCTGGCCTCCCGGATAAATCGCAGCACCAGCTCATTGGCCGCCGGGGAAAGCTTACTCCTTTTGGGATCAGGCACAACGAGTGGTTGACCGATCTGCTGGTAGAAGAAGAGAAACTTGCGAAGGGGTGAAACGCGGTTCGGCGGCAACTCGGCTGTATAGCGGGCGAAGCTGATGGCATCGATGGCAAACCTTTTTTTGATACAGTCCTTGACGTAAGCCCGCGCGTGGCGGGGGTAGTTGCTGGACTTGGGCAGGTCGGCGGCAAAATAGCGGATCAGCTGACTGACGGTATAGCGGCCAGTTGCCTGACCGATACTTTGATTCTTTTCTGACTCGTGCAGGACGATGTTTGCCATAACCATAACTTCATTCACCAGACAAGTACGGCAAAAATTAGAATTTCACCAATTCGTATAAAGGAGATTTTACAAGACGGTGAAAAACTCCGATGATTCCTACTTCATTCGCTTCTACTTTTTCGATGCCTTAAGTTGAGAAGGGACGATTCCCAGCCACTGACAAAGAGCGCGGAGTAAATCAGGGGTTGGCGTGTAACCGTTATGGACGCGCAGCAAGGCAGAAGGACTCGCTACGGTTTTGTTCGCTAGTGCATTGATCTCGTCGGCTACCGCTCGAAAACCCCGATCCGCCCGTTTAGCCAGAAACAAGTTGGCCAGGTGATACGTGGGAGGCTTAAGCGTCTCGTTCACTTTACGGATAGTGTTGATCGAATAGCCGGTCTGACGTTCGATCTCCCGTAGGGAGTGACCCGCCTGAAGTAACGTAGCGATATGGGCCGACTTAGGCTTTTGCAAAAACTGCGTTTGCTGTTCGGCCACTTTAGGACGGCCAATGTGAATGCCTGCTTGCTGTCGACGTCGCATACCCGTTCTGATTTTGTCCGAACGCGTGAGCGGAACGGGATACGGCGTTCCGGTTAGTCGGTGTAAGGCGGCCGTGATCTCCTCGACGGTGTCCGGTAGCAGATCGAAGTACTCGGTCAATGGCCCGTCGGAGCCGGTCAGTAAGTGGCTAAAGGGCGCATACTTCCGCTTAAAAAAGGCTTCCAGATAAGCTGCCTTTGGCACCACAGCAAGCGGTACGATGGATTCGAGTTGCAGCGGGCGCAGGTCCCGCTCTATTTCGGCCAGCCGCTCACCGAGTGGCCGGCTGGTGATGCCTGACTTGTATAACACCCCCATCCCCAGGTTTATCCGCAGAAAGTAGAAGCTAAATAACCCAGAGCGTTCATACATCCGCTCGAATGCTTCGACTTCTTTGCTCATATCGGCCCGTTCATTATACGTTTGATGGTAGGTTGCCAGCGCGTTATAGTGCGGTTCCAGCGACGCAGGGATGATATACCGATAATGCATGGCCTTTTCCCAAAGTTGGCCTGGATAGACCGTATCGGTCATATACTCGCGGCCTCCCCAGCGGTCCTTTTTTAGGAAAAGCGCCTTGTACTGTTTAAATCCACTGTGTCTTAGTTTATAGAGTGCCGGCACCGGTCCCCGGTCAGCGGTGATACTTTCAATGAACTCCTGTACTTCCAGGAGTACCTCGTGGTTAGTCTGCCGGTTGGCGGGTCGCGCTCCATTGCTGTGGGGCCTGGATATCCTCTCCAGTGTTAACAATAATTCACCAATAAGCCCTTTGATGGCTTCCCAGTCCTGCGTCAATTGGTCAAGTTCTTGCTTAAGGCCCACTTGTTCGTGCAGAAGCTGTTGCTGATACTGCTTCGCAAACTCATCTAAGGAAAGTGTGATGTCCGTCTCACCGGTTGCCCAGAAGTCAAACCGGGGCATCAGCGGGCGGCAGGAGTTGGTTAGGTGAGCGAAGTGATGCACTTTTATTCGCCCCTTCTTGGCCGTCAGTTCTCCGTAACAGTGAGGGCACCGTAAGCCGCAATCATCTCCGCGCGGAGACTCGCTGATGTGAATCAACTGGTCTCGTCGATTCAAGCCCACCTGTAGCCAGACGTCTGGTTTATCCACCCTTTTTTTGATACAAGTTAGGCTGGTTTTCCATAGGAAACAACCTTTTTTTGATACAGCGTGGTCGTATCAATGGTTTTCCGTAGATTGCCTTATCATCCTGCCCCTTACCCATGAATAAGCTGGTTTCTTCTTACCGTCTTGAACTGACGACGATCAATGCCCTAAATCTGTTGATTCATAATTATAGCCAGGATGACCTGGCCTATCTCCGCCAAAATCGCTCGTTTGATTACGCCTGGCAGTACTATTGGGATGGGGAGCGTGAGGGGCTTACGCCCGAAAAATTCTGGCCCACCTGGATCGAAAAGTTCGATTATGAAACCCAGGCTTATCTGCTGGATTACGCCATGCAGCGCTACGGCGAGGAAGCGTACCGCAACCTGGATGGGGCGGCTAACTGGAAAAAACGCCTGAGTGACTTGTTGAAAGAGCAACACCCGGATGATCCCAACCTGAATGATTAAGTTTACCGACGTAACCTCGGCCGACACCGCCCTGCATTTCATTCGTTGCTATCGCCGATTTGCGCAAATGCCCTTCATTTAATTAGGTCGTTCAACATTCTTATAGTCAATGGGTAGTTTCTCCACTGTTAATGCAATTAAGGAAAGCATACTGATATTTAATTGAGTTGCAATATCCCATGCCACCGATAAGGTTGGATTTTTCAATCCCCGTTCAATTCGGGAAATATAAGACCGATCCAGCCTACAATGCTCAGCCAGATCATCCTGAGTCCATCCCTTTTTTAACCGCTCTTGTTTCACAGCCTTACCAAAGGCGGTTGAAATTAAACTTGCCTTTCCCATCAACAGCAAAGTTCGATGCCTGCCTGGGCTTAGAAAAGGGACTATAGTCCTCATTTACTTAATCGATTGAGCGTATATATAGACTTGAAGTCCCATAACTGACTTTATCTGAATACGTCTCTAATTCTCGATCAATGAGTTTATTATCGTATGATACTGGTCTTGTGATGTATTTTGTGTCTATAAAAATGATATTTAGTCGCTCATTAATTATCGGCGCCGTATTACTATCGTCGGTTCGTTGTGTGTGCTTGAGCATGTGTTCGTTGGCCGTTCCCGTCTTTAACTGATCAGTATCCTCAAAAAAGCGATAAGAGCAGTACCAGTAACGATAGTAATGCTCATAGTTCGACGTACAAAATTGAAACTGATCCGGTGCTTGGCGAATTGCCCTGATTAGGTCATCAATTTCTTGTAACTTACGCTGCTGGCCAGCCGTAAGTTGATCCAGAAATGAACGGGTGTACAGGTTGTCCCGCTGCTCTTGCAAAATAACCAGTGCCGTCTCCGCTTTTATACCCCGGTCAATCTGGTACTTATGCTTATAAAAAAAAGTGAGTGATATAGCTGGGCGCTCGAAATTGACCAATTTTAAATTTTTATATGGTTTACCTGGTCGATGATAAGCTTGAAAAAGAGCCATGTGCTCTGCTGGCACAAAGTAATATTCCAAGTCTGGTAGGTCTGGCAATGCGCTGACTTGATGATCAATGGGCCGCAAATCGATTTTACAGGTGTTTAATACTAATCGGATCGCCGATAAGGGGAGCAAATCGGATTGTTTCGCTTTAGCCATCGTACAAATTTTTAGCAAAATTAGCGTTACTATTTCCCTGTAAGGTAAATAGTAATTATTAAATTCCCTTTTCACCCTATTATATCATCAAAATTAGCGTTTTGATCTTTTGACCTTTATCAATATGTATTTTTGATTGATTTAGTGAGGGGTAACTGGCTAATTATTAGTAATTTACGCAGCGAAAAACAAGTTTTAGGGGGCGCTATTACAAGTTTTAGGAGGAATTTTCGTGCTTAAAAAACAAGTTTTAGGGGGTACTATTACAAGTTTTGAGATGAAAGAAAACAAGTTTTAAGTTGAACAATTGGCTATTACAAGTTTTGGGGGGAGCCATTACAAGTTTTAGGGGGAGGTGGTCTGCTAGCACTAAAAACAGTCAATTTTTGTGTCTATCAGGCACTTTTTTTTATTTTCATCCCTAATTAGGCTGATTTTGTCCTCAAATAAGGGGCTTTACTCCCTATTTCTTCCTTAATGCAACATACCCCATTAAAAGAAAAACAAGTTTTAGGGGGAGTTGTAGAGAGCTATTACAAGTTCAGGGGGGAGCTTTGTTTTCCAAACAAAACAGAATTGCACTTACCAATTTTGTAGTTTAATTTGCTTTTTTGATCTTTGTTTATGAAAGAAGAATCCCCTGCCCAACTAACTCTTTTTGAGCGGCATACGACGAATTACCAGTCGAATGTGTTTACGCTTTCCCGTCAGGAATTCACCGAATTAGAGAAGAAGATCGTCATATTAGTGGTCAACCAGTTGGGAAATATGGCTGTAAAAGGTAGGGTTCCAGCCGACCGCAACATTGAGTTTAGCATTCCGTACTCTGAACTAACCAAGAATCACCATTCTCAAGTAACTGAGGCTGCGGAAGGTCTGTCAAAAAAACGGATTTCTTACAAAGATGAAGTAAGAGGAGAATACATTTTTGTTACGCCATTTCCATTTGTTAAATCTAGAATAGAGAATGGTCGTCGGTATATTGAAATAAAGGTGCTGGCCGACGTCGTCCCTCATTTTGCCGCGCTTGGTAAGCGTTTTACCAAGTATGAACTTGATGTCATTTGGTCACTTTCATCCATATATGCGATGCGCATGTTCGAGATAATGTCTATGCATCAGCACATTCAGAAAAACAATTTTCGGTTTCAAGTCGACGAATTACGTTACATATTGAACTGCCCAGATACGTACCGATATAACGACTTTGTTAAATATGTGCTTGAAGTGACGCACCGTGAGCTAAAACAAAAAGCCGGTATCTCTTTGGATTGGCTGCCTGTTGCCAAGATGGGCAAACGAGTTATGGAGCTTGAATTTTCCATCAAAACCGTACAGCAATTAGCCGCCGAATATGTAGAAGCCGATGAGAGCCGGATTGCTACTCTTGCTCCGAATGAGCGAATTATACTTGGCTACCAAGTTATGGCCAAGTATCAGTTAAAACCTTGGCAAAAAGATTACATCATCGCTGATCCCAACTTATTGGACACACTTTTTCGGCTACATTCCGAGTTTGAGAACCAGCGTCGGCCAGATGTTAAAAATAAAAATAAGTACCTGGCTAAATCCCTGGGCTTGGATAAAGTAAAAGAGCCCAAAAAGAAAGAACCCATTGTTTATGAACCCCAGATTAGTTTCGTCCCTACCCTACCCGAAAAACGATTAGGAGGAGACGCCCGAACGATCAGCAACGTTATTAATCACATAATTCCAAAACATAAGTAGCTGATGTATTCCAGAATATATGCATTGGTTGAATTAGTTTGCTAATTTTCTGAACATATACGAATCATTATCGACAAACTCAGTGCCTTTGATCTCTACAGATTTAACATGACCTTGATTTAAAGAAAACGTTATTGGGAAAGTGCCAAAACGAATGTTAGAGAAAGTAGCTCTAAAGGTATTGTTATCCATATAATCTAACGTTGCCTGCAAGTTAGGATGGTGGTCAAAACTCATCGTTAAGGATTGTTTTCTCCCTCTAATCGGGTTGGCAACGATTGTCAATTTTCCGTATAGCTCATTTTCATATGTACCAGCGAAAGCAGTTATTGGGAAGGCGGCAGGTGTATCTTTTGCCACACGCTCTGCCAATGCCTTGATCTCATTTTGATTCGTCCGGTTGCGGGTCTGGGCACGTTGGAAATAGTATTGATGGCGATTTACATATGGGACGTTTAGAAACGCATCCAATAGTTGAAATCGTAGCGCTTCGTGAAAATTGTGATTGTCTTGATTAGTTAGGATCACAATGGCCAGATTAGCCTCTGGAACAATTGTTGTATTACTGCGGTAACCTCCACAAGCTCCTGCATGGGCAAAAACCGCATAATTTGCGTAGTCGAATTTGCCAAATCCCAGACAGTAGTATTGAAAGCCCAACGGAAAAAGTTTCATCCGATCTGAACTGACGATGGTGTTGGGTTCGCGTGTTTTTTCTAAAACTGACCAGGGTACAATTTGCTTCCCACCTGCCCGGCCACTGTCAAGCTGCATACTTACCCAAATGGCCATATCGTGAATACTGGAAACCATGCCGGTAGCCGGTCCTAAGTTATCCAGATTGTCAAACGGAAGAGCCGATAATTGACCCTCTGCTGTACAACAGGTAGTATAAGGATAAGCGATATTATCCCGTTGTGCCATACCAGTGGTTTGCATAAACGTTCTGGTCATGGCTAAGGGCTGCAACAGGGATTGTTGAACATAATCCTCCCAACTCTTGCCTATAGCTTTAGGAATAATCTCGGAAGCGACGACGTAACCCGTGTTGGAATAACCAAAATCCTGTCTAAAAGGATAATGAGGAGCAAAATAGCGCATCCGGGTGAGCACATCGGCCCGGCTCAGATCGGTATCCCAGAATAAGAAATCACCTTGATAATTCTTCGTGCCCAAGCGGTGAGACAATAGATCACGAATGGTCAATAATTTAGTGGCGGACGTATCATAGAGTGAGAAGTCAGGTAAATATTTAGTCACTCGGTCATCCAATGATATCTTTTTTTGTTGCTCTAAGAGGGCCATCGCCGTGCCCGTAAATTCTTTGGTATTCGAGGCAATCATGAATAGGGTGTTTACATCTACCGGATCGTCCTTTCCGACTTGTTTGACGCCAAACCCTTTCGATATGATTACCTTTCCATCCTTGATAACTGCCAGAGCCAATCCTGGAATCTGCCAATCCTTCATTCCCTGTTTTACATAGCCAGCCACACTGTCAGTCACAAAAGACGGAACTCGGGTTGGTTGAGCCGTAAGGGATAGGTGCACAAATAGTAATGACCAAATTATCCACAACGCTTTTTTCATTCGTACTAATTAGCTTTTAACGGTTAGGCTGTATTTAGTCAAAACTATTTAATTAACCCGTTCATGGCCAACTTTCGGGATATAAACTTAATTCCGCTTATTTCCCAAACGTTCCTGTTCCGACTCTGAACCAAATGAGCGCTGTTCTACCAATTTAGCTTTTCTGTTTCCGAATTGGTAGGAATACGTCAGTAGGACCTGCTGGGATTCGTACTTATGTTTAAATCCAATGGTTGTATTAAGGTACGATCCGTAGTTGTTGATTAGAAGAGTATGAAAAATATCAGAAGCCGCTAGTTTTATCGTTGCCCGTTCACTCAGGGGCCGCTGAACACCCAGATCAACAAACCAAATTGGGTCATATACCATGTAGCCGACGACCGCCAGACCCCGATAGGTACCATTGACATTGGCGGACCATTTTTTCCAAGTAAAGGTGTTGTTCAAGCGGAGAGTAACCGTTGACTGCTTGTTCAGAAAAGGTGTCTCCTGAAAGGTTGAAAAAAAGCGAACATTGGCGGCCGTTACCAAACCTTGAATTCGCCAACCAGCAGTTACCTTAATGGGAATTGATAGGGTAGCCGACACCCGTTTTTCCCAATCAAAATTCTGGTTGTAGTCTAACGTCGCTGGTGAACGTAAGTCCGGACGGTAAACAACTTCGGTGATTCGATTGCGTATATCGCTATAAACGACTGTTACATTAATGCGCTTGGAAGTGGTGTACGCCCCCTGAAGCGTCGTTGCGAGTTGAGGCATCAGTAAGGGATTACCACTGTAGAGAGTAAGGGGATCATAAAAAATGTACGCCGGGTTCAACTGGTCAAAACTGGGGCGGTTAATCCGCCGGTTTACTGACATACTATATTGGTTTTTCCGCATCGAAGTGAACTGCACATTCACCGAAGGAAATATATTAAGATAATCCCGGTTGATGGGTGTTGAAAGACCCGAAAGGCCCTCATAATGCGTGTGCTCCAATCGTAAACCCGTTTGAAAAGACCAGCCTTTCACGGAGAAAACCCAATTACTATAGGCAGCCGCGATTTGTTCTTGATATTGATAAGGTTTTGTCAGTAATGGCGTTAGGGACTGAAAATAAGGAGTAAACGTTTCAAGAGATGGTATATTGATCATCGAAATCCAACTGTACTTAAAACCGGACTCCAGCCGCCCCCTCGTCAGAAGAGTTGATCGGTAATCCAGCTTAGCCGTTCGTATCCAAACCTCATTTGGATATAAAATTTGTAAATTCTCCGGCTTCTGAAACGTAGGAAAAAGCTGAAAAAAGGTAGCCGTGGATTTAGAATTTACGTTATATCGTGCAATGTCAAGGTCTAAAGCCAGCGTATTTTCCGCATTTTTGAACTGTTTTCTTGCGTTCACATTAGCCGCCAAGTTACTGATCTGCTGGCTTAACTGCGTCTCCGCATCCAGTCGGGAAATGGAAGCATCTACACCGGGTAATTGGTAGGTAATTGACGACGTAGGATTGTCCGTTTCAGCCGTATGTGTAACCTGAAGGACTGTACCAAGCGTCAGTCGACGAGCGGCTTTCCAGTCCCAGGAGGTGCGAATTAAGTGCGAGGTATTCTCAATTTGATTAAACTCTTCGCTATGAGCAAAGCCAGCCGGGCCCGTGGTTAATGAGGGTAAAACCTGATCCGACCGCCAACTATAATACGTCGGTCGGTAAGTCGGGGCGTACAAAAATGAACCCTGCACGTTGGCGGACTGAAATGAGAGGTTAGCAGAAGCATTTCCTTTTCCGTACCTCCCGGCCCCAGCAGTTACGGCAAGCTCACCCGTAATTCCTTGTCTGTTAAACCCTTTCGTATATAGTAATATTACTCCACTACTACCGGCATCGTATTGAGCAGATGGACTGGTTAACACTTCAATCCGCGAAATAATGTTAGCTGGCAAACTTTGTAAGTAGGTAGCAACCTGATCAGAAGATAGGTAAAGCTGCCGTCCATTCTGGTACAAGATCAGGCCCGTTTTTCCGTCAATAGTGATGGACTTTGTTACTGCGTCAACCGAGAGCCTGGGCGTCTTCCCCAATACGTCAAATGCATTACCACCCCCAAATACGGGATTTGATTCAACATTGACGACGACCCGGTCCCCTTGCAAATCAAAGGGGGGACGCTTTTCTTTCACCGAAATTTCTTTTAGGTTCAAGACAGCCGGCAGTAACGTTAACCGAATTGGAGAATTCGTTACCGTATCCGAAACGATGATGGCTTGTCTCACCGTTTGCCTACCAATATAACTTGCCTGAAGTACGTAGGTACCAGTAATGATATTTTTAAATGAGAAAGAGCCGGTCGTATCACTACTGGTTGCTTTAACTAAGCTCGAATCTGCCCTCAACAGTGATACAATGCCAGCTATTACAGGTGAGCCTGACTCAAACCGAAGCGTCCCCTGTAGAGTTATTTCTGTTGACAGTTGACTCGAAGAGGGCCGGGATTGGCTCCACCCAGCATGGCCAGCCCCCCCTAACAGTAAAAAGAAAAGTATATACCATCGGTTAAAGCTAAACGTTGATTTTTTACTACGCATAATCCTATGTCAGGTACAACAACTAAACAAGGTAACGCCCAAAATTGGTTTAGTGACCAATGGTTGGTTGACCTACCACCCCGTCCCATTACCAACGTTCGCATCCTTGAACATCTTCTGTTTTGGTTATGGAATGGCTACTCGGCCTATACTGCTCTTGATCGCGTCCTTCGAGTCGAACCATCCCTGCCACCCGATCCTGATTTGTTTACAGTGATGTTTACAACTCATGTTGGCACGACTATCGTCCTTTTTTACCTGTATGGCTATTTGGTCGTTCCTTCACTTTTAAGTTCGCTGGTTTATTACCGGGCGACTCGCATTCTGATCTGGCCCAAAATTATTTTTGTTGTAATTACCAGTGCGTCAATTTTCCTTCTATTTAACGTGTATGATTTTTACTTATTCTCCTATGCAGCCGAGCACTATAAACCAGTTCCAGCCTACATAAAGCGGTATTATGATTTGCTTCAGCAGACGGGGCCTTTAGGTATCGTCGCCAATTATTCCCTGGTTACGTTTGTATGGGCTTACAACCTCTCCTACGTTTTACTTCCCATATTGATCCGAACCATTCGGGAGGCAATATCCTGGGGCGTGGAAAGCGTTGTACAACGGGAGCAAAACCGAATCCTGATGCAAGACCAGCTTCAACTACTGAAATTTCAGATAAATCCCCATTTTCTGTTTAATGTATTCAATAACATTCTGGCCCTAATACAACGCACCAACCGAGAAGCCGCCGAACTATTGCGAAGGCTGTCCAATATGATGCATTATACGTTGTACGATACGGACAAGAATTTTGTCCCCTTAGCGGGTGAGCTGAAATTTTTAGAGAATTACATCGAAATCGAAAGGAGTCGTCATTTTAATCCTGAGAAAATCATCTTTACCAAATCTGGGGAATCGGCCAATTTTTCAACACCTCCCCTTCTGTTGATAACGTTCATTGAGAATGCGTTTAAGCATGGGCTTAATAGTTCCTCAGATGACGCTTGGGTAACTATTGATCTTCAAATTGATTCAGTAAAAGGGCTGCTTTTGGCAACTATACGTAACTCGGTTTCCAACCTAACCACTCCTCAACTTAAGCCAGGTGGGGTGGGGCTGGCCAATGCTCGTCAGCGGTTAAATCTACTATTCACCCCCAATAAATATTCCTTAACCGTCACCGAAGAAGCTGGCGTATACGAAGTCTTTTTAAGAATACCACTCAATCGTGTTGAAAGTAATGAATTCGATCATGCCTATCAGTTGTCTCATCATTGATGATGAACCATTAGCTCAGGAGTTATTGTCGGATTATGTGGAACGAATCCCATACTTACATCTACTGGGCAAAGCCCAGAATAGCGAACAGGCACTTCGGTTATGCAATCAATTTCAGCCCGATATGTTGCTGTTGGATATCCGCATGCCAGGCCTTAGTGGATTTGAATTTTTAGAATTATTACAACCACCGGTTCCACTGGTTGTTGTGACTACGGCTTTTCGTGAATACGCATTAAAAGGTTATGAACACAACGTAGTTGACTTTTTAGAAAAACCCATATTTTTTGATCGCTTTCAGAAAGCGATTCATCGCGTAGAGGAACGGTTGGGCATAACCCGAAGAAGTAACCTTAGCACATACGATGAACAAGGAAATGTTAACTTGTCATCAAAGCTCTTATCCGTTCGCGTCGGAAGGGACACCAACAATATCCCGTTAGAGTCCATCAACTTTGTTGAAGCGCTGGATAACTACGTAAAAATTTATACGATACCAAGGGGGAGCAAACCCATTTTATCTAAAATGACGGTTACTCAGCTGGAGAATAAGTTACCCTCAGATGCCTTTATACGGATCAATCGAAAGTATATCATTCGGATTGATCAAACGAAAAGGGTTACTGCTAACTCAATTTTATTGTTTAGCGGAGAAGAGTTGCCGATTGGTGTAACATTTCGGGACGCGGTTCGCCAAACATTAATGCAATTCGATTAAGCTTAGGAATGGGGATGTTCTTAATGGATTTGTAGGGTAATTACACTTTGAATTCACCCCCTCACCCCCTTAATCTGCGCATTCACCAATTATTTAGCCTTAGCTAATTAATTAGTTTGCATTTTGTGCCAAAAAACAACTATGAAACAAAAGACTCCCCCCTTTCGATTTCAAACTGTAAAACGCCGGATCGCTACCCGTCAGGCCTCCTCCCTAAATCACCCATCCAAAATTGGTTCAGGTACTACTATCGACATGACCGGTTGGGTATAAATACTTTTTTTCTATGGATTTTCTCTACTACTTTGTGGATGAAATAATCCAACTAATTACAGTTATGAACACATTGAATCGCTTTAAACCCGCTCTTAAAAAAACAATCAAGTCACGCATGGAAGTCAAAACTTCCTCTTCTCAAGGCCGGACGGGATGCGGAGGTTCGGGAGGAACAATCGTTTCGACTATTTAGTGAAAAGTCTGTAAAACCCGGCAGTAGTGCGTTGAGCTGCGCTGCTGCCGGGTTTAGTTTTGTATGAGTGTAGCGTTTGATCACTTTTCTTTTTTTGCCCTTCGGCTACCGGTTCGTTCCATTAGTCAACTTATTGATCTCATCAATAAGAGTTTGCAGAACCCGACCTCCGAGCAGACTAATCTTTTGCTCAATTTACTTGATCAAAAGTGGGTTGCAGAAGCTATATTTTTAGCCTCGCCTGATCTCTACGAGACTTGGCAAACTTCACAGGACAAGGAGTTGGGAAAAGCCCTACAGAAAGCCTTGTGGCGTTATGTCCTTCGATCCTATGGCCGGTCTACTCCTTATGGCCTGTTCGCCGGAGTGGGTTTAGGCAAAATAGATCAATTCAATCGAATCGAGTTTGGTCAAAGTCCCTGGACCACCGTCAGTCGCCTGGATAGCCTCATTCCATTAACAGTCAGTGAAGCGTTGACCAAGGACGTTTCCATTCGCTCTTTACTTCAATACCGGCTAAATAATAGCCTATACAGAGTGGGCGATCAATACCGGTTTTCAGAACGAACGGGCAGTTTGCACGACCAAAAAATTGTTCTCTCTTCCCTACCCTCTACCCCAGATTTAGATGTACTGGTTAACTACCTCATCGAGCGTGGCTGGGCTACTTATAGTGAGCTAACGCTGCTGTATGGTATAACCAATCAACCGGAAGTTATTGAGTATATTAATCATCTGATTGACGATCAGTTTTTGATCAGCAATCTAACATTACCGGTCACGGGAGCGGGAATGACTAATTATTTATTAGATCGACTGGAGCAAATCCCCTCGGCCAGTACTCTTCAGCAACAGCTTATCCAGGCGAACCATAGCCTTTTAGATTCACCGATTAAACTCGCCAATTTGGAGCGGGTGCAATCGACATTTAAAGCGTTAGTCCAGAACCAATCCGTTGATCGCACTGATGCCCTAGTTCAAACAGATTTGTTTTTCGTTCCCACCCATTTAGAGTTGTCTTCTGCAACCCTGCGTCATATTACTACGCAGTTCAGTCGGCTCCTTCCCTTATTACAATACCCTACCGCGTCTCCCCTAAAAGAATTTGCCAGGCGATTTAAAGATCGTTTTGATCGTCAAGAGATTGATTTGTTAACGGCTCTTGATCCTGAGGTAGGCGTTGGCTTTGTGTCTGGCAACCTAACGGGTTTTTCTTTACTGAGCGATTTATTCAAAGACACTTCTTCTACCCATTCCCAACAGGTACATTTACAACCACTACGGGAGCGTCTATATAGCCGTTACGTCCTGGAAAATTTGGATGAAATTGAAATTACAGAAGCTGATTTATTGACACTTGAGACGAATAATCTTACTCATTTTCCGCCTTCCTGGTACTTGCATGGTGAATTATTTACTAACCATTTTGGAAGTGCTGCTAATGAACTTTCCGAAAATTGGCGATTCGTTCTTAATTCAACAATTTGCGGTTCCGCGGCTTACTTTTTGGGCCGGTTTTGCCAAGGTCATTCCGATTTATGCAGCGAGGTTCAGCAATTGTGCTCTTGGGAACAGGCGCAATATCCAGACGACCTACTGGCGGAGCTGGTTCACCTACCGACTTCTCCTCTCCGAGCGGGCAATGTCGTTGCGCGTCCTGTGCTCCGTAACGTAGAAATTCCGTACTTGACGTTAGCCGGTGTGTCCGACGAGCATACCATATTATTGTCGGATATTGTTGTCTCTGTAACCGACGATGAATCAGTAATACTTCGCCACAAACATAGTGGAAAGCGGATTCGACCCCGCCACAGCAACGCCCATAATTCCTGGTATGGGGACGAAGTATATCAGTTTTTAGCGGCCGTTCAATCGGCTGAAATGCCAACCTTAGCTTGGTCTTGGGGAAATTTTAATCAGTTGCCTTACCTACCGCGCCTTGTTTATAGGAACCTGATTGTTAGTCCTGCCCAGTGGGTTTTACGAAAGGAGTATTTACCTGCTGCTGTCACAGCCGATTTAATTCGGAAGCAGTACCGCTTGCCCAGGTACGTTTTTCTAATCGAGGGCGATAACAAGTTGTTGCTTGATCTCGATTTTGAGCCCACCCGCCAACTGTTGGTCGATGAGGTAAAAAAGCAGGAGCATATTTTATTAAAAGAATGGATAGGTGAGTTTTATCAACCCTGGATTAGCGACGGTATTAATCAGTATGTTTCAGAGCTGGTTATTCCGGTGAAAACCCTTTTAACTACGAACGATCCACTTAAACCTACGCTCAAACGACGGGCTACGACCAGACAAAGAATTATCCCCCCTGGCCAGGATTGGTTTTATACAAAGGTTTATTTAAACGAGACGTATGCGGATCAATTCTTGGTTTCTGTATTAATTCCATTTATTCGACAAGCCCGAAAGAAAGGCTGGGTAACAAATGTCTTCTTTATTCGCTATACAGACCCCAATTATCACCTGCGAATTCGGTGTCAAATCCTCCCGAACAAGTACGGACGCTTAGTTACTGCCTGGCAAAAAGCCCTGCAAAACGATATTCAAACGGGTTTTGTAGAACGATTTCAACTGGATACATACATCCGTGAACTTGAACGGTACCACCCAGAATTAATCGACGATTGCGAACACATTTTTGCGGCCGATAGCCAGTGTTTTCTTAATTGGTTGGAAATCAATACAGAGGCCTCTGAAGAAGACCGGTACCGACTAGCCTTGCAGTCTGTCGACACGCTGCTGACCGACTTTTCGTTGTCCATCAATCAAAAAGTTGACATCAGCCGGGCGCTTCAGAAACTATTTTTTTCCGAACATACAGCCGTTAAAGTACTTAAGCAGAAGCTAAATCGAAAGTACCGGGATTACTACCGCTCATTTTTCACGTATTCTACCCTGCCTACGGCATTACTCTCTGAACGTAGCCAAATTGTTCAGCCTTCGGTTAACAACATTCGGCAGTACTTTTCCCAGTTAGATCAGACATCTACTTATTATTCGCTGCTGGGGAGCCTAATCCATATGACACTCAACCGAATTTTTACAGCCCACCAACGAAAACACGAAGTCGTTATTTATCATTTTTTGGCCAGACATTATGAATCGTTACAAGCTCGTTTGGCAGACTGATTCATCAATAAATAGTAATCTCTGGCCTGGCTGCCCCCACCCCTTACTGAGTCAATAATGGCTACATCCCTTAAAAAGTCAAATTCACCCCCGCTAACCGCTCATTCGTCCCCTCGTCAACTATTGGTATCTATTCGCCAATCATTTTAAGAATTACGCTGATTCATTGCGAAACTTGATAAGTATTTCTTATTGCTTTATCGAACCGTTATGAATCCTTCAAGTAGCCCAAGCTCGCATCTCTCTAAATCGCCAATGGATGTATCCACCGGCGATTTACTGGTTGTTCAAAATCTTAAACGCCAATTGTCCGAAACGTTACAAATTTTGGGGCAATTACCTGCCAATGGTTCATTCATCGATGATGATTATTTTTATGTACAGACCGCCCGTCGGTTGCAAAAAGTGTACTTTCATGACATAATTTGGATTGAAAGTGAGCGTAATTACGTGACAATTTTCACAATTGCTGAAGTATTGACGGTTCACCGACCCATCTCTAAAGTAGAAGAGCAACTCCCCAAGAACTTATTTTCTCGGGTTCACAAATCCTTTATTGTTGCCAATCAAAGAGTTGACTTTGTTGAAAAGGATCAAATAGGATTGCGCCGGGCAGAAGGGACGATACGCATACCTTTGGGACCCCAGTTCAAAAAAACATTTATTAAATCATTGGATCACAACACTCTTAAGTGAAATTAACCACAAGTCAGGCCGAATGAAAAGCCTGACTTGTGGTTTAAAGGTAGATACCTATAGATGCGCCTGCCGGTCCTCAATCACAACTTAGTGCAGCATATTAACGGCGGGTTGGGTGAGTTGTCATCTAATAAATGTTGTCGAACTTTGGGCAATTCGGCGGAATAGTAAGTAGGAGCATAACTACTGCCATATGGAACGTCAAGACCCAGCTTTAGAACCACTGAAAATTCTAATTGAAGAACTTATTTACAATACATATATTACCCAACAGCCTGGTTTAGTTGAGCAGATAAACAAACTGATCAAAAAAGGGCATACTCCAACCGCCATAGAGCAGTATGTAAAAACCAAGATTTCCCCAAAAAGTCAGATTGCCGACCATGTGTATTTGATTGCCAGCTTTCTTTTACGGAAGCAACTGCCTCCCAACTAAAAAAGTGACTTTAATCGCTGCTGAAGCGAGCACAAGCAAACTACATCCATATAATATACTTGTATTATTTATAACAAATCCATAACATAGCACCCAAAATTATAGTTTGGGGAACATGAGAGCTGAAAACGGCGACAAAAAACATTTAGTTTTTCAAAAAGCAACAGTGGTCCGGCGTCTGCTCCTTCCCTTTTTCAGTTCGTATGTCCACGCCGGTACGTTTTCGCCCGCAACGGATCATATCGAAAAGGTGTGTGATTTAAACGATCTGGTCATTCGCAACAAGGACACAACCTACTTTGTAAGGGCCATTGGCGATTGCATGGTTGATGACGGCTTATGGGAAGGAGACATAATGATCGTAGACCGGTCAATAGAGCATTATGAAGGGCAAATTGTGGTTGTCTGGTTGGATGGCGAGTACATCGTTCGGCGTTACCATAAACCCGATGAATTGGTTGTCTTAATGCCAGCCAGTAAGTTCCATCAGCCAATTTACGTACAACCCAGCGATAACTTTAAATTGTTTGGTGTCGTTAGCTTTTGGCTAAAAAAGGCGCAAGTCAAGAAGATTTTTGAGCTATGAAATTGCTGGTCGATGTCAACGATATGTACGTAAACTGCCACCGGGCTTTCGATTACAGCCTGATCGGACAACCCGTCGTCGTTTTGTCGAACAACGATGGCAGTATTGTGGCCAGTTCCAAAGAGGCTAAGGCTCTTGGCCTAAATAGAGGTTTTCGTTACAATCGGACGGAAAATAGCGGTTTGGAGTTATCCCTTTTTCTTAGCCAGATAATTATACACCGTTCCGTAAGCGACTCCGGATCGGATACTGATCTGATTCAGTGACAATCCTGCTTTTTGCAGTTCCAGGATCTGGTGCAGCTTAGTGGCTTGTAGCTTGGGCCGGGATATTTGTTTGCCTTGTGCTTTTGCCCGAGCCATGCCAGCTTTGACCCGCTGACTAATGAGCGAACTCTCGAATTGGGCCAGCGAAGCCATCACATGGAAGATTAACTCACCCGTAGGCGTGGTGGTGTCAATATTTTCCTGGTAGGAGATGAAGTCGACGTTCAGGTTCTGGAACTCCTTGAGCGCATTCACCAGAGCCTGGGTAGAACGGGCAAAGCGATCGTAGCGCCAAACCAGCACCACATCAATCTTTCGTTTACGGGCAGCCTCGACCATCAGCCGATAGTGTCGGCGCTCTTGGCTGATACCCGAAGCTTGATCAATGTACTCCCCGGCAATGAGGAATCCCCGGTGATGGGCATACTCTCTTAGTGGCCGAAGTTGAGTATCCGGATCCTGCCCCTTATCCAACGTCGACACGCGGGCGTATAGAGCTACCCGTTTAGGCTGATCCGTTGATTTAGCTGACATGATAAGTTATCAAAAAGGAAATCCTTTGTGATAAGATAAACTACCCCCTCTAAATGAACAGATTGGCCATTTTTGTGGCTACTTTTTGGATACCCTTTTTGATAACAGAGTGATTGTCAACGCTCGGCCAGCTACTAACTATAAAACCCGTTTCTTAGCGTGTAAAAATGCCCCGTTGGAAGAAGAACCCCTAGCCCAGAAAATACAACATATCCAACCGCATGGCGCAATGCTCGACCAGTTTTCTGTCGGAAGTAATATTCTCCAGGCAACCGATGAGCATGAACTTAAAGAATATAACTGGATCAATTGAAGGGTTTCCTGTCTGGCCATAGAGCTGTTTAGTGACCTCATAGATGAAGGTCAGGTCGAGCGCCTCCTTTAATCGGCGGTAGAAATTATGTTCAGGGACGCGGCTGGACAGCTGAAAACAAGTGATTCGCTTTTCGGTATAATCTTTTCGGCCTTGCATACCTCAAGATACAGAAAAGACTACTTACAATTCCTAAATGGAGTTGTGCAACAGCCACGTCGGTTTATTTCTAGGACAAGACAATCAATTGCTTACCCCGGAAGCGGGCCCACGTAGCTGTGCGATACAGGCACCGGTCCGCGCAAGTCGTGCTGCGCGAACGCCAGCTGCAGCGCCTCGGTGAGGCGATCCTGCGCCGGCACGCTGCGCCCGGCAATGGTATAGGCCCGGAACGACACCGCTAGGCTGCCCGGCCGCAGCGCCGTAACTACCACCTGCGGGGCTGGCACGGGCAGCACATCGGCATCGGCGGCCAGAAGCGGCCCGGCCCAGGCGCGCAGGGCAGCCAGGTCGGTGGGACTTTCGAGCTCGGTGGCGATGTCGACCAACGAGCGGTTTTGGACCGTTTTATTTACGATGACGTTGTTCGATGTGGCCCCATTGGGCAGAATCACGGCGTCGCCCTGCGGGGTAACGAGGATGGTGTTGAAAATCAGAATTTCGACCACTTCCCCGCTTTTGCCCTGGGCCTCAATGGTGTCGCCCACCACGTAAGGCTTGAGCATCAGAATAAGTACCCCGCCAGCGAAATTGGCCAGCGTGCCCTGCAAAGCCAGACCCACTGCCAGCCCCGCCGCCCCCAGCACGGCCACGAACGAAGTAGTTTCAAACCCCACTATGCCGGCTACCGAAACCAGCAGCAATACCTTGAGCACGATGTTGACCAGACTGCGCAGAAACGAGCTCAGCGAAACATCGAGGTGGGCCGTGGTCCAGCCCAGCAGTTGGCTGGCGCGGCCAATCAGCCACCAGCCAATTAGCAGGGCCGGGACCGCAATCAGCACGCGTGGCAGGTAAAGCACAGCTAGAGTCTGCAGCTGCTGGGCAAAGGTGGTTAGCTGGTTCATCGGGGAATAGAAAAAGGGGTCGTAAAATAGTAGGAACGGAAAACAACGGTAGGGCGAGTTGGTCGACCAGGTTTAGGTTCACCTGAATTCCTGGTGGGCGGGGCATCTCGGAAAACGACCGTTTCTACGTAACCCCAACTTTCGGTGCGAAGACTTAATAAGTTGCTAGGAAAATGTTTTATTCGTTGGTCTCACAAAACTACGATCGCGTATCTTCGCCGCCTCGACTTTATAAGACAAAAGCCCTTGAAGGTCGGTTACGCCCACATTATGCCAAACACTTGTCAGCTACTGCCCTTTTTTATTTTCTGTGCAGTGTCTCTTTTACGAATTAGAAACTTCCACATATTTTTGGAATTCGTCAAAACTTTCGGGTAATCTTTTCTTGAAGTTATTTACAATCACACTTTTCAAAATTAACCCCAAACTTTTAGGTTCAAAAGAAACGGTTTGCGTAATCTCTGTCTGTCCACTTTTGTCTTCTACCTTGTAAGTATGATGAAACTCACCAATATTAAAGAAGTTAAACATTTTTATTTTTGAAAAATGCGTAAACTCCTTAGTTGGTTGCACATTTTGAAAAGTAACACTTGCTTTTCCCGAACCTTTAAAATTTCCTGGCATCACGGAGCCATCCTTTATTTCGCCTTTGGGCTCAATTGTTGCCTCTAAATAAAGTGTGTTCCATTTTACTTGCTTAGCTGGGTCTATCAGGCTTTGATAGGCATTTTCAATAGTAGTTTTTACGACTCTGTTACCTGAAATAATTATTGCTTTGCTCATTTTTTATATAAATTTTTTTGAGCGGAGGGGATGAGAGAATAAGGCGCTTAGAGCCTATAGCCTATCCGAATAGGCAAAATATAAGAATTTCCTGCTGAACACAGTGAAGCATCACTACCGCTTCACTAGGGCCACAACATGCGGGGTAGACATGCTTCGACAAGCGCAACATGACCGCTTATTTGGATAGCATCTTACCCAAATTTGACGGATGTCATGGTCAGCGAGCCGGCCACGACTTTGTCGTTGAACATCAGGGGCGCTTCGTTTTTCTCTTGCAGCGCTAGGGCGTAGAGCAGCGGGAAGTAATGGTCTATCGACGGCACAGCGAGCGTGGCGGCTGGCCCCAGGCTTTTGTACTGAATTAGCGCCTGGTGGTCGCCGACCAGGATGTTGCGCTTGAAAATGTCGTTCATCTCCAGGGCCCAGTCGTGACCGTAGGCACCGTTGGCGTGGCCGTCCGGGGGCAGGACCAACAGGCGCAGGTTGTGCACCATGTTGCCCGAGCCGATGACGAGCACGCCTTTTTTGCGCAGCCCGGCCAGCTGCTTGCCCAGGTCGTAGTGCCACGCGGCGGGCCGGGTATAGTCTAGGCTCAGCTGCAGCACGGGGATGGTGGCCTGCGGGTACATCTGCCGGACGACGCTCCAGGTGCCGTGGTCGAGGCCCACGGGCGCGGGGGCCAGGGCGGCCTGAAGCTCGTGGGCCAGCTCGGGCGCTCCGGGGGCCGGGTACTCCACGTCGAACAACGCTCGTGGAAAGCCCCCGAAGTCGTGGATGGTGCGGGGGCGGTTCATGGCCGTGACGAAGGTACCGCGCGTGAGCCAGTGCGCCGAGACGCACAGCACGGCTTTCGGGGCCGGAATCTCTTGGCCCAGGCGGCGCCAGCGCTCGGAGAACTCGTTGTCCTCGATGGCATTCATCGGCGAGCCGTGCCCGATGAAGAGGACGGGCATCTGTATGTCCTGCTCGGGCAGGCTATCGGCTAGGGTTTTTAGAGCAGGAAGGGTCAGCATGGCAGCGGTAAGGGATGGTTTTTGTAGAAAATTCGGCGAGCGCAGTCCAGTCGACAGAGTCGGCTTTCGGGCTTGATTCAGGCCAGGCAGGAGGGGCTTACCGCTTGGAAGCCCGTTGCCGTCGGCAACGGGCTTCCAAGCGGCTCACAGGCCCGGCAGGCTATGCTATCGGGAACATAGCCGTTTTGGCGGCCGTCTGCTCAAGGGGCACTTCTTCCTGCATCACGTCCCAGTGTTCCACCAGCTTGCCGTCTTTCACCTTAAAATAATCGGCGGCCAGCATGGGCTTAGCGGCCCAACCGGTGTAACGGCCGTGAATGACCACAAAGTCACCGTCTTCCAGCACCAGGCCCGGCTCATACTTGAAGTCGGACCCTAAGCCGGCGATGATGCTTCTTATCGCTTCGTGCCCGCTGGCAATGTGGGGATTGTGCTGGATGTACTCAGTGCCCCAGTACTTCTCGATGGCCGATAGGTCGCGGTTGGCGAACAGGGCCGTCATGGCGGTTTTTACTAGTTCTTTGTTGCTCATGGCGCTTGGGTTATAGTGGTCGTGAGGTGAATGACCGTGCAAAGGTCAGTGCTTCGTTACCCTCAACTGATTCGCCTATGCTAAGAAATCTCGTTCGCCTATGCAAACAAATAAACCCAAGCTATTTTTTAGTCCTGATTCTACTGAGGGAAGAAGGTAAAACACCCAAATAAGAAGCGATCAAATACTGAGGAACGCGTTGTAGCAAGTCCGCACTTTCATCGCTGATTCTACTATACTTGGTTTCAGTATCCTGTGAATAAGCATCAGACAGACGAATCAAGGTAGTAATGTAGGCCGACTGAAAACTTAAGCGAAAAAAGGTTTCCATGCCTGGAAAGTCCAGGCATATCGCATCAAAATCGTTTTTACTTAAGCTGTAAAGCGTGGAATCTTCTAATGCCTGGACGGAAAATAAGGTCCTCGAACCCGAAAAGAAGCTGCATAAATCCGAAACCCAGTAATCTTCTTTAGCAAATTGAATTACCTGAATGTCGCCATCTTGCAGTACTTTGTACAAATACAGCAATCCCTTTTCAACAAAAAACAATCGATCATTATACTCGCCTTCCTGAATAAGGGTGCTCTTTTTTTTTACGGTTAATGGCTTGAAATAAGTTGCTAGGTCTTGAAAGTCTTCTAGACTGATAGGGACTTTGGAATTTATATTGCTATATAGTTTGTCGAGCTCTCCCATCATGAAAGAAATAGCCGTTTAAGTAGACAACAAAGTTAACTGTGAATTTCGTAAACTTCGTTGTAAGTCTGTAAGGCAATACGGGACCACCCTGCGATTCTCCCGGTCTGCCAGCGCGGCCGGGACGCGGTCAAAATGAAAACAGCGTATTTAACAGGCACTTTTAGACTAATGGCCTCCAGGTTGAAGCGGGATAATTTATTTCCTGAGTAGTTTATTGAAACTATATTTTCCTTGCCTATCGATGGGTTGCCAGACCAAGGCCGTGCCTTGCCGGATGGCATCAACCAGGGCTTCGATTTCACTTTGCTTAGTAAACAAGCTCACCGAATAGCAGTTTTTGAATGCTGTTGCGTTGATTATTCCTGGTCTAATGGTAATGGCGGTAGCCTTCCTGACGCTCTTTTTTTGTTTATGGAGCTTGACTAGGCTAGACCACTTGCTTTTTTAGAACCAATACATGTATTGATAAAATTGACGTGCTTATAAAAGGGTTAAATAATCAAGCGTTATTCATTTCAATGTACTGTTGAAATTCATCAAAACTTTCTGGTAATCTTTTTTTAAAACTATTTACAATTACACTTTTCAATAACAGGCCAAAACTTTTAGGTACGAAAGAAACGGTTTGTGTAACTTCCGTTTGGCCGTTTTTATCAACTACATTGTAAGTGTGGTGGAACTCACCTAAATTAAGTAAGTTAAACATTTTCATTTTTGAATAATGCGTAAACTCTTTATTGGGTTGGACATTTTGAAATATAACCGTTGCTTTACCTGACCCTTTAAAATTACCTGTCATTACAGAGTTATTTTTGATCTCGCCTTTTGGGTTTAGTGTTGCTTCTAAATAAAGTGAATTCCATTTTACTTGCTCGGCTGGATCTATTAATTTTTGATAAGCATTTTTGGTCGATGTGTTTACTACTCTGCTGTCGGAAAGAATTATTGCGCTGCTCATTTTTTTTATTTGATGTTTTGATTAAACCAATCTGAAATTTCATTTACTGATTGTCCAATAATAATTGGGTCGTCATAAAATTGAAAGTGAACGGTATTGTCAATCCAAACCGATTTTTTGTTTTGTGTTGGAATTGAAATAAAAATTTGTTTGGCAAACTCATAACCACCATCACTCATTTCTCCGTGAATAACCAAAGTAGGTTTAAATATTTTTTTTGAAGTGGCTAACGCATCAAAATTCAATGTTTCAAATTCGCTCATTGCTGTCACTTTGTTTTGCCAACCACCACGATATGTAAAATATGGTGCTTTATTTTCCCAAGGATGATACCACCCATAAATCGGCAAAGGTGGCAAGAGTTGTTCTGTGCCTATACTATCAACTATTTTTATATAATCTGCTTTGCCTGTGTTTTTAAATTTTTCTTTAGCTATTACTGCTCTTTGCAAATGATTATTCCAAATACTTTCATTACCTAAAAGATTAATCATATTTTCTTTTATTAAATAATTGCCCGAAACCAACGCCACAGCTTTTACTCGTTTGTCATCAATACTTACTTGCATCATTTCATTGGCACCGTTGCAGACACCAACAATAAAAATTTTGCCAGCATCAACATCACTTCTTGAAAGCAAATAATCAATAGCCGATTTCACATCCTCTTCTTTATTTTTTAAACTTTCAAATTGTCTCGGTTTTCCTTCACTTTCGCCATAATTCCTTGCATCAAAACATAAAGCTACAAAACCCTTTTCGCCTAATCTTGTAGCATATTGAATTGGCGATTGCTCTTTTACAGAACATATTGGTCCCAAAATAACTACTGCTGGTTTCTTCTCATTACTTTTATAATTGCACAAAAGTCCAGCTACATTTTGGTTGTTACTTTTAAATTTTACTTTCTCGGTTATATAATTATTTGCCATTTTATTTTTTACTTTATTACAAGAAACGGCAATCGTTGCACACACAACAATTACCGTAAAAACAAATTTTTTCATTATTTTTTAGTTAAGAATTTAACCACCAGTTCTGCTGTTTCTTTTCCGCTACTTCCTTGTTGTCCACTTATTAAATTTCCGTCTGCTACGGCAAATGATTTATAAGGCGATGAACCTGTAACATATTTCGTATTCATTTTTTTGGCTTCGTCTTCTATCCTAAATGGTTGCATTTTTTTTCCTGCATTTTTGTCTACAATATCCTCTTCTGAGTTACAAAATCCAGTCCATTTTTTACCTTCGGCTAATAATTTTCCATTGCTCAATTTTGTTTTTAATAAAATACAAGAACCGTGGCAAATAGTGGCTGATGCTTTTCCTTCTTCGTAAAACTGGACAAAGAATTGATGTAATTTTTCATTGTTGTAAAAAGTTTGCATCGGCCCCAAACCACCTACGACAAATATTCCATCAAAATTTTCGGCTTTTACCTCCTCTAATTTAACAGTATTTTCCATTAAGGCAACGGTTTTAGAATGGTGTTTGAATCCCGTGCTTACCAAATCCAACTCTCTTACGTTTGGACTTTCGGGGTCGCTCCATCCATCAAAAATAATTTTTCCGCCATCAGGTGATGCGATTGTAATGTCATAACCTGCTTCTTTAAAGGTTTGATACGGTTGTGCTAATTCGGATAACCAAAAACCAATTGGATACCCTGTTGTTTCTGATTTTACTTGGTTTGAAACTACAAGTACGATTTTCATCGTTTTAGATTTTTTTGTTTGAGCATTTGATAAATTGAACATTGCAAAAAATGCAAGTGCTGTGATTAAAATTGATTTTTTCATTTTTATTATTTAATTAATTGTTTACTAATCCTATCCTTGTTTTGTTGTATTTATTTTCCACAATTTCTGTTGCGATAAAATGCCCCACGTTTCCTGAAAAAATTTGTTTTGCTTCACTTTTCGGGAAATAATTTTCTTGTGATAGATAATTTTTATCGGCATCGCCCTCTGCCACCATTGTTGGGCAGATGAAAAGATAGTTAATATCTAATGGTGCAATGTTGATGTAGGCTTCCCAATGGTCAGCTCTTTGGTTTTTCAAAAATTCTGGTTGCCCTGGTAAATCTCTACGCAATGTTTTGTTGTTGTGTAATGTAAGTCCTGAACCAAATACTAAAATTAATCTTTGATTATCCGAAACAGATTTTGATAATAATTTTCCAACAGGTGCAACTACCATTGTTGGGTCTTCATAGTTTCGGTTTCCAATTGCAGAAACAATTACATCAAAACCTTTTATGGCTTCAGTAATTTTGCTTTCATCATTGAGATCTCCTGTTATAATGTTTATGTTTTCAGGATATTCAGTTTGGCGGATGTAGACTGTTACTTCATTTCCTACTTTTAAATTTTCCTTTACGATTTGTTTTCCCATTAAGCCTGTTGCTCCAAAAACGATTACTTTTTTTGACATTTTAATTGATGTTTTGTTTGTTTATTTTATAAATTAAAGTTTCAATAGGAATACCCATAAGCCTTTCATAATTTAATTGAAAAAGCCATATTGCTTGTTTTGCATCGTTTTTAGTTGGGATTTTGAATTGTACCCAACCTTCGTATTCACCACCATAAGAAAATTTTTGTGCAAGATTATTTTCAATTAATGGTATTCGTAATTCATAAGTTGTTGCCAAGTGAACTGAACCGTCTAAGTGAATGTGTCCCAATTCATTTTTGCCTACATAAAAATCCGCTCCATCAACTTTTGAGTTATCATACAAATCCCAATGAGATGCTGAAATAATATTTTTCCATTGTTGAATTACAAGGCTTACCATTTGTGGGTAAGCACTCATTGTTGGAGGAGGAACGATACGTCCTTTTTCTTCGAGTGTCATAATTATACCAATTCAGGGTATTAATGTCGTATTTTTAGAAAGTTAACCATATGATCGTCAGGACATAAATAGGATGTGCCGCGATTGAAGAACACGACATGATGATCCAGAATTGGTATTATGAAATTTGATACTGCAAAGATGAGAACCAAAGAGCCGAATTTGTTAGGACAAAACGTAGATTTATCAGTACTTTTAGGAAAGGGTTTTTCTAAAATCTTGTGGTGAAAGTCCGGTATGTTTTTTGAAGTATCGCGCAAAGTAGCTACTATCTTCAAAACCGAGTTTGTAAGAAATTTGGCTTATTGTGAATTCTGAAAAATTTAGTAATTGTTGAGCTTCTAAAACAACTCGTTCTTTTATTATTTCAGTGGTAGTTTTTCCACTGGTTGCTTTTACAAATGAGTTTAATTGATGTGCTGATATATTTAATAGAGAAGCGTATTGAGAAATAGGAATGCTTTTAGCGAAATTTACCTCTACTAAATTTTTAAATTGTTTGAAAATTACAATTTGTTGGTTGCTGCTTTTTTGATAGCTTTGTATAGAAAATAATTTCTGGATTCGTCTCAACAATATTAACAATAATGCTTGCACTGTTTCGGTTGATTGTTCAATGCTTTTACATTCATAGTAGAGTAAATCAATAACAGGCTGAACAGTATTGATGTCTTCTTTTTTTAGTTGTAAAAATGGATTTTCGTGAAGATTATCTAAATAGGAAATCTCAAAAAGAATGTTTTTATTTTGAAATATTTGAAGGAAAAATTGTTCTGTAAATAAAACAACAAACCCTTTAATGTTTTCCCACTTTTCAAACATGTGCAATTGACTAGGCGAAATAAAAAATAAAGTATTTTCTGAAATTGTATAGTTTTTATAGTTAATATTTTGATTGCTATTGCCTTTTGTAATCCACAAAATTTCGTAAAAATTGTGCTTATGTGGAAACTCAATATTTTCAGGTTCTACCATATCTTCAAATTTGTCCACAAGAAAATCAACCTGTCTATGAGGTTGGTTGATAAGGTCACTAATGGATATGGTTTTGAACATTTTGCAAAGGTAGTAAAATGATATTCTGTTATTGATTCGTGAGTAAGTCTGTAATATTTGTACCTTATTGTTATTATGGCCAGCTACAAACAAAGTGATTATGAAGCTTTACGGCGACGTTGTGTCGAACTCGAACAAGCCGGTTGGAAGCAGCAAGCTATAGCTCAGGCGTTTGGTCTAACTCAAGGCTGGGTCAGTCGAACCCTGACCAAATATCAACAAAAAGGCACTGTAGGGTAGCAGGAAGGTAAACGGATAGGTGCACCTGCTCGCTTGTCGAGCCAACAATTGGTCGACTTGGTTAACCAACTTAATAAAGGGATAGAGCACCACGGATTTTCAGGAGCTGTTTGGACCAGGCCGCGTGTCAACGAGGTTATCAAGACATGTTTTGGCTTAAGCTATGATCTCTCCCAAGTAGGGCGTCTACTTAAAAAAGTAGGATGGAGTCGGCAGAAACCTCAAAGAAAAGACCGTCAGCAGGATGCTCAGGCTGTTACCCACTGGCGGCAGGAGTGGCTAGCTGAACTTAAAAAAAGCCAAGGCTGAGGATAGAGTTATCGTCTATAGTGACGATGCTGCCTGCCATCTATTACCCCTGGTAGCTTCATACGCGGGCACCCTGTGGGCGAACACCAGTGGTTGCGGAGCAAGCCGGGCGTACTCATTTGAGTCTGATCGCAGCCATCGCCCCTAACGGCCGGTTGTATCTGGCCGTTCAGGATCGGCCTTTAATCAGCGATGAAATAGTGTGTTTTTTGAATAAGCTTTGTAGTCGCTATCGCAAGTCCAACCTATTGGTGATCTGGGATGGGGCTAGTATTCACCGTAGTCAAGCAGTCAAAGCATTTTTAAGCTGTAAACCAGGGCGAGTTCATCTGGAACGGCTACCGGCTTACAGTCCTGAATTGAACCCAGTGGAGTTACTCTGGAGCCATCTAAAGCGAAGTCTAAAGAACCAGTTGTTCACCTCGTTAGAGCAGTTTCAGGCAGCAGTACTTAAGCAAATGGAGCGCTTACACGGCGACCCTAAACTAGTTACCTCATTTTTCCGCAAGAAAGAAGTTGCTTTCTTTACGGATTAATTCACGTATCAATAAGCGAAAAAAGGTTTCCATACCTGGAAAGTCCAGGCATATCGCATCAAAATAGTTCTTACTCAAGGTATAAAGCGTAGAATCTTCTAATGCTTGTCGATGGGTTGCCAGACCAAGGCCGTGCCTTGCCGGATGGCATCAACCAGGGCTTCGATTTCACTTTGCTTAGTAAACAAGCTCACCGAATAGCAGTTTTTGAATGCTGTTGCGTTGATTATTCCTGGTCTAATGGTAATGGCGGTAGCCTTCCTGACGCTCTTTTTTTGTTTATGGAGCTTGACTAGGCTAGACCACTTGCTTTTTTAGAACCAATACATGTATTGATAAAATTGACGTGCTTATAAAAGGGTTAAATAATCAAGCGTTATTCATTTCAATGTACTGTTGAAATTCATCAAAACTTTCTGGTAATCTTTTTTTAAAACTATTTACAATTACACTTTTCAATAACAGGCCAAAACTTTTAGGTACGAAAGAAACGGTTTGTGTAACTTCCGTTTGGCCGTTTTTATCAACTACATTGTAAGTGTGGTGGAACTCACCTAAATTAAGTAAGTTAAACATTTTCATTTTTGAATAATGCGTAAACTCTTTATTGGGTTGGACATTTTGAAATATAACCGTTGCTTTACCTGACCCTTTAAAATTACCTGTCATTACAGAGTTATTTTTGATCTCGCCTTTTGGGTTTAGTGTTGCTTCTAAATAAAGTGAATTCCATTTTACTTGCTCGGCTGGATCTATTAATTTTTGATAAGCATTTTTGGTCGATGTGTTTACTACTCTGCTGTCGGAAAGAATTATTGCGCTGCTCATTTTTCGTTATCGGTTATTGAGCGGTATATTAGTTCGTAATGAAAGCTACCTCTTTTTTGTCAAAGAAGGAAGGCACTAACCCCATTATATTCGGTTAGGGTGCGACTAAACCAACCTTAAGTCAGGCCGAATGCATAAACATCTCTAATGGAGTTAGTGCAGGGCTTCATCATCAATTTGTCGCCTCGACGATCCATTTGTAGGTTGCCCTAATGGTAATAAGACGCCGACATTTCAGACTTACTCATTGTCAATAAGACGGCAACAAAAGTTGATTGCTAACGTAAGGAACTTGTGTTTTTGATACTCTGATACTACTCGTTTTTAGCAAAATTTTCAGCGGGTCAGGTATTTAATCAACTATTTTTAATGTGCCTTTGAGGTGAAAAAATTCTCCACTCCTACTGGCAATATTAGTGTACACTATACTTTGATTATAATCCTGAACGTGAACAACATTATCTCCAACATGCGGTTCGTGCCAATACACCATAAATATATTTTTGGCAATTTCGGTTGCGGTGTAATCTACCGAATCCGTTGCTCCGCCTTGGCCCTCAAAAGACATCTGCTTATTGTCTACAAAGTTTAATACAAATGAAATTTCACCAAAATTTACTTCCACCTTATTGCCAATTGCCGGATAGGGCGATTTCAAATCCCAGTTTAATTCTCCCTTAAACACTTTTGCACCCATTTCTAACATATCTCTTCCAACAAACGTTGGGTATTTTTTCTCCATCTCCACAGCCAGTTCTGCCCCACTTCTGCTGTCTGCTGCATTTTTGTAATCAACTAAATATTGTTTTGTAAAATCTATACTTTTTGGACTATCGTTATAATAAATAAAATGTGAAGGAATTACTTTTTCTGGATGAAGCGATTTCATCTTGTCGAGTTGAGCAATCCAGGCATCGATTGCTGCTACATTATTGGTGTCAGCCATCCAAATATGGGAACCTTCGAGATTTACTGAAATGCCGCCTATAATTGTTTTTGAAGATGAAATCCATAAAAAACTGTGTGCAGGGTCATTCTTTGTAGTGATAATTTCAATTTTATTTCCCTCCAAATCGGGCAATAAAGAGGTAGCTTGGGGGGTAATGACTTCTGTTGGTGCATCACTTTTTAGCTGCCCTTCCCAAATAGCAAATTTTTGATCTTTTGAAGCCGAAATAAGATAAGCAGTTT
Organism: Spirosoma sp. SC4-14; assembly: GCF_037201965.1. Lineage (NCBI taxonomy): Bacteria > Pseudomonadati > Bacteroidota > Cytophagia > Cytophagales > Cytophagaceae > Spirosoma > Spirosoma sp. SC4-14. The sequence goes on along the minus strand of NZ_CP147519.1, from coordinate 142,250 downwards.
GGGCTGAAGAAACAATGTTTGCGTTTGGGAATGCTTTTTTTATTTCATCTAAACCAAAATAATAATCGGGATCGCTGTGCGAAATGTAAACCACAAGTAGGTTTTTGCCTAAGGCGTTTATTTCCTCAATTAGTTCTAGTACGTATTGTTTTTGAAATTGAGCATCAATCAAAATGGCATCTTTTTCGCCATAAATGATGGTTGATGTGACTGGAAAAATGGCATTTTCTCCTGAATTAAAAATTTTTATGTTTAAATCTCCTGCAAAGTTTGACTTTGTAGATGTCAGTGCTGTTATCATTGTGATTAAAATTTTTAAAACAGTTGTTAAATTTTCCAGAATATTTTTTTGCAGACTTCTGAAACATGACATACTCCCATCTTCAATGGCCAACCCAGGCTAGTACTGGAAGTTAGCGTCCAAACCTGCTACATTTTTTAATTCATCATGACCGTTATGTGCGGGGTGAGTTGGATGTAGTCTGCCCCCAATACGTGTCAACTGCCGCTAAACCTCTGTTGACGAATAATGTTGTCAATACTATCTTTACTAATTCTCATTTTGTCATTTTCTTTTTAGACTTAAAAATGAAATGCAAAACTATATCCAGTAAAAATGGAAAATCGTTTGCCTATGCGAAGAAATTTTTATTTCTTCTAACCCTACTAAACGAAGCGGGTAAAATGCCAGACTAGAAAGCAATTATTGATCCGTGAATTAACCCGTAAAGAAGGCGACTTCCTTCTTCTGGAAGAAGACCTGAATCAGTTTTCGATTCTTCTCTAATAGACTAAGCTGCTCTAAAACCGTTACGCTCAGGTCTTCTAGTGAAAGAAATACTTGGTTTTTCAGCCGCTGTTTGATCTGGTTCCACACTAACTCCGTAGGATTTAGCTCTGGACTATAAGCGGGCAAACGTTCTAGATTAATCCGTCCAGGTCGCTCTTTTAGGAATGTTTTAACGGCTTCACCGCTATGAATCGAAGCGCCATCCCAGATGATGAGCAAATCGCGCTTGCGATAGCGGCTACAGAGCTTGCCCAGAAACCATACTATATCTTCCCCGCTGAAGGAATGGTCCTGCCCAGCGACATAAATGCGGCCATTGGGAGCAATCGCAGCAATTAAGCTTAGATGATCTCGACCTGCCTGCTCCAGGAGCACAGGTGTTTGCCCCCGTGGTGCCCAGGTGAGTCCTAGCATGGGCAACAAATAACAGGCAGACTCATCGACATACAAAATCACCCGTCCTTCAGTCTGGGCTTTTTTTAAGCTCGGGCAACCGTTCGGCTCGCCATTGCTCGACCCGTTGCGGATTCTGTTGACGCGCTTTGGGCTGCGGTTTCTGACGGCTCCACTCTACTTTCTTCAATAAACGGCCTATTTGTGAAGGGTCATAACTAACCCCAAAGAGTTTTTTGATCACTTCATTGACACGAGGACGGGTCCAAATGTGACCCGGAAAACCATGATACTCAGCACCTTTATTTAGCTCTACAACCAGCTGAACTAACTGCTCATTGGCTAGCCGTGGTGAAGCACCGGGCGGTTTACGCCAAGTTAAAGCGTCCTGCCCCTTCTGACGATATTTGCTCAAGGTGCGACTTACCCAACCTTGAGTTAATCCCAACGCTTGGGCGATAGCCACCTGTTTCCAGCCCAGCTGGTCCAAAGCGGCACAGCGTCGGCGTAGCACCTCATATTCAGTTTGTTTGTAGCTGGCCATAGTAAGTGCAAAATACGAATATTACAAGTCTACTCACGCATCAATAAGTATTGCGGTTCTCGCTGTAGTGAATTGGTTGTTGTATGTAGTTTGTGCATCTTGTGAACAAATGTCGGACATGCTTATTATTGGTTTCAGCGCGCTTGCCTTTCATTCAGGGTTTGACTGACCTATATTAGCCCGTATTGCTAACGTAAACTGGGGCTTTACAATAATCAGCTCGATCATATCCAAGAGTTCGAGCCCATCCTGGCAGATTTGTTAGGTATAGCCCAGTCATTTTTGCTGAGAGTGAGGCAGATGAAACTCATCGACTCGTGAGCCGAAGTGTTCGGTTCATTCTGCGCGCAAATCGGGTGCTACCTAATTGGGTAACAATTCTGCTAATCGGTTGAGGTGAATTGCATCATCTCCACCACGCATTCTAAGCGGTTCATGGCTCGGATGCGGGCCATTAGATAAGTGGAATCGGTCCGTTGTTTGCTGGTCGTTTTGAGCCATTGATGTCCCTGACAAGTGACCAGTAGGTCGTTCAGTAAGCGTTCCTCAACATCCCCGGCCACAAACCGTAGTCAAAATTCGGACTGCAAACTAAAGTATAAGCCAGGGTCGGTCAGTTTCAATTCTAACATATACGTTCAGGCAATTCAGCTGCGAACGGCATCGGCAGCTTTCTGTCTGAGAGGTCTTCGGCGAATTGCATGAGTGTCACTAACGCTCATTACCAGTAAGCTAAAGTGAGTTGGCCTCGTTGTGGAAAAAGATCCGCAAATAGCGTATCGTTATAGAGGGTTCCTGATTTGTCCCGCAACAGTAGATAGGAATTCTCATTTGAGAAAGCGGCTAGGGCAGCATGAGCGGTTTGGTTAGGAACTGAATTGATTGTCTGTAAGTGTAAGCAGATGGCTAATACAGGTTAAACTACGACTAAAATACGATTTTTACTGCCAACCTGAATTCGCTAACAGTATCCAGTTGGAGAAAGAACCCTAGTATCAACAGGAAAGAAAATATAATAGTACGTTGATAAAGTATGATTCGGCTTATATTTGAGTTATGAAAAAGCCCAGCTTTGTTGATACTAAACTCAACCAGCCAGTCCCGGCATCTGAAAATGTTCAGGAAGATGCAGTATGGGAGGCTTTTAAGCAGGGCGACAGTCGGGCATTCACGGATTTGGTAAATACGCATTATCCCCTTTTGTTGAAATATGGATTACGAATCTGTGTGAAACGGGAATTGGTAAAAGATTGCCTGCATAATCTCTTTATCGATATCTGGAACCGTCGCGAACGGCTGGAGGAAATCCGTTCTATAAAAGCGTATTTATTGACGTCCCTGCGTCGCCAGCTTTACAAAGAGGTTCAGCGCTCGCGACTCACCCGTGGGTCTGAAGATCTGCCTGAATCGTACGACTTTCAAGTTCAGTTCGCCATCGAATCTGATATTATTGACAGTGAAACGAATGCCGAAAATCTGCTGAAACTTCGTTCCAATCTTCAGCAACTCTCCAAACGGCAGCGGGAAGCCATCTACTTACGCTTTTACCAGGATCTTGCGTATGAAGACATTGCGCAGGTTATGGCTATCAATCAGCACTCGGCCGTAAATTTGGTTTATGAGGCTCTCAAGTTGCTGCGCAGGCATTGGCGCATGGTAGTATTCATGCTGTACTTACCTTATATATAATTTTTTTCAATTTTTTTCAGGACTATTCTAACCCAAGCATCTCTTATCCATGAGATGCCGTAAAATCGTGTCCAACTAATGAAAAAATACCATTCATATACTATAGACGATTTCGTTCAGGACGTTTACTTCCGGAAGTGGGTGTATGGGACACTACCCGAGCAAGACCACTTCTGGCAAACCTGGCTGACCACGCATCCCGAGCAGGAGAATACCATCGAGCAGGCCCGCCTTATTGTGTTGAGTATACGAATAGACGAGGTATCAGTCGATCCCCGCGAGATGGAGGAAGCTATCCAGCAAATTTTAGATGACCGGGTTCTAATCCGCCATTTACCTGTTTATCAGCGTACATGGTTCCGTATAGTGGCTTCAGTTGTACTGCTTTGTGGCATCAGTTATGGTGTATGGCAACGGTTTTTACCCAGTACACATTCCGGTGGCATAACGATGCTACCAACCCAAACGCAGGCAGTCAGCCATAGGCGGGTCGTTGCTCTGCCAGATGGTAGTAAGGTCACCCTGGAGCGGAACAGTGATTTAAGGGTGAGTGCTGTATTTGACCAGGACAAGCGCGAAGTAACGCTGGTTGGGGAGGCATTTTTCGAGGTAGTAAAAAATCCGGCCAAACCCTTCCTGGTCAACACAGGCAAAATAGTTACCCGTGTGCTGGGAACCAGTTTTCGCATAAAGGCTTACGACAAGGATAGTAGTATATCGGTATCCGTAAGTACGGGTAAAGTGACTGTGTTTAGGAAGAGGGGCCCACAAACCGACCAGACGTTCTTATCGGATGAGGTGATTTTAAATCCGAACCAGCGGGCTGTATTCGTGAGGGCCGGGGAACAATTCATTAAGACACTGGTCGAAAAACCAGTTATCGTTAGAGCTACCGTTCAAAAGAACCTATTTGAATTCAATGAAACGCCGGTCCCACAAGTACTCAAAATATTGGAAGAAGCCTATGGGGTGAACATGGAATATAACGCCGAAGTGCTGTCGAGTTGCAATTTAACCGCATCATTAAATAACCAGGATTTATACCAAAAACTCGATCTGATTTGTGAGGCTATCCATGCTCAGTATAAAATTGCCGATGGTCAGATTATCCTTTCCGGTCGTGGCTGTAACTGATAAACAGTGTGTACGAATTTCTAAACTAAACCCACTTCCTATGGCCTGATTAGCTGACAAAAAAGTGAAAGACGCGTCAATCAATAGCGTCGTATAGCGTAAAAAAGTCGGACGTGCTCCACCACATCCGACTGACTTGCTTCCCTCGATAGATCACCCGAAAAATCGGATGAATGGGAGTGTTTTTGCCTAACCGTTTAAAATCATTCAAAAACAAAATAAAAGTATGAAAAAAAACTTTCAGACGCATGGTTTTTACTACCAAATAATGAGAATGACTCTCGTACAGCTGCTTCTCGTTACCTTCTCCTTAAGTGTGACGTATGCATTTGATGGTTTTGGCCAGGAGGTACTCAACCGAAGAATTTCACTCCGACTAGGGGATAAACCGGTAAAAGCCGTTTTATCGGCAATTGAGACTAAAGCGGACATCCGATTTGTGTATAGCCCCAAATTGATTCAGGCAGAACGACTCGTTTCTGTGAACGTTCAGAACCAACCCCTGGGCGATGTGCTGGAATCAATGCTGAAACCACTACTAATCAGCTACCGGCTGGTAGGAAATGATATTGTGCTGAGTCAGCGGTCAGACAGTATGAATATGCTTTCAGAGCCACTTACCCCGGCCCCTGAATCCATCCTTCTGGAGGAGGTTGTTACCGGCACCATCACCGATCAGAACGGCGAAGGTATTCCAGGAGTTAATATACTCGTAAAAGGAACGCAGCGCGGGGCAGTAACGGATGCAAAAGGCCACTATCGAATTGCCGTGCCCGATCAAAATGCAACGCTAACATTTAGCTTTGTTGGCTACGTTAAACAGGAGGTTCTGGTAGGTACCCGTTCCATAATCGACATTACTCTTGCGCCAGACACGAACTCCCTGGATGAAGTAGTGGTAGTGGGCTACGGTACGCAGCGCAAATCGTCAATTACAGGGGCCATTGCTTCAGTTTCGGACAAGGAAATCAGTGCTTTACCGGTTTCCAACATCTCCCAGTCGCTCCAGGGCCGGGCAGCCGGGGTAACCGTAACCAACAATGGAGCACCTGGTGAAGCGCCCATTATTCGTATCAGGGGCGTTGGGACCGTGAACAATGCCAATCCCCTATACGTCGTAGATGGGGTGCCCGTGGGCGACGGGTCAAACGTCGATCCTAAAGATGTTCAGTCAATCGAAGTTTTAAAAGACGCTAGCGCAGCCGCTATTTACGGCTCACGGGCCGCCAACGGAGTTATTCTGATAACCACAAAACGCTCGAACTCTAAGAAACTAAGCGTTACCGTTGATTCTTATGTTGGCGTTCAGAGTCCCTGGCGAAAACTTTCTCTCCTTAACCGGGATCAATACATTGCTTATGGAACGGATCTGTTAAACAATGGAGATGTGTACAACGGTAAACCCGCCGGGTCCAGCCTGCCGCAACGCTGGCAAAATGGGTTAGATCAACCTATTTATCCCGGATCTACCCAAACATTTCGGCAAACCGAGACCGATTGGCAGAAGGAGATGTTCCGTAACGCGGCTATTCAACAGCACCGGCTTGAAATTTCGGGGGGGAATGACGTGTCGAAATTTTATCTGTCCGGGGGCTTTTTTAGCCAGGATGGTATAATGATCGGAACAAATTACAAACGGGGAAACATTCGGCTTAACTCAGATCATAAACTCGGAAAGCGGGTGAGCCTGGGTCAAACCCTTTACCTGGCCTATGACAACCGACGGGTAGAACAGAACGGAGGAGCCATTGGAACCCAGATTCGGACTATCATTAATACCCTGCCTTACCTGCCCGTGTATAATCCTAATAACCTGGGGGGCTTTGAAGGTTCTAAAAACGTTGACGGGACCGATCCAGCCAATCCTGTACGCAACGCACTGCTTAACAGCAATACCCAGGAGTCGAATTCGGTGTTTAGCACGTTTTATATTGATGTCGACCTGTTTGCCGGTTTGAAATATCGTTTTCAGGGCGGAGTCAATATTTACAATTCCATTGGCCGGGGTGATAACCCAAGTTATGACAGTGGACCGGGTGGCTTTGCCTCCATCAATTACGCGAGTATTTCCCAGGACAGAGGACAGTCTATTACGCCGATTCTGACCAACCAGCTAACCTATATCAAGAGCTTTGGTAAACACGCTATTAATGCTATTGCAGTGGCCGAAAAGCAGACTGCCGTATACTCAGGTATTAATGTGGGGGGCACCAACTCAATTACTAATCTGATTGTGGAGCCTACCAACTTAAGTAGTCCTCGTATTGGAGCGGGCCGAGTTGAATCGGCAATCATCTCCTACGTGGGTCGCCTTAACTACGAGTATGCGAATAAATACCTGCTGGGGCTTTCATTCCGCCGGGATGGCTCATCGAAATATGCCCCCGGTAAAAAATGGGGCAACTTTCCGGCGGCTTCGGCAGGTTGGCGAATCAGTGAAGAAAAATTCATGAAAGGATTTACTGCTATCTCGGAACTCAAACTGCGCGGTAGTTATGGATTAGTAGGCAATAATAACATTGGCGATTACGGGTATCAGGCCACCCTGTCAAGCGATCCCTACTACGAATTCGACAAAACCACTTCCGTTGAAAGTCAAGGATATACCATTCGGAAGCTAGCCAATAAAGACCTGAAGTGGGAAAGTGTTGCGATGACTAATCTGGGTATCGATGCTTCACTGTTGAATGGTCGGCTTTCCTTTTCGGTTGACTATTTTAATAACCTGACTCGCGATATGGTGCTCAATCGCCCCATTCCAATATCAATGGGTTATGATGAAGCACCGCTCTCCAACGTCGGTTCCGTTCAGAATCGGGGAATTGAATTACAGGCTGGCTACCAGTCAACCAAAGGGAGCTTAACCTGGCAACTGAATGGTAATATAAGCGTCGTTCGTAATAAAGTTATCTCCCTGGGCGATGAAGGCAATACCATTTTTGGGGGAGACTGGTACGGAGATAACCTCACTAAAACGGAAGTTGGGCAACCAATTGCTTATTTCTATGGCTACCAGACTGCCGGAATTTTTCAGAACCAGGGCGAGGTAGATGCCTGGAAAGCAAAATATACCGATGTCGTAGCGGATAAAGACTCGCCCAAACCCGGTGATATTCGATTTGTCGATGTCAATGGGGATGGGAAAATTGACCCGAGTGACAAAACTAAAATTGGCCATTTTCTGCCCAAGTTCACCTATGGAACCAATTTCTCGGCCAAATGGAAGGGCCTGGATCTGACTTTGTTTGTGCAGGGCGTGCAGGGCAACCAGATTTACAGCACTGTAAAATATAATCTGGAGGGAATGACCCGCCTGTTCAATGCCGGCACGGCGGTACTGGATCGCTGGGTGAAGGAAGGACAGGTTACGGACGTGCCACGGGCCGTGGCAGGAGACCCAAACCACAATGCGCGGGCATCGAGTCGGTTCATTGAAAGTGGCTCGTATTTGCGGGTGAAGAACCTGACGTTGGGTTACGCTCTGCCAGCAAACTGGATCAGCTCGAAGGGAACGCCCTTTATCTCAAAAGCCCGGGTCTATATCTCCACCACAAACTTACTGACCATTACAGGCTATAAGAGTGGCTACGACCCGGAGATAGGCTCCTTTGGTGGCTCTTCGCTGACCACCGGCATTGACTATGGTCAGTTTCCACAGGCCAGAACAATCATGGCCGGCCTTCAGATTGGGTTTTAATAATCAACCACTCGACTAATCGTCTTCCGTAAATTCCTGCAAAGACATGAACAGATACGCACTCAAATTCTTATCAATTAGCTTAGTTACCCTTACTCTTTCCTGTAATGACAGCATTCTGGAGAAAGTAAATCCTACCCAATTATCGACCGAAACATACTTCACTACCGGGGCCGAACTGGTTACGGGTGTCAACGCAGTTTATGCAGGCTGGCAGGGGTTAAACCTGTACGCACGGGAATATTTCTTTATTCACGATCTACGGGGCGATGACATGCAGCCGGGCGGAGCGCAGCTCGAAATTCAGCGGGCGCAGCTCATCAATGGTACCCAGGATGCGTCGAATCAGGTGGCCACGGATGTATGGCAGGGGCTCTACCGGGTCATCCACCGCGCCAATGTTGTAATTAGTTTCGCACCGGGCGTCAAACAAGGTATCACTGAAGAACTACGAAATCGTGTTTTAGGCGAAGCGAAGTTTCACCGGGCCTGGTCGTACTATGAACTGGCATCGCTTTGGGGGGGCGTCCCTCTTTATAAAACCTACTCAACATCACCCGACGAAAGCCAGCCCAGAGCCACTGAGGATCAGGTTTATGAATTCGTGATTAATGATCTGAAAGAAGCTATTGCGGGCTTACCGCTGAAGTCGGCTTACGCCGACACAGACGTTGGCCGGGTATCGAAGGGTGCCGCTCAGGCCATGCTGGCCCGGGTATATATGCAGCGGGGAAATTACGACCTGGCCAAAGAGCAACTGGCCGCCGTGATAGCATCCAATCAATATAAACTCGTGGATAGCTATATCGAAAACTTTAGGGAGGAGAATGAATACAACTCGGAGTCGGTCTGGGAAATTGCCTTCACCGAAGCATTTGGTGGCTTAAACTGGAGTGGTGATGGCAACGGCGTCAATGGGGAGGTGACGGTACGTGGGCAGGAGTACGGCCCTAATGCCTGGCGGAATGTGATTCCATCAAATGGCTTACTCGCCGAGTTTGAAAAGAAAAAAGCCGGTGATACCAAAGACGATCCGCGTTATCAGGATTCCTTTTATCAGGTTGGAGATCTGTTTAACAATGGTAAAGATACACTTAAGGACGTACAGGGAGCCGACCCCAAAATCAGCTGGAAGAAATACCAGAAAATTTACAAGGCTACTGCGGAAAACAGCCAGTCGGGTATCAATTTTCGGGTTATCCGGTATGCTGAAGTATTATTGATGATGGCTGAATGTGAGAATGAAGTGGGGTCTCCCACAACTGCCGTTTCGTACATCAATCAGGTCCGGGATCGTAAAAGCGTAGGTATGCCCCATTATCCAACGCCAAAATTTCCGGTGTCGAACAAAGCGGAGGTGTTAGCCGCCATTATGCACGAAAAACGGGTTGAACTCAGTGGCGAACAAATTCGCAATCTGGACATACTACGCTGGCGCAAACAGAATAAACTCACCAAAGAGCCAATTTCTTACTTTCAGAAGGGGAAACATGAGTTATTGCCAATCCCTCAGAGCGAAATCAATAATAACTCAAAGATTGACCAGAAGGACCAAAATCCCGGTTACTAATCGATTTATCCCCTCCGGTTATCCGGAGGGGATATACAACCCATGTTTGTTGTCTTTTCCATGAAAGTAGCGCGTTTATCTGGCCTTGTTCTCTTACTTACCCAGGTGGCGGGAGCCTGCCACTTCGCCGACAGACCGGTATTTTCTCTGGTAACCTCGGCTGATTCACATCTGACGTTCACCAATAAGATTACTGAAACAAACAGACTGAATGTACTGAACTTCGAATACATCTACAATGGGGGGGGCGTTGGTATAGGGGACGTCAATAACGACGGGTTACAAGATATTTTCTTCACGGGGAACATGGTTTCGTCGAAGTTATACCTTAATAAAGGCAACCTGACTTTTGAGGACATAACCATTCCCGCCAAAGTCAGTACTAAAACCTGGTGTACCGGTGTGTCTATGGTTGACATCAATCAGGATGGCTGGCTTGATATCTACGTATGCACTATTCATCCCGACCGTAACAAATCAGTACCTAACCTGCTCTACATCAACAATGGCCCGGATAAAAACGGTACTCCTACGTTTATCGAGGCAGCGGCCGAAGTGGGACTGGCCGATCCGAGTTATTCAACACAGGCGGCCTTCCTCGATTACGATCTGGACGGCGATCTGGATATGTACCTGGTAACCAATGGTATAGAAGATTATATCCGAAGCGTGGCAGTCGGGCAAAAAACGGATGGTACTGGACGGAGTGTCGATAAGTTATTTCGCAACGACGGACTTCAAGGCAATGCCCTGCCCCGGTTTACGGATGTGTCCCGGCAGGCTGGTATTAACGCTGAAGGCTGGGGACTGGGAGTTGTCACGAACGATATCAATCAGGATGGCTACCCCGATCTCTACGTTACCAATGATTTCCTGTCGAACGATTTGATGTACATCAACAATCGGGATGGCACTTTCACCAATAAAATCAATAAGGCGCTCAAACACCAGGAACAAAATGGAATGGGGGTCGATATGGCCGATCTGAACAACGATGGTTTAAATGATATTGTGGCAGTAGATATGTTACCAGACGATAATCTGCGTCAGAAATCAATGTTTTCAGACATTAATTACGATCAGTTCCAGATTGCGCTGGCTAAAAAATATCAGCCTCAATACGTTCGCAACGCCCTACAGTTGAATAACGGTGCCCTGGCCAGCGATGTACCAACGTTCAGCGACGTAGGACAATTAGCGGGAATTGAGGCAACTGACTGGAGTTGGAGTACATTATTGGCTGACTTTGATAACGACGGTAAACGTGATATTTTAATCACGAATGGTTATCCAAAAGACATTACCAACCTTGATTTTGGCATTTACACAAAAGATGCCTCCATGTTTGGTACTAAAAAAGCCAGACTCCGCAGTATAATTGAAGCGGCCAATCAGTTAGCCCCTATTGACAAGCCTGACTTTCTGTTTCAAAATAAAGGAAACCTGGTATTTACCAACGTGGCAGCTGAGTGGGGTATCAGCCAGCACTCGGTTACAAATGGAGCCGCCTATGCCGACCTGGATAATGATGGCGACCTGGATTTGGTCATGAGTGCTCTCAACAGTGAAGCATTACTGTATGAGAATCACGTGCAGGACGCAGTGAATAAACCGGCAACGAATTACATCCGAATCAAGCTGGCTGGGCCGAAAGGAAACCCGGCTGGGATTGGCGCAAAGGTAACTATCTGGTCCAAAGGGCAACAGCAATACGCCGAACAAGCCATACAGCGGGGCTATAACTCAACGGTTGAGCCATTCATTCATTTCGGACTTGGGAGTCAGACCCTCATCGACTCCCTGACTATAACCTGGCCGGGACAGAAAGTACAAAAACTAAAGAAGGTTAGTACAAATCAGACACTTACCCTGTACGACCGGCAAGCCAGGCTCGATACTAAACCAATCGCCACCCATGTACCCACCCTATTCACTGAGGTGCCGGCTGGCACCGTACCTCCTTACCAACAGACTGAACTTGACTTCGTCGACTTTAAATGGACCAGTCTGCTGAACCGGAAATATTCTCAGGCGGGCCCCGGTATTGCGGTGGGCGATGTGAATGGCGATGGGCTGGACGATTTTGTTCTGAGCGGCTCCGCCGGAAATCCGGCTGCGTTGTTTTATCAGCGCCCCAATCAGACGTTCTCTGCTGGCAGCTTACCTACCAAAGTGCAGGAGGATATGGGTATGCTGCTGTTCGACGCAGATAACGATGGGGATCTGGACTTGTACTGCGTCAGCGGAAGCAGCGAGTTTGGATCAGATACCAAAGCCTATCAGAACCGGTTGTACCGAAACGCGGGGAAAGGGCTATTTCAGCTGGATTCAACAGCCTTACCGCTTATTTCGGCCAGTGGTAGCTGCGTGGTTGCCAACGACTTTGATAAAGATGGTGACCTGGACTTGTTCATAGGAGGGCGCATCGTTCCAAACCAGTATCCGACAGCACCTGCCAGTTACCTGCTCAAAAATGATGGGAAAGGCCATTTTTCGGATGTGACCGACCGGGTGGCTCCCGCCCTCCGGCATGCCGGTATGATTACCAGTGCCCTATGGAGTGATTACGATAATGACGGCTGGGTGGATTTAGTTGTAGTGGGTGAATTTATGCCAATCACATTCTATAAAAATACGCAGGGTAAGGTGCTGGGTAAACAATCTACTGTGCTGGACAACTCGGTAGGGTGGTGGAATGCTGTTGTCGGTGGTGATTTTGATAACGACGGCGATATTGACTACGTAGCCGGAAACCTGGGGCTTAACTCGCGCTATAAAGCGTCGCCTGAAGAGCCGGTATGTCTGTATGCTAAAGATTTCGACGACAACGGACGTATTGATCCCATTCTCTGTCGATTTATCCAGGGCAAAGAATACCCGGTCCATCCACGGGAAACCCTGAACACGCAAATAGTGGGCATGCGTCGGCAATTCCGCCATTATAGCGATTACGGAAACGCGACAATTACCGATATGTTTTCGCCCGACCAGCTAAAAGATGCGCTTGTTTTCAAAGCGACCAACCTGGCTTCCTCCTACATTGAAAACAAGGGAAATGGTTCATTCACGATGACGACCCTTCCCCTAGAGGCCCAGTTGTCTCCTATGCTGGGTATGCAGGTTACCGACCTGAATAGGGACGGCAATCTCGATTTGCTGAGCGTTGGCAATGATTACGGAACAGAACCCCTCACAGGCTGGTATGATGCGGGGATAGGTACCTGCCTGCTTGGTAATGGTACAGGAACGTTTACTGCTGTTGGGGCAAGCAAGAGTGGTTTTGTGGCTGATAAAGATGCCAAGGCTCTGGCCATATTGAGCCTGGCAGGAGGACAGCCACTATACATTGTCACCCAGAATCGGGATAGCCTTCGCCTGTTAAAATCGGCTTATAAACAGCCTGAACTTCCTATAAAGCTTAATCCAACCGATGCCTATGCGCTAACAACGCTGCCGAATGGTAAAACGAGAAAAACGGAGTTCTACTGGGGAAACGGCTACCTCTCGCAGTCATCTCGAGTGCTGATACCATCGGGAAAGGCTAAAACAATTCAGATTTCGGATGTTCAGGGCCGTCGCCGAACCTTATGATTACCTTACACCTCAGGCAGACTCCTGAGCTTGAACACTTTTGTCAACCCGACATACTACCCACGATTGCGTACACTTCTAAACCGATATTACCAGCTTTACCAGCGATAGGCATCCCGCAAATTTCTCGAATTTGCCAAGGCAGGTGGTTATAACGCAATCAGAGAAATTAAAAACCTGGGAATGGTCAGTTAGCAAACCCGCCCCCCAAAGGACAGTAAATTTGGGCTATTTGGGCCGGTAACACTCTCCTCGCCTAAATAAGGAGGGTATTTGTGGTGGGTCTGAAGACTAATCAGCGTGCATGAGAGCAGTTACACGCCGGTTGACACGTTTGAAGGTGATTTACTGACCGAAACCGAAGCGGGCATATTGAATACCGCCGATTCTCTGGTGAAATAGTGGAGTTCTTCGAGTTTACACTACTTCGCGAACGTCCTCTGGTACTGCATCGGGCTTTTGCCAGTGATGAGTTTAAAGTACTTATTGAAGCCCGAAAACTGGTTGAAACCGCTTTCATTACAAACCATAGCAATACTCAATCGACCTTCAATCAGCAGTTTACAGGCGTGCTGCACCCGGAGTTCAAGCAAAAATTGCGAAAATGATTTGCGGCTCCGCGATTTAAAATAACGGCAAAACGAGTTCGGACTCATAGCGGCCACAGCCGCAATTTCATTCAAGGAAATCTTCCGCTGGAAGTGAGCCAGCGAATAGGCATAAATCAGATTGATGCGGTCAGTATCGGCTTCATCGAAATGGATGGGATAGTTTTGAGCCGAAAGCAGAGGCAGGTCAGGGGCCTCAGCCAGCAACGAAAGTATCTGAATCAACGATACCAACCGCGCCGTACCCTGTTCGGTGAGCAGTTGGGCCATTCTGTTTTTGATCTGCTCCCGCGTTGACCCCAGCAACCGGATACCCTGTCTGGCCCGCTCCAGCAGGCGAACGACAGGTCGGTTTTCGGGGAGTTGCAGGAAGGTGTCTCCCCAGAAATCGGCTCGAAAATGCACGACTGTGGCCTGAGCCAGCAACCCCTCCCGGTTTTCAAAGTACTCTTGGTCGCATCGCCAATAGTGGGGTAGGTTCGCGCCCACCAGCAGCACGTCGCCCGGCTGAAAGTGCTGGATGCTATCGCCTACGAACTGTGTGCCGCTGCCGTGTTCGATATGTACCAGTTCGATTTCGGGATGGTAATGCCAGCGGTTGTAAAAGTGCAGCACTACATCCCGGCGCACACTAAATGACTGCTCGGAGATGATAGGTACGCGCAGAAGTTGGGGTTTCATACCAATGAATCAGCTACGACAAAGGAACTATGAACGTAAATTAGCTAACATAATGGTAAAACTGGATAATCTGATAAAATTACTCGATTACGTTATACAATTAATTTGTATGCTGTTTCAACGAGTCAACTATGTCTAACCCGACGCGCTACCGTTTTCCCTTTATCCTGATGACGAGTCTGTTCTTTTTATGGGGATTTGCCCATAACCTGAACCCGATCCTGATTCCGCACCTCAAAAAAGCCTGCCAGCTTACCGACCTCCAGTCGGCCTTCGTCGATTCAGCTTTTTTCATTGGTTATTTTGTCACAGCATTACCCGCTGGCCTGTTTATGAAGCGATTTGGCTATAAAACAGGCATTCTGACGGGTTTATGCCTGTTTGCAATAGGCGCGTTTCTATTCTATCCAGCCGCCGACTTCCGTTTGTACGGCCTGTTTCTGGTAGCGCTGTTTGTGCTGGCCAGTGGGCTGACCTTTCTGGAAACAGCCGCCAATCCCTACGTAACGGCTCTCGGCCAACCGGCCTCGGCCACCCAGCGACTCAACCTTGCTCAATCCTTCAATGGACTAGCCGCCACCCTGGCTCCGTTTATCGGCGGAACGGTTATTTTGTCGGGCAACGTGCTGACAGTGGCCCGCCAGCAGGCCATGTCGCCCGATGAACTGAATACCTACCTGACCCACGAAGCCGCCAGCGTCAAACTGCCTTATCTTCTGATTGGCGCAATTGTGCTGGCTGTAGCGCTGCTCATCAGCCGCAGTAAACTGCCTGACATTGCCGAACCCGTTCCGCTTAGAACACAAGGCGGAACAGAATCTATCTTTCGCCAGAAAAACCTGATGATGGGCGTTACGGCTCAGTTTTTTTACGTAGGTGCTCAGGTCTGCATTTCCAGTTTCTTCATTCGGTTTGCCGGTACCGTAGCGGCCATCCCCGAAAAGACGGGGGCCCTTTACCTCTCCATTGCGCTGGTGGGCTTTATGGTGGGTCGCTTTATCGGGAGGCCCTCATGCGAACGATTGCCCCGCATCGGCTGCTGGGTTTCTACACCGTGGGCTGCGTTGGGTTGTTGCTGGTGGCGGTAGCGGTTCGGGGAATGGCCGCCGTGTACGCCCTGGTGGGAGTTGAATTTTTCATGTCCATTATGTTCCCCACCATTTTCTCGCTCGGTATTTACGGGCTGGGAGCGCAAACCAAAGTGGGGTCGTCGCTGCTCATCATGGCCATTGCGGGGGGTGCGTTATTTCCCCTGCTGATGGGCCGGATCTCAGACATCAGTTCGATTCAAATGGCCTACATCGTACCTGCCCTGTGTTTTATACCGGTTTTATTTTTCGCCCTACGTACCACCGCCCGTTTAGCGGCTGACTCAAATTGAAGCCGTTACTCACTGACCTCATGCACGTAGCTCTGTTTATACCCTGTTATGTCGACCAGTTTTACCCGGCGGTGGCTATCGCTACCCTCGAACTACTGGAGAAGTTGGGTTGCGAAGTGGTGGTTCCCCGCAACCAGACCTGCTGTGGGCAACCGATGGCTAATTCGGGTTTCGCAAGTCAGTCGGCGGGCTGCGACCGTAACATGGCCCGGCAATTCGGCGGCTTCGACCATATCGTTTGCCCGTCCGGGTCGTGCGTGTTGCACCTGCGCGAACATAACGCGGGTATCCAGGGGCGGGTGTGGGAACTGAGCGAATTCCTGACCGATAGGCTCCAGGTTCAGCACCAACCGAATCGGTTTGGTACGCTCGAAAAGCCGCTCCGGGTGGGTCTGCACCAGAGTTGTCACGGGCAGCGGGGGTTGCGGCTGGCTTCGATGTCGGAACGCAACGAACCTACGTTTTCCAAAGTGGAAATCCTGCTGAACCTGATAAACGGGCTAACGGTTTGCCAACCCACCCGGCCCGATGAGTGCTGCGGTTTTGGGGGAACGTTCTGCGTGACGCAGGAAACCCTGTCGGTAAAAATGGGCAAAGACCGCCTTGCCGAACATCTGGCTAACAAGGTCGATGCCATTCTGGGGGGCGATATGTCGTGCCTGATGCACCTCGAAGGAATTCTCCGGCGGCAGGTATCACCGGTGCGGGTACTGCATCTGGCCCAACTGCTTAACGAAGCCTGCCCGCTCCCGCTCCATCAACCAAACACCATACCGGCATGAGTAAACCCGTTGTTCCCCACGACCAGGCCGCCCGGCAGTTCATTGCTGACGAAGCCCGCACCGACTGGCATGACCAGACGCTTTGGTTCGTGCGGCAAAAACGCGACAAAGCCGCCCATACCCTGCCCGAATGGGAGAGCCTGCGCGACCTGGCATCGGGCATCAAAGACTATGCGCTGGCCAACCTCAGCACGTTATTGACCAATTTCGAGCGGCAGGCAACGGCCAACGGCATTACCGTACACTGGGCCACTGATGCCGCCGAACACAACCGGATTGTGCTGGATTTGATTCAGCAGCACAGCCCTTCAGCCCGGCCAAAGGTGGTCAAAAGCAAGTCGATGCTGACCGAAGAATGCCACCTGAATGAGTTTCTGACCGAACAGGGCGTTGACCTGGTCGATACTGATTTGGGCGAGCGGATTGTACAGCTCCGGCAGGAGTCGCCGAGTCATATCGTGCTGCCCGCTATTCACCTGCGTAAATCCGACGTGAGTGATACTTTCCATCAGCATCTGGGAACCGAAGCGGGCAACCATGACCCGCAGTACCTGACCGAAGCCGCCCGAACGCATCTGCGCGAGCGGTTCATGGCCGCGCAAATTGCTATCACTGGGGTCAATTTTGCCGTTGCCGAAACAGGCGGATTCGTGGTCTGCACCAACGAAGGCAACGCCGACCTCGGTGCCCACTTAGCCGACGTACACATTGCCTGCATGGGCATCGAAAAGGTGATTCCCCAGCAGGAACACCTCGGCGTATTTCTGCGGCTGCTGACCCGCTCGGCAACGGGTCAGCCCATCACCACTTATTCCAGCCATTTCCGACGACCTGCTCCGGGAAAAGTCATGCACCTGGTGCTGGTCGACAATGGAAGGAGTACCCAGTTGGGGCGCACGCACTTCCGCAATTCGCTTAAGTGCATCCGCTGCGGGGCCTGTTTCAACACCTGCCCGGTTTATCGGCGCAGCGGGGGCCACAGCTACCATAACGCCGTAGCCGGACCCATTGGCTCCATTCTGGCCCCCAACCTTGATATGCGGAAAAACGCCGACCTGCCTTTTGCCAGTACGCTGTGCGGTAGTTGCTCCAACGTGTGTCCCGTTAAAATCGACATCCACGATCAGCTTTGGCACTGGCGGCAGACGCTGACCGCCGAAGGACTGGCTCCTCTGCCTAAAACGCTATCGATGAAGCTAATGGGCTGGGTGCTGGCTCACCCGCTGGTGTACCGCGTGGCGGGCCGGGCGGGTCGCAGGTTGATGCGATACTGGCCGGGAGCCGTCAGCAACCAGTTGAATCCCTGGTATAAAGGTCGAGAGATGCCCCAGCCGCCCGCGCAGAGTTTTGGTGACTGGTATAACCAAACCCGCCGACGCTTATGAACAGCCGTGAACATATCTTACAGGCCGTTACCCACAGCCAGCCCCCAGGTGGGTCGTTACCCGTCCTGCCGGAAGTTTATGCTGGGGCGCACGTTGCGGAAACCTTCATTACCTGCGTCGAGACCATTGGCGGTCTGGTAGTCCGGGTAGCGGGTATTCAGGCCGTTCAGCAGTATATAGAAACCTGGTTCCCGAGGCCGAACCGGATCATTCATACCCTGCCCGAACTGAAATACGGCGAATTCAGACACGTCCGAACCGCCACCGGACACGACCTCGAAACGGTTGACCTGGCCGTACTGCGGGGTGAGTTTGGGGTGGCTGAGAACGGGGCCATCTGGCTCGATGACACAACGTTGCCGCACCGCGCCCTGCCGTTCATTTGTGATCATTTGGCGTTGCTGCTGGACGAATCCGCGCTGGTACCCACCCTGCACGAAGCCTATCAGCGACTGTCGGGCAACCCGTTTAGCTATGGTGTGTTCATTGCCGGACCATCCAAAACCGCAGACATCGAACAATCTCTGGTCATTGGAGCGCACGGGGCGCGGAGCCTTACCGTCTTTTTACTGGCCCATACCGCTATAAATCCATGCTGACCCAGACCCGACATCTATTTCTCCACATTCACCCCGCCGATAACGTGCTGGTGGCCCTACAGGATTTGCCAGCGGGCGAGGTCATTTTCCATCAGAATCAAACCGTACAGCTGTCCGGCCCAGTGTCGGCCAAACACAAGTTTACCCTGACCCAGCTTGCCCCTGGCGACCCAGTGTTTATGTATGGGGTGCTAGTGGGGAAAGCCACCCGCCCCATTGCCCCCGGCGAGACCCTTACTACCTTCAACCTCCGCCACGAAGCCGAGCCGTACACCCTGCAAAAGCGAAAATCCTATGTCTGGACCGCCCCCGATGTGTCGGCCTGGGAATCGCTGACGTTCAACGGGTACGTTCGGTCGGATGGTAGCGTTGGTACACGGAATTACTGGCTTGTGGTGCCGCTGGTGTTTTGCGAAAACCGCAATATCCAGATGATGCAGGACGCTTTTGAGCGCGAACTTGGCTACGGACAGCCCGAAACCTACCGCCAGCAGGTACGGAATCTGGCGACGACCTATCGACGGACGGGTACGTATGCTCAAGAAGTTGCTTCGGTGTCAGAGGAAGCTACGAATGCCGAAGTCCCGCGCACATCGGCTTTGTTTCCCAACGTAGATGGCATCCGGTTTCTGACCCACGAAATGGGTTGTGGAGGGACCAATGCCGATGCCGACCGGCTATGTGCCCTGCTAGCCGGATTCATTGTCAATCCCAACGTAGCCGGAGTAACGGTACTAAGTCTGGGTTGCCAGAAATCACAGATAGAGGGACTGCGGGCCGAAATACACCAACGTAACCCCGCCTTCGACCGGCCCCTGCTGTACTTCGACCAGCAAACCTACGGCACCGAAGCCGCCATGCTCTCCGAAGCCATCCGGCAAACCTTTGCCGGACTCATTACCATCAATCAGTTTACCCGTCAACCCGCGCCGTTGAGCAAGCTGACCGTCGGGCTTAAATGCGGAGGTTCGGATGGTTTTTCAGGTATATCGGCCAATCCCGCCCTGGGTTATCTGTCCGATGTGCTGGTGACGGTGGGCGGAACCACGCTCCTGGCCGAATTCCCCGAACTCTGCGGGGTGGAGCAGGAACTGATTGACCGTTGCGAAAACCTCGCCGATGCCGAAACCTTCGTGCGGCTCATGGCCGATTACGCCCGGCAGGCCGAAGCCGTTGGCGCAGGATTCGACATGAATCCGTCAGTGGGCAACATTAAAGACGGACTGATTACCGATGCCATCAAGTCGGCGGGGGCGGCCAGAAAAGGGGGCAACGCACCCATTGCCGGAGTACTCGATTACACTGAACTTCCTAGCCGGTCGGGGTTGCACCTGCTGTGTACCCCAGGCAATGACGTGCTGGCCACCACCGGCATGGCCGCTTCGGGAGCTACCCTGATTGTGTTCACAACGGGCCTGGGAACCCCCACCGGCAACCCCATCACGCCCACCGCCAAAATAGCAACCAACACCCGGCTGTCCACCCGGATGCCCGACATCATCGACTTCGATGCGGGGCTGATCGTAGCGGGTGAAGAAACCATTGTGCAAACTGGCAGTAGGCTTCTCCGCTGGCTAATTGACGTAGCTTCCGGTTCTATCCACACCAAATCTGAGTGCCTGGGCCAAAATGATTTTATCCCTTGGCAGCGGGGCGTAAATCTGTAAACAGACGTTTGCCTGACTGATAAATCCCTTACACCAATAGCCAAATAACCCTCACCATTTATGTTATCCTTAGCCAATAAAACAGCTATTATCACGGGGGGCGGCAGCGGCATTGGCCAGGCCATTGCACAGCTATTTGCCCGGCAGGGAGCAGCCGTGCATATTTTGGAACGGAATGCTACAGCCGCCGAAGCGGTCGTTGCCAGCATTGCCCAGGCGGGTGGCCGGGCGTATGCCCACACCTGCGACGTAAGCCAGCAAATCCCGGTGCTGAACGTTTTCCGAAAAGTTAAGAACGTGGACATTCTGGTCAATAACGCCGGGATTGCCCACGTTGGGCGACTCGATGCTACAACCGAAGCCGATGTAGAACGAATCCTGAGCGTGAACGTGAAGGGCGTGTATAACTGCCTGTTTGCCGCCGTGCCGCTCATGCAGCACCGGGGGGGCGGGGTCATCCTGAATATGTCGTCGGTAGCGGCCCTGGTCGGCATTCCCGACCGCTTTGCCTATTCCATGAGCAAAGGAGCCGTACAGGCCATGACGCTATCGGTAGCGCGGGACTATATGGCCGACAGGATTCGATGCAACAGTATTTCGCCGGCCCGGATTCACACACCCTTTGTCGATGGCTTTCTGACGGAAAATTACCCCGATACCCGCGCCGAAATGTTCGACAAGCTGGCCCAAAGTCAGCCCATCGGTCGGATGGGTACCCCCGACGAAGTAGCCATGCTGGCCTTGTACCTGTGTTCGGACGAAGCGGGCTTTATCACCGGCTGCGATTACCCGCTGGATGGCGGATTCAGTAAATTAAACACCTGACAGCACCCATGAAACTGATTCGATTTGGCGAACCGGGAGCCGAAAAGCCGGGCATTATTCTGGAAAACACCTGGCTGGATGTATCGGCCATTGTGCCGGATTATACCGATGATTTCTTTGCGGGTGATGGCTTGGAGCGGCTACGGCATCACCTGGAACGGCCCGGCATCACCAACGGCATACTGCCCGTTGTTTCGCCCGATACCCGGCTGGGGTGCCCGGTGGCCCGTCCGTCCAAAATCGTGTGCATCGGTCTAAATTACGAAGACCATGCCCGCGAAACCGGCGCGGCTATTCCCACCGAACCCGTCGTTTTCCTGAAAGCAACGTCGGCCCTCTGCGGCCCCAACGATGTGATTGTTATCCCGCCCGATTCGACTAAAACCGACTGGGAAGTAGAGTTGGCTGTTGTGATCAGGAAACGGGCCAGTTACGTTGCTGAAGCCGATGCACCCAAACACATTGCGGGCTATTGTCTCCATAATGACGTTTCGGAACGGGAATACCAGCTGGAGCGGGGCGGCACCTGGGACAAGGGTAAGGGCTGCGACACCTTCGCGCCCATTGGCCCCTGGTTAGTCACGCCCGACGAAATTGGCGATGTCGACAACCTGCGGCTGTGGCTGACCGTGAACGGGCAAACCAGGCAGGACGGCAACACCCAAACCATGATTTTCAAGGTGCCCCAGTTGATTGCCTACGTCAGCCGGTTTATGACCCTGCTGCCGGGCGACATCATCTCGACCGGTACTCCGCCCGGTGTAGGGCTGGGCCTGAAACCGCCCCGCTACCTGCAACCCGGCGACCAGGTTGAACTCGGTATCGACGGGCTGGGGCATGCCCGGCAATCGGTGGTGGCCTACAGCTCTTCAGTATAACTTTTTAATTTAGGTTGGTTTCAGCAAAGCCTCACCGGTTGCGTGAACGCTTTCTTATTTATTGATTCTATAACGACAATTGACGACTGATTTACCGGCATACTTACCCAAAACAGATGCATCTTCATTTAGAGAATAAAGTCATTATCGTAACGGGCGGAGCCAAAGGCATTGGCGAGGGCATTGTGCAGATGCTGGCCGCCGAAGGGGCAATCCCCGTTATCATCGGACGCAACGAAGCCGACAACAACCTGACGTTAGCCAGCATCGGCGGCAACGGGTTTGCGGTGGTGGCCGAACTGTCTGCCTCCGCCGACTGCAGGCGGGCCGTTGAGGAGGTGGTCAGGCAGTTCGGGCGTATAGACGGACTGGTCAACAATGCGGGAGTAAATGACGGGGTTGGGCTGGAACACGGGAGTTACGACGGGTTTGTGGCTTCGCTGCATAAAAACCTGGTGCATTACTATCTGATGGCACAACACGCCCTGCCTTATCTGAAAGCCGCTAAAGGGTCAATTGTGAACATCGGCTCCAAAACGGCGGAAACCGGCCAGGGAAACACATCGGGCTATGCCGCAGCCAACGGAGGGCGTAACGCGCTCACCCGCGAATGGGCCGTTGAACTGCTTCCTTACCGCATCCGGGTCAATGCAGTGATTGTGGCCGAGTGCTACACACCCCTCTACGCCAACTGGATTCAAACCTTTGCCGACCCGGAGAAGCAGTTGCAGCAGATTATCGCCAAAATCCCCCTCGAACAGCGCATGAGCACTGCCGAAGAAATTGCCAGTATGGTCCTGTTTCTGCTGTCGGAACGGTCGAGCCACACCACCGGGCAACTGATACACGTCGATGGTGGCTATGTGCATCTGGACCGGGCGTTGTAGCCAAACTTATCAGTAAAAAATAGTCCTTGATCCGTCCTAAACCATGAAAAAATTCCTTCTGTTTACGCTGCTGACGAGCCTTTCTTCCCTGAGTTTTGGGCAAAAATCATACCAGCCTACCTGGTCATCACTCGATGCCAGACCCGTCCCCGGTTGGTTTGAAGATGCTAAATTTGGTATTTTCGTCCACTGGGGCGTGTATTCGGTCCCGGCTTATAGCCCTACCGTTCGCGATAGCGTGGGCATCTATGACCGCTATGCCGAACATTACTGGCGACGGCTCTACGACGGGGGCAAAACGCAGCACTTTTTTGAGGAGTTTCATAAGCAGAATTACGCTCCGGGTACCACCTATCAGGATTTGGCCCGCGACTTCAAAGCAGAACTCTTCAAGCCCGACGAGTGGGCAACGCTCTTTGAACGGTCGGGGGCTAAATACGTCGTGCTGACTGCCAAACACCACGAAGGCTATACGCTCTGGCCATCGAAGTATGCCTGGAACTGGAACGTCATGGACGTTGGCCCGCATCGCGATTTGCTGGGCGGCCTGACCAAAGCGGTTCGGGCAAAAAACCTGAAAATGGGCTATTATTATTCGCTGCTGGAGTGGTTCAATCCACTTTACAAAAAAGAAACGCTTAACGATTACATCGACCAGCATATGTTTCCGCAGATGAAAGAGTTGGTCAGCACCTACAACCCCGACGTACTCTGGACCGATGGCGAGTGGGATTATTCGTCCGAACAACTGCGCAGCCCGGAGTTTCTGGCCTGGCTCTATAACGACTCATCCGTGAAGGAAAGCGTAGCCATCAACGACCGCTGGGGTAAAGAAACGCGGGGGAAACACGGGGGCTATTACACTACTGAGTACGACCTGGTATACGAAGGAAACGCCGACAGCGTACAATTTAACCACCCCTGGGAGGAGTGCCGGGGCATGGCTGGCTCGTTCGGGTACAACCGGGCCGAAATCCTGGACGATTATTCTACCTCGAAGGAGTTGGTACACATCCTCATCAATAAAGTAGGGCGGGGTGGCAATCTGCTGCTGAATATTGGCCCCACCGCAGACGGGCGGGTTCCGGTCATTATGCAGCAGCGGTTGAACGACATGGGCGCGTGGCTCAACGTGAATGGCCAAAGTATTTACGGCACCCGTGCCTGGTCGAAGGCCCCTAAAGTAGACGCTAAAACAACCACGTTTTTTACCACGAAGGGGGCTGATTTATATGTCATCACCACCGTCTGGCAGGAGAAATTAATACTATCAGGTGTTAGTGCATCCTCAAAAGTGAGTTTGCTGGGATTTAACGGGCTAATACGTGCGGTTAAAAAAGGGAACACGCTGACCATTACCGCCCCTAGCCTAAGCCCTACCACAATGCCTTGTCAATACGCCTGGGTATACAAAGTGACTGGAGGGGGCAACTAAGGTAAAATTGGCTGACTTGTACTGCTATAGTTAATCCAAGCTGCGAGATGAGAGCTAATCCAGACAACCATCAATTGTAAAGGCGAATAAGTACAAAAAGACTTTCAGCAGAAAACCTCAGCTGTCACAGCGTGAATTTTACGGCCAAACAAGGCGGTGATTTCGCTGGAAACGGTCTCGATACCAAAACAGCGTAGCAAAAGCCCGCCACAAAACAGTTTTTCTCTATTCTTTTTGAAAATAGTTGGGAAACTTAAAAATATAAATATATTTTTAATTGCTAAAACTTTAGAAGGATGGAAAATAAGTTTCCACATAGTGAAGATTTCCTTTTAAGGCAACTCCAAAATGGAGATCGGAAATGTTTTGAAGAAATTTTTAATACCTATTGGGATTTGCTCTACAAGACTGCGTATCGAAAGGTAAACTCTTATGATGAAGCAGAGGAGTTGGTGCAAGCTGTTTTTGTTGAACTTTGGGAAAAAAGAAGCGAAACGAGAATCCTTAATCTATCAGCCTACTTAAATACGACACTCAGAAATAAATTTATTGACCATATTCGGAAGGCTGCCGTACGAAGCAAATATGCCGACTATTGCCATTCCTTTAGTGAGTGCATGCATGAGTCCAATATGGATACGGTCCTGTATAATGAGCTTTCAGACCAGTTTAAGCAAGGTCTCGAAAAGATGCCGGAAAAATATAGGGAAGTTTTTATTATGAGTAGGCTCGAAGGCTTGCAACTAGCTGATATAGCAAACCGCATTAAATTATCCGAAAAGGCCGTCCAATACCATCTGACCAAAGCCCTCAAATTTTTAAGAGTCTATTTGAAAGACTATATCCTCCTTTTGCTCGCGCTACTACATTAGCCCCCTCTCTTTCCAGAACCAGGAAGTTACCCAGACCAGCTATACCCTACTACTCAAGTGAGTACTTCCCTCTTGGGGTAGTTAACAAAGTTGGGATAAATCTGCCCCGTTAGAAGAAAGAAGCTAACCAGAAGGCTTACTCAAAGGGTTCTATGCTAATCCGGCTTAGCTTAAATAGCTCTTTTCCTTCTTTGATAGGGGCAATTCTAATTTGCTGTATGCCTGCCTCCCGAATCCTTACCATTGCCACGGATTGCTTTATAAAGATCAAGGGACGCCAGGCGTCGTACTCGCCCGTGGCAAGGGTTTCAAAGTAGTACACCTCTTTTCCTACCTGTAATACACCTTCCTGTTTGCTGTTTTCGAGGGGCGAACTATACTCGAGTGAAACCTTATAATCGCCGGGCCTGGTAAATTCGACATTGTAAACGACACTATCCGCCGGTGCTTTCATATTGGTGGCACAAAGCGTATGCTTCCAATCGCCAAAGTAGTTACTGTACGTAATGGTTTCCACTTTTGTTGCGCCGGCCGGTTTGGCTTTCACTATGTCCAGCTTACACTCTTTAAACTCTGGTGATACAATCACCTTATCCTCGCTGAATGAATCGCTTATTTTACCTTCGTACTCAACTACAAGTACTGTGTTGACCTTATCGGGCAATTCATTGGGCAACTTTACGGTCAGCCGTTTATTACTCAGGTCCCAGGTAAGCGTTTTTTTATCGGCCAGGAACGCGACGCTTTTAACTTTCGCATCTACACCAGGCACCAGCAATACACCGTTTTCTGGTCGCTCGGTCACGTGCAGGAATAACTTACCAGGCTTTAATGTGGTAACGCCCCAGGGTTGCGGAGCGATAGGCCCGTAGGTGGTTCCATAAATGGCATCTCCATTTACATTCAGCCATTTCCCTACTTCTTTTAAACAGGCAACGGATGTTTCAGGGAAAGTGCCATCTGCCTTTGGGCCAATGTTCAACATCAGGTTACCGCCTTTGGATACGATGCCGGTCAGCAGCCGAATAATTTCACTGGATGTTTTGAAGTTGAAATCCAACGTTGAATAGCCCCAGGAATCGTTGTGTGTAGCAATAGCTTCCCAGGGACCTTTCACCACCGTGGAGGGCACTTCTCCATCACCAAAATCGCGAAAATCGCCTAAGCCCTGCCCAACCCGGCTGCTAAGCAAGCAATTGGGCTGTATATTTCTTATTTCCTCAATTAAACCCTGGGTTTCTTCTTTGGAAAGGCCGCCTGGCATATCACACCAAATCAAGCCCAGGGGCCCATAATTAGAGACTAATTCCTTCAGTTGAGGAATGGATTTAGTTGTATAATAGGCCTTGAAATTCTTGTCTTTTTCCACAAAATCCCAGTCGTTTCCGCCACCATTGGGTTCGTGCCAATCGAGAAACTGGGAATAATAAAAGCCGAGTTTCATATTTCCTTTCTGACAAGCTACCGACAACTCTTTAAGTGGATCGCGCTTGAAAGGCGAATTGGTGATCTTGAAATCAGATACTTTTGAGTTGAACATCGCAAAGCCTTCGTGGTGTTTGGAGGTAAGAACCATATACTTGATGCCAAATTCCTTAGCCAGAACCACCCATTCGTCCGCGTTAAACTTAACAGGATTGAATTCGTTCATCAGTTTAGCGTAGTCTTTAGCGGGAATTTTACCACGGTGCATTACCCATTCGCTAGTTCCGTAGTATTTTTTGCCGTTCCATACCCCGGCAGGCTGAGAATATAAGCCCCAATGCAGAAATAGCCCAAATTTAGCATCGCTAAACCATTGCGTTTTAGCGTCAGCGGTTTTATCAGAGATGCTTTTATCCCACTTCTCCTTGATTTGGGCAGGGCTACGAAGACTTAACAGCAATAAAATAAATACCAGGCCGAAGCGATGAAGGTAGGTCATTGGTTTAGGAGGATTATAAGGTAGGTTAGCGTTTGCTGGTTCAGGATGTCTTTTTGAGTACTACTTCTTGCTTGCCATAATCAACCTGGCAGAATGGGGGGCGAGCCTGGTTACTGTATAGGTATTTTCGAAAACGCCGAGCCGTTCATGGGTCCAGAAATCGGTGAGTTGCGCTTTTGATTTCAAGCGGACAGTCAAGTCTTTGGTTTCGTGGTCATCCCAGTTAAAGAAATAATAGTACTGCGTATCGCCCATGTCGGTGAAACCGGTTTCCATCTTCGCATCCGAAAAGGTAGCGCCCTTGCCATTGGTACGAAGCAATTTTTTAAGGATCGCCAACTCGTTTTCCTTTAAATTGGCCGCTTTGTCTCCGCTCAACACCGAGCCACCAACCGCGTGAATGGAGGTGGCATGGAACATCCATTCCTGCTTACGGATTGGCTCTTTTCCTGAGAAAACAGTGTCATTGGCAAGCACCACGCAATCGGGGTCGGAATCCCAAAGCGTACCATTTTGCCAGGCCCGGCAAAGATTTTCATACGCAGTCCCACGAATTACCCCCCATTCGCGGCTAATGTCTCCACTAGTACGCATAGCCGTAGCGAGTCCGAGCGATGGCCATATGGGAGCATTGCAAGCAAGCATTACAGAATTGGCATCACAACCGCTAAACAGTGCTTCCATGCCACGCCGGTAAGCCTGGATACGGGTAGCTTTTGGATCGTAGTGTATTCCTCCATGGATCGCACCCCAGTAGTTGGCATCCAGCTTGAAATAGTTAATGCCCCACTTTTCGCGCATTGTACTGATGACGTTCTGAAAATGCTTTTGCACTTCGGGATGCGTGCCATCCAGCACGTACCAGGGCCCGGATCGCCAGCCACCAAAACCAATTTTGGAGGACACCAGGGGCGTTTGATCCACATCTTTCACAAACCAGTCGGAATGTTCTCTGAAGACGTGGGACCCTTTTTCAGCAATAAAAGGGGCTACCCAAATGGCCGGTTCAAATCCTGCTTTTCGTATCGACGCAATGGTTTCCTGTATATCGCCATACGCAGGATTGGGGTCAGTCCAGTCGCCCATAAAGGGCTGATAGCCATCATCTAGCTGGATGTATTTTATTTCGGGCAATACCTTTTTAAAACCCTGTAGGTTTTCTTCCATAATTTTGTTGGTCACTGCCGGGCCATAGCAATACCAGGAGCACCAGCCCGTAGGTATTTTTGGTGTTTTTCGCGTCGGATGATACACGGCAATTTGGGAAGCAAACCTTTTAAATAAAGCACCCCGCTCAGCACTCCCCAGCACCGTAAACTCTTCCAGTGACCAGGATTCACCGGGCTTCAACTCCAACCCTTCGGTGTCTACGGATACCTGCATCTGCTGTTTATCGTAACTAATCCGACCAATAAACCGCTTACAGGACGTGAACCCAAGCAGCATATATTCGTTTTTCCTGACACTAATGACCATCATGCCATAGACCGTAGGCAGGCCATGCACATCGGGAATGTTATAGTGCTTATTGTCGGGATATACGCCAATGTTCTCATGCTGTTGAAGCGTACCACCGTTTTGATGGAGCATCTGAAACCCTTCTCCGTATACCGGACTTTCGGGAGGCAGCCCATGCGCTGGAATAGAAAACAAAAAAACCGTAGAGACCTGCAATGGGGTTTTTCCTAGGTTTTTGCAGGTAGTTTTGCAGGTATTGCCTGTCCACTTTCGATCAACAAGCAGTTGGCTGGCAGAAATTGCGGCCCCCTTCGCATCCTCGGCTACCGCTGGGGAATTTTTGAGAAGCTTTTGAAAGGCTGTAACAGTTGGCGGCATGTAGTCCAGGCGAGTGCCCGGATTCGATGATTTCGTACTGTTCTTTAAACACACAAAACCGCAAAATGTGATCAGCAATAGGAGGAGGGAAGGAAGGAGATAGTTGCGAATCATTTTTGATGGTTAAGAGTAACAGGTTTACTAGTGACTAAAATTGGCTGCCGGTTTAGGAAAGCTGACGCTTCATTCTTTGCAGTTGTGCCAACGTAGTTTCAGCAATATGACCTTCCTGGTAGATGCCCATGTTGAGTGTTACGGTTCCACCCACCTGTAAGCATGTTTTCACTACAGGAAACAATTCTTGGTCTGTATAGTGGGGCGGTGGCATCGGTCCCGGCGTATTGTGCATCCATTGCCCATCACAGTCAATGGGCAACTGAACGTGAAACTGACAGCTCGTGCCCGGCACAAAGCGATCTGTGGGAAGGAATAATTCGACTGGCTCACGGTCACCAATGGCAATTTTTCCATCTTTAAATTTCCAGGCTTCACCCGAAAGGTAATCTTGCTGCGGACAGGGAGGCTGGGTAGAACCCACGTAGAAGCACCCGTCGTTGAACGCCACCACTGCGGCTGAATTTCCTGCTCGCGAGGCATTCAGCCATAAATCCCAATCTCTGGGAATATAGTATTCGGGCCATTTGGTGTAGCAGCCGTCAAACCACCAGCCGTCCAGATGCTTTCCATATTGGAGAGAATACTGCCTGATGAATTGAGTGTAATGTTTCTGAAATTCAGCTTGATTGTCACGGTTCCAGGCAAACCCTTCGTGCAAGGCTTTAGGAGCAGCAATCTCGCCGGGCAGATAGGCAATGAATTTTTTCTTTAGGGCATGAACGCCTTTCGCCAACTCCAGTATCAAATCTCTTTTTGAAGCGTGCCCTTCGCCTACCAATTGATCCAGTACGTTATTCGGACTTGCATAAAAGCCCGTATTCTGTCCAATGGTGAACATCAGGAAATCAGCGCCACTCTGTTGAAATTGATTCAGAAATCGGGGAACGTTAAAGGCGTTGACGGCTTCATTCAAGTCGTCAATGCGGGCCCCTCGTTCGGGGGCGGGTCCGGGCGCTATCCAGTGTACCATCATTCCCCATTTCCCAACCATCCAATCTGACCTTAACTTCTTCGAACCAGACGAAAAGCCAAATCCATTCAGTGATTGTAAGGCTCCGGCCAACAGCAGACTACGCTTCGAAAATTCGCGTCGGGAAATAAATTTAGTAGCCATCATTAATTCAGTTTAACCGTGAATGCCGTATTTGCCATCGCTTCCTGGATAAAGATTTGCTTGCCACCCTCCTCCACTACCAGCCGTACTTTATTTCCAGGAACCGAGTTTATTTTTATGTCCACCACTTTTCCAAGCGCCTGGACATTGAGAAGCTCCATTTTATTCCACTCTTTTGGCAGGCGTGGCAAGCATTGAAATTCAGTCAACGAAAGCGGCTCTATGCCAAACAAGCCTTCCGTGATGATACGGCAATACAAGGCACTTTCTGCTGCCAGATGCGCCTGGTTGCCTTCGGGATAGGCTTCAACGGGGTAGGGTACGTGATCGCCAAGGAGACGCTGCGTAGAATAAGCTTTGAGTTTGCTCATGCCTACCTCCACTGCACCTACCTTAATGACCCCACGGAGTGCGTATAGCGTGGCTCTATCCCAGAAGATCGTCTGCCCATCTTCTACCAGCAAACCATTTTTTGTCCACAGCTTTTCAAATAGGGCTTTTATCGTACCCTCTTTCCGCGTTTCGATGCCCATTACCAGGGGAAGGCATATCCAGTGTCGCAGCTTGTTATGCTCCTTATAATATTTATAGGTGTCATAGCCTTCTACTTTAGCTCCGAAATAGGTTTCAATGGCCTTTTTAAGATCACTCGCTTTCTGTTCATAATGCGTACTGATTGCCCTTTCTTTGTTTAGTGCTTTGGCTAGTCGACTTGCATAGGTAAAGCCCGCATACGCCAGCGTGGAGGTAGAAAGGTTAGCCGTGCCCGTGGGGATTCGTCCTTCCATTTCATCGGTTTTTGACTCAATAACCCCGGCCTCATTTGTTTTCCGTTCGCAATAGTCCAGGCACCAGACAATAGCTGGCCAGAGCGTATCGGCCACCTGACGATCACCGGACAAAAGTGCGTACAAGGAGGCTCCGTAGGCATACATGGCGGCATCTCCTCTGTCGCCAGCGCCCGAAAAGACCATCTTGCCACCCATCTCGAAAGAAGATGGAATGGCCGAAAACTCAGGAGTCATTTTGGCCATGAATGCTTTGTAGGCATTCATCGACGCTTTCTCCGCTTCGTCGTAGCCCAGCATGGCAAAAAAAGGATTTGCATACTCTACCTGGTCGTTGGCCCAGACACCACCGTAGTACCGGCCTCCTCCTGGCGAATGCACCCTTCCTAAATCAGAATCAAAAATGCTTTCGGACGTTCTGAACTTAGCGAATTGAAAAGCCAGGTTCATTTCTGGATCGGGGCTGTTGAAGTGTAGATTTTGATTGATCTTTTTGATGAACGCAAGCCGCCCCTGGTAATCTTTCTCCGCGTCGTATTTGCCAGGGCTTTGCTCTGCTTTACGAGCGCTGAGGATGGTTGTGACAATCGTTGATTCGCCCGGCTTAATCACCTGGTTGGTTTCCGTCCTGGCAAGCGCCATTGTCCATTTAGTGTTTTCACCAACAACCAATTCTTCCCGATTGGCCTTTTCGACCTCAATGCGCGCATCTTTTTTCCCGGTATTGTCTATCTCTACGCGGTCGTATACTGCCGGATCATTCACCGCCGGATAGATAAAGCGTTTGATCCGTAGGCGGCTGTGTTGGTACTGAAGCTCCAGAATGCCATTGAACCTCACCTGTGAAACCAACGAAACAGCAACTGGCTGGCCATCTACTTTGATGAACAGGCTATCTAGGGGATAGCTTTTTTGAAGATAGCTGCGGTAGTCGTATTTCACGATGTAGGATGGCCATATAACCAGGGCGTTCAGGGATGCGTGCTTTTGCTTATCAACTCCATACGTCACAATCGTAGAAACGCCATAGCCACTCATTTCCACATTATCCTGGTGGGGAAGACTTTTGTCCTGACTTATAGTCCAGATGATATCATTATCCTTACCCAAAGTCCAGCGCCTTTGTATATCCTGTGCCTGAACTAGCCGTAGAGAACTGATAACAAAGACAAACACGAGTAAGCTATTTTGCCGATTTTTTTTACGAATGTGTTTCATACAATTGGATGAAGAAGTTGTATATCCTATGCCTGAATTAGCGTGTTAGGTCAAATTAGAAGTTAACTTTTTGGGCCGCGCCCCGGTACGTAAGCGATGTGTTGGGCTTTTTAATGACCGACAAACCGCCTTCGCTTGTTGAATCGACGACGACCACCTTGATTTTAATGGCCTCCTGTAGTCCTGGAAACGTTCCTTTGCGTTGCCCGATACGTAGTTCTCTCTGTTGATCGTCCCAATGAATGGGCACTACGGCATGCCTGCCTTTTTCGTACGTATAGTTCTCCCCTTCATCATCGTACCACTCAAAATCGGCGTTAGCACCGGGGTACACAACCAGGGTAAGACCTTCCTTACTTGGTTCGCTGGCATACTGGAGGGCTGGCCCAAAGGGCAGAATGGAGCCTTGCCTGATAAGGGTAGGAACTTGGTCGAGCGGTGATTTGACGCTAACGGTTTGGTTTCCAGATAATTTTTCATTAGTCCAGAAATTATACCACCCACCTGCTGGCAAGTATACTTGCCTCTGTCGAGCCTGGTATTGGGTAATGGGGGCAACCAGGATGGAAGGACCGTAGAAGAACTGATCTTTGAGCTCCCAGGTCTTTTTGTCATTCGGGTAATAGTAGACCGGCGGTGCGATGATAGAACCGGCACTGTTGGTTACTTTCCAGGCTTGTGCATACAAATAGGGCATCAACCGATAGCGAAGCTCAATAAATTTCCTGGCCATCGTCTCAAAAGACTGGCCGTACCGCCACACCTCCGTCTCGGACACATAGCCGTGGATGCGGAATAAGGGGCAAAACGCACCAAACTGAAACCAACGGGTAAGCAGCTCTTTAAACTCGTTGCTGGTGTACTGATTTTTAAACCGGGGGTTGAATGATTTGCTATCCCTGAAAAAGCCTCCGATGTCAGTCGTCCAGTATGGCAATCCAGCCATGGAATAGTTTAGACCCGCCAGAATTTGCTCTCTGAATTGCTCCCAACTCGCCAGCACATCTCCTGACCAAACGGCGGCACCGTACTTCTGCTGCCCAAGAAAGGCCGAGCGAGTCAGGTTGAAAACCCGCTGCTGAGGATAGTCTTCCCGTTTCCGGTCGTATATGCTCTTGGTAACCATCAGCGAATAGGTAAGTGCTACGCGGTCAAATGAACCCTGGTTCGTGATCGCATTGGCCGGGTACACTTCCGGTTCGGTGCCGTCTAACCATATATAATGGATGCCAAGCGCATACATCGAGTCTTTCACCATGTTGTAGTAGTTGTTGCGTACCGCAGGGTTGTAGAAATCCAGGTTGCCGCTCTTATCCAACTTGTGCTCCTTCAGGTGATACCGCTCTTCCAGTACTGGATTATCGATTCTTGGCCAAATGGAAACCATTAACTTCATATGCAGACTATCCAGGCTTGCAGCCATCTTTTTAGGGTCCGGGTACCGCGTACGATCCCATTCCGGACCCCAGGTTTTCTCCGGCCAGTAGTTCCAGTCCTGCACGATATTGTCTACCGGAATACCGCGTTTACGGTATTCCATGGCATTCTCCAAAAGCTCTTTTTGCGAATGGTAGCGTTCCCGGCATTGCCAAAAACCATAAATATTTTTACTGAACATGGGTGCCGTTCCAGTCAGGTCGCGCATGCCGTGAATAAGCTGGGCCTGGTCTTCGCCGTAGACAAAGAAATAATCAATGGCATTGCCTAGCTGGCTTTGAAAAACCGTTTTGTTGTAGTCAGGCTCATTGTATACCAGCTTGCCCGGCGACTGGCTGTTGCTATTTTGCAGTACGACTTCGTAATTTTTGTTCGCTTCCAGGTCAATTCTTCCGACATGGAAGTCGGGTACCCAAACTGTGTTGTAATGAAATACCGTATCGCCATTGATGGTTAGGAGTACGGGGCCATGCATGCGGTTTTCGGCATTCGGCGCTTCGATAGCAAAGTTGTAGGTGCCCGATTTTGCGGGTATAAAAAAGGATTTCCGAATGTTGCGCGCCGAATCTACAGTGGTGGCTAAGGTCACTTCCCTCTCCGCAGGATTGAATTGGGTGATGGAATAGTTGTTCCATAAAATTCCGTAGCCTTTGCTGGACATCACGAAGGGAACTGCAATTTCCTGGTTGTATTGCTTAAGTACCAGGGGCGTGTTTTTCCAGTTGAACAGGCCATTTTGAAACTGGCCCAGTCCGTACAAAGCTTCGTCGCCACAGAGGAAGGTTTGCCGAAGGGAAAAGCTTGATTTACCATGGTCATTTACTGGCGTTAGTTTGCGACCGTCTTTCATTTCCGACAGCAGTGTTTGGTTGTTCGTATCAACGAACTGAACTGTACCGTCGGGACTTACCTGCGCTTTCACAAAAGCGGTTTCGATGCTTATCAGACTGTCTTTCTCCGCTACTTTGAACGCCCCTGAAAGCTTTTTGAATACCAGTATGCTGTCGTCTTCTGGAATAGAATCGCCTACAACGTATTTCACCCGAATGATTTTATCAGAGTACACATTCAGCAAGAGCGTGCCACCTTTCAACGGGATTTTAACCTGCGACCCACTGACTTCATAGCGGGTATCGGTAATTTTTTTACAGGAAAAAAGAAGCGATCCAATGAATAGAACAAGAAAAGTTTTACTAAAAAAGCAGGGTTGGCTCTTGCTATGCATACGTTGATTTGAACCCGGTTAGGCGTGTTTGTTGTATGTTGTTTTGTTGGTTGTTAGCGCGGTACTGTCCTTTTCCACTTTCTGTAAAATCCATTCTCCCATCTTTTCCCCTTGCAAAAGACCATTGGTAATGGCATCCATAAAGTGAATTCCCCCGTAATACCTCGATATAGCCGCTTCATTGGCCGCTTCATGAAAAGAATTGAAAGACCGGTCTGTTAGCCCGTACCGTTTTTCTACCGTATCGGTGAACGCAAAATCTTTCCCGAAATAAAAGGTTAATACCGTGGCGCTTGCTGCCGAAATAGTGGAGTGTCCGCTTAGGTATTCAGGAAAGGGGGGCGTCTGCAAAAAAGGCTTCCAATCCGAATCAATGTATTTCCGAATGGCTGTTTCGGGTCGAATCCGGTTGCTCCGAAACTTCTCGTCCCAGCACGCGATGAAACTATCCATGAGACCGACGGAAACAACCGTATGGATTTTCATGGCCATTGGAAAACTCATTTCCGCTTTTTCACACGCAATTCCGGTAATGCCCAGCCAATGTGCACCGGGCGATATTTTCTTCACGCCATACAAAAGGTGACCATTGTTTTCTAAAGCGAACGGGTTACAATCCCAAAAAGCCGCCACTTGCTTTTGTTCTTCGTTCAAATCCAACCCCGTTTGGTAGCAGCTATCCATCAAGGCATAAAATTCAGACCCACGCGTCGAGGAAAACGGAACCGGAGGCACCGGTTTGAATTGACTGCACGTATCGAGCGTAAAGGGCCTAACCGTATTGAAGTACGGCTCTACCGGCGCATAATAGCCGGGAGGAGTTGGATACCAGGAGCCTTCCTTATTGAGGGGTGAGTAGCGGGGATAATTGCTGATTCGATTGTACTTGTCAGCCTTGGCATATTTCAGAATATGCGCACTCACATAGTTTGCATAGGCCAGTGAATTTTGCACAATGTCTTTGCTAAAGCCACTTCGCATGCATGAGTCGATCACGCTTTTCTGGTACTTTTCTAGTAAAAAACCCGATGGCTGAAGTTTCTTTCCCGTCTCCACCATAGCCAGTAAGGCACTCAATTCATAGGAATGCTCGCCGATAGCCGTAGGAGGTGGCAACTCAGGATAGCTTCTCAAAAAGCGGTTCAGCGGCTTCATACTGCGGTCGTTTTGTGCAACCACTTCATAACCAGCCAAACATGCGTAGGAGAAAAAACGGGCCGCCAAAGGAGGATTGGTTACATCATGCACCATTATATCCGTCATCTGGTAAACGAGCTCGCTAATAAGGCGGGAACCCAGTTTGGGTACTGGTCCCTTTGGTGTTGTCTGACAAGCACCCAGCATAAGCATAAGAAAGATGAGGACAATCCTTTTCATAGCTGCTTGAGGGTATACGCTTTAACTTTTTGCTGATTGAGCCCTAATAAGAGGGTATGGTTTATATAGATGCTACTCCTAACGTCGCCCAGCACCTTGAAACCCGACTTAAAAGATGGCACATTGGTAAAGTTGCCCTTACCATCTCCGCTCAATAACACGCCGTAGTTGGCATCACACTTGCCAAATCGTAGCCTCGCATGCTGAATATTCCCACCCAGAAAGATGTCTTTATGGCCGTCCTGGTTATAATCAAGGGTCGTAATCGTAAATACGGGTGAAAGCTGGGCCTCAACGGGAAGGGCTTTTTCCACAAACTTCCCGTTCGCATCCGATTGAAAGTAGGCGGTTTTCAAATGCGTCGCTTTAAGAACAGAAACGCCCGCTAACTCTTCTGGCGTGAAGACTTGCTGAATAGTAGCTTCGGCATAGCTTTTATAATCCGGGAAGCGCGTACGCATCATGCTGAGTTGATCCAGCAATTCATCGCGGGTGACGTATGGATAGCTTTTGCCTTGAATAAAGAAGCAAAGAATGGGATCAACCGAACCATTGTCATCAAAATCTTTGACATACAATCGGGCGGGCTCTTTCTCGCTGACTTTGCATTGGGTATTCAGGCCGTAGTTTCCCAGAATCAAATCCATGCGCCCGTCGCCATTCAAATCATCCAGGTGAATTCGATTCCACCAGCCGTAATAGCTTTTACTAAAATAAGCTTCGGTGTTGGCAATCAACTTTCCATTCCTGAGCGACATTACGGTAATCGGCATCCATTCGCCCACCAAAATCAATTCTTTTGTTTGATCGCCGTCGATGTCGTGCCAGATCGCATCGCTTACCATGCCTGCCTTCTCCAGTTGAGGAGCCAGTTCGTGTGTTCGATCCTTGAAAGCTCCCCGCGTATCGTTGATCAGCAAATAGCTTCGGGGCGTTTCCGGATAGCGGCCCGGCACAACCCTTCCTCCTACAAACAAATCCAGGTAACCATCTTTATTTACGTCGGCGGCCCTGACACAGCTTGTGCTGGTAAGCATGGCAGGTAGGGCTTGTACTTGCTTCGTGAAGTTACCCTTGCCATCGTTGACATAAAGTCGGTCTTGCAAGTTCGGATCGGCGGGCAGGAAGTTATCATAGCCACCGCTGCAAACATATAAATCAGGAAAGGTGTCGCCGTTTGCATCAAAAAAGAGGGCGTCCGTGTCGTCGCACCTGGCATCGGCAGCAAAAGCTTTAGTTACCTTTTTAGAGAACTTACCGCCCTTTTGCTGCAGATACAACGCCCCAGGCTGCCCGCTGCCGCCCCCTATAAAAATATCTTCCAGGCCGTCGGCATTTACGTCCCGTTTTGCCATGCAGGGGCCGGGGAAAGAAAGAGGATTTACTAACAGCGGCTGCCGCTTGAAATCATTTACGTTTTCATCTTTGTGACTAAAATCAATGGGTGACGAAAGCTCCGCAAAATGGACTGTAGGCTTTGTAAAAGGCTTTTCCAGGCGCTTTTTTGCCTCCTCTTCTCGTAGCGTCAGGAGCTGATTTCCCGATACGTTCCTGAGAACCTGGGTTTGGTCGCTTGGCCAGGTGATAAGTACCGAATCAATCGGCTGGCCTTTACGAATCCCGAAGTGCAAAATGGGCGATACGCTGGATTGAAATCCTCTGGTAAGGATTTGTTCCCGGTATTGCACCGTACCACCGGTATATACCCAGACCTTTGCTCCGATACCTTGGGTATTTAATTGATTACCTACCAGTTTCAACTGGAGATAGGTATTGTCTTTCGAGAGTTGGTTAGCTCTGTTTTCAAAAAGGGCCGCCGGACTGTTGATCGTATTGACAACAAGATCCAGGTCACCATCATTATCCAGGTCGGCGTAGGCAGCGCCATTGCTGTTAAAAGGGGTGGTAAATCCCCAATTCGCACTTACGTCGGTAAAGTTGATGCCATCCAGGTTTTTGAATGCGTAGCTGCTTACATGAGAAGAAGGCATTTTCTCAACCAGCGACAAGAGGTCTTTTCGCATTACATGGCCTCCTTTGAATGTCAGGAAATCGCCCATGTATTTCAGGAAATCCATATTGGTGTAATCACGCACGTACCCGTTGGTGATGTACAAATCCTTCCACCCGTCATTATCAAAATCGGCAAATAAAGGGGCCCAGCTCCAATCGGTATTTGAAATACCCGCGAGCTGACCTACTTCACTGAAACTTCCATTGCCATTATTGATGTGGAGCATATTGCGCATGTATTGATAATGGAAGCCCACGCGCAGGTTTAGGTCAAAGCTTTCGTAATTGTCGGGAGCCAATAGCAATTTTTGCCGCTTGTTATCGGCTGGCAGCATGTCCAGGGTAAAAATATCGGGCAGGGCGTCGTTGTTAATGTCTACCACTTCATTGCCCATCGAAAAATAAGAGGTATGACCGAGGCTCTCTTTGCTTTGGTTGGTGAATTTTCCGTTGCGTCCATTTATCAACAGCAGATCCGGAGCGTGCGAATCATTGGAAATATATACGTCGGGCCAGCCATCGCCATTGATATCCGATATGCCAAGTCCTAAACCGTAGTTTAGTATGGAGCCGGGCAATCCGGCAGCCAGGGAAACGTCCTTAAATTTTCCATGCTCATTCCGGTAAAGCTTTGGGCTGTTTTTAGGCGATTGCTGGCTGAGAAGTTTTCCAATGCTCGACTCATCTAAATTGTTCAGGCTTTTATTTAAATGATTAATCAAGAGCATATCCAGGTCGCCGTCTTTGTCGTAATCAAAAAAGCTAGCCTGCGTGCTGAAGGAAGGATCGTCTAAGCCGTATCGCTGAGCTTGCTCGGAAAAGACCGGAATGCCCTGGGCATTATTGCCCCCATTTATAAAGAGTTGATTTCGACGGTTTTCGTCTGCAACATTGCCCGAATAGCACACATACAGGTCCAATTTTGCATCGCCATTAATATCGACCACGGTAACGCCGGTTTTCCAGGGCCCCTGCCGACCCGATACGTTGGCTTTTTGGGTAATGTCTTCAAAACTCAGCTGTCCCTTGTTGAGATACAGCTTGTTTTCGGTCATGTTGGCAGTGAAATAAATATCCGTTAAGCCATCATTATTAAAGTCGGCCAGCGCTACCCCTCCGCCATTGTAAAAATATTCGTACACCAGAGGATTGGCATTCAGGCCTTCCTGGAGCTGGTTTATAAAATCAATATGGGTTTGAGTTGACGATAGCGATTTAAATAAGGTGTTTTCTTCAGACGTTATTGCTTCCTTTTCCGACGGTGGTTGGCAGGCTGTCAGGAGAGTCAGGAAGATGAAACTGTATACGATCTTACTCATCAGAATGCAATGGCTTTTTCTATAGTAAGCCTTCTTTCTAACACAACAACCTTTGCGGAACACTTCACTGGGTGTAAGCACAGACAGATTCTGGTAACTATTAGAAGCTCCACCGCCATACTAATTCATTGTTATCACAAGAATTCGGAATCAGAATTTTATGGCTATCACCATTCCCATCTACGAATCGTCAATTAATTCTATAAATGTTGATGCTTTTTACTCCTTAACTTTTTGCCATTTTTTCTCGTCCTCTTCCGTTAGATTACTTACCTGAATGGATTACCCGAGAAATTTGATGCCGACCAAATAGGTTTGGGATGTTTTTTTCCGTTTGCTCAACGCTGTTGCAGGCAACGGTTATACGTAATTCAGGGTATAGTCAGCACTACAGAAGTGGTGCTGACTATACCCTGAATAGCAGCTATATCTATTCCCAACCTGGGTTTTCAACCAGTTTGGGATTATTAGCAATCCGTGCGACACCAATGGGGAAATAATAGAATTTGGCATCGAAGCGTGGCTTATTATCACCATCTACACCATTTAAAAACTTGATTTGGTATTTTTTGGTGGTAAAATCCAGAATTGGCTCGATGCCGGTGAACGTTCTGGTCAGTGCGGTCGTGGAAAGGCGCCACCTTCTCAAATCCCAGTAGCGATGGCCCTCAAAAGCGAGCTCGACTTTGCGCTCGTGTCGGATCTTATCCCGGTCTATTGTAAGCAGGGGAAGA
Source organism: Spirosoma sp. SC4-14 (assembly GCF_037201965.1). Taxonomy (NCBI): domain Bacteria; kingdom Pseudomonadati; phylum Bacteroidota; class Cytophagia; order Cytophagales; family Cytophagaceae; genus Spirosoma; species Spirosoma sp. SC4-14. The sequence goes on along the minus strand of NZ_CP147519.1, from coordinate 101,740 downwards.
ATACCCGCCCGCTCTCTGATCTGATTGACAGCGGTTAGTGCCTCCTCTTGTTTATTGAGTTCAAAAGCTGCTTCGGCCCGATTAAGCAGAGTTTCTCCGTATCTGAATACAATCCAGTCTGTACGAGACATGCCACCGCCTGGTTGTACCAAGGTTTCATCCAGGTATTTTTTTACGCCAAAGCCCGTACTCGAGGATGCACTATTGGCACCGTTGGCAGTTACTCCGTTATAATCACCCGCTGAAATAATGGTTCCATCTGGTTTTTTTAATCCTTTATATAGACGGAAAATCTGGCCTTGCCAGGGCGTTCCTTCATAATAGATGGACGCATGGAACCTGGGGTCTTTTTTACCAAGAAGTTCATTCATTGACCAAACTTTATCCTGCAGTATCGTAGGGTCCAGTTTTGTTGGCGAACCGTCCATATTTTCGTAGTCGTCTACCATCTCCAGGTATACCGCCGAATTATTACCAACGCCCCAGGCATTGAAACCATTGGGTTCCTGCATCAGATCCCAACTGTGCCCAACGGCTGCCTGTCCATTGTATTGTTTGGAGAAAATGACCTCTACATTATTCTCATCAAGGAAAATATTCTGGTAATTTTTTACCTTGTCTGCTTCCTTTTTGTAGAGCGAATACTGGCCGGAAGTAATGATTGCATTGGAGGCATCGTATGATGCCTGGTAAAACCGAGTTGCCTCTGAGGCAGGAATGCCTACCAAGCCATTGAGTTGTACAGTACCGTATTTAGCAATACTTGCTGCGTATAAGGACGAGCGGCTCTTCAAAGCCAGGGCAGCACCTTTGGTTACATGTCCGCTGGAAGCATTCCCTACGGGCAGATCGGCAAGGACAGCATCAATCTCAGCATTGACAAAATCATAGATCTCTATTTCCTTATTTCTTGACACAAACAACTCTTCCTTAGGCGCGTCGATTGCTTGCACTTTGGTGATTAAAGGAACACCACCGTAGCGCTTCACCATTTGGAAGTAGGTCATCGCACGTAAGACCCGCATTTCGGCAAGTAGGCTTTTCTTTACGGGTGCATCCAGCACCGTTACCGTTTCCATTCGCTCGATAAATTCGTTCATCTTACGGATAGTAGAATAGCCCCACCACTCCATCAAGCCTCCTCGTTTGTCAATGAAACCAGGCTTCAACAAATACCAGGTGTACAGCCAGGTATAGGTACACCGCGACTCATCCGATAATTCAGAGGGTAAATTAAAATCAAAGGAATCTTCCGGGTTTCCGGGGCCTTCGTACCGGCTGCGGTCATTGGTAGCATCGTTGAATAAATACGTTAGCTCCGAATATACTTGGCTAACATAGGCATTTATCAAGGCTTGATCCGACCAAACAGTGCTTTCAGGAATGATGTTTAATGGCTCCTTATCAAGTACATCTTTACACGCCGTAACAGATCCTAGTAGGAATAAGAAAATATATATACGCCTTTTCATGAATGTTAGGTTTAGAATGATAGATTAAGTCCTGCAGAAACAGTTCTTTGTTGCGGATAATACCAACCTCTGGTAGCGTTAGGCGTGCCTGCTATTTCCGGATCGATGCCATACCGCGATATCCCATCGATGGTCAGCAGGTTGGTACCCGATACGTAAATACGTACTTTGTCAATCAGGATTTTACGCAAGAGAGTAGTTGGAAAAGTATACCCAAGGGAAATGGTTTTTAGACGGGCATACGAGGCATCTTTGGTCCAATAGTCAGAATGCCTATTGTTGTTTTCTGTTGTACCAAAGGTTTGTCTAGGCACGATGGCATCGCGGTCATTGTTTTCCGGTGTCCAACGCTCATCATACAATACAGTATAAGGAGTACGTCTGGAGTCTATGCCCAATTTGATGCTAACATTGTATTTAGCAGCCCCCTGGATCAGCCAGGACAAATCGAAGTTTTTGTAGTTAAAGGCCATGTTGAGACCCCATATCATTTGAGGAACCGTTCCCTGGCCTATTACTTTTTGATCATAAATATCCAGCTTTCCATTGCCGTTTAGGTCAACGTACCGGATATCACCGGGGTGCAGAGACTTATTGCCCTGGCCATCCTGGTCGAACCCTAAGCTGTTAATTTCTTCCTGTGAGGTAAACAGCCCATTTGACACGTAACCGAAATCCGTTCCAACGTATTTACCCGTTTGCTGATTTATACGAATCTGATCTGGATCGGTATAGTCAGGTTCATCGAAGTGCGTCCATTTGGTTCTATTTCTGGAAACATTGCCACTAATATCATAGCCAAAGCCGCCGAGTTTACCCCTTGTACCAATAGAAAATTCAAACCCGTGAGTGAGTTGGCTATTTATATTCTCGGCTGGTAGCGTTGCTCCGAAGGTAGAAGGAAGAGAGGCAAGTCTGTTTGCCAACATACCAGTGCGGTCTCTGCGGAAGATATCGAACTCACCATAAATTTTACCGTTCAGGAAGGCATAGTCTACCCCCAGGTTAGCGGTTTTCATAGTCTCCCAGGTTATATCAGTGTTAGCTAAACCTGTAGAATTCACACCCGTACTTGGTAATCCATTAAATAGATAGGGATCGCTAAAGGTATAGCCTGTCAAGTACTGAAAACTGCCGGTAGCATCGTATCCTGTCTTGCTATAACTTGCCCGGAGTTTCAGCGTTGTCAACCAATTTAGTTTGGAAGCAAAGGCCTCTTCGTTGAGTCGCCATCCAACGGATGCACTCGGGAACAAACTCCAGCGCTTGTTCTTAGGAAAATTAACCGAAGCATCGTACCGGCCGCTTACCTCAAGCAAATACTTATTCTTAAACGCATAGTTTACTCGTCCAATGTAACTTTTCCGTGCATACTGGCTCGCGGTACCGTTAATTTTTTGGTCTTGCTGCCCACCTGCAAATATTTGATCGATTGCATTACTTAAGTAGTTCTGGCGGGTGCCGGAAATGGATCCATCAAGGAAATCCTGTGATTCATACAGTAAAAGCCCTGTAACGTCGTGTACGCTACCGAACGTCCGCTGGTAATTCAGGAACAGTTGCGGAGTAAATACTCTGCTTTTATAATAGCTTTGATTTAAATTGGTGGCTGGCGTGGAGCTTTTTAGTGTATACTCTTTGGTGTTGTAATTATAGGCATAGAGTGACTGACTCTTACTCCATATCTTGGTATCCTCCGTATATTGGTTGAAGTTAAATACACCTTTCAGCGATAAGCCTTCGATTGGAAGCTTGTAGGTTAAAGAAAAGGTGGTTTTTATGGTTTGCCGTAGGCGATCGTTATAGCCACCCCATTTTCTGTAGGTATTCAAGATCGGGCTAATGGCTGCCCCCGCATAAGCCAACTTATTCGGATCGGGCAGCGAGGCTGGGTAGATGGGTTGCGCATCGTAGAAATCAGCCCAAAAATTTTCTTGTGGACGGCTTGGTGCATTAGTTAGGTCAGATGTGGCCAAAAGATCAAGCGAAATGGAAACATTCTTATTAACCTTTGCATCTAAGTTAGTAACCAGGTTATACCGTTTATACGTGTTGTCGCCTGATTTATACAATCCTTGCTGATTTATGGTATTGAGTGAACCTCTATAGGTAATGTTTTCAGAACCACCGGAAAGCGAGATGCCATACTGTTGCATAGGTGCTTGATCTCTCAAAACGACTTTTCTCCAATCGGTGTTCGGATAATTAGGATCGGTGCCTGCGTAATACTTGGCTACTTCTTCTGCCGTAAAGTCAGGTGCTTGCCCCGAATTAAGTTGTGCTTCGCGCATTAACTCAGCGTACTGACCCGCATTTACGGGTCTTGGGCCGCGGGTAATGCCTTGCAAACTGTAGGAGGAAGTTATCGCAATGGTAGGCTTACCTATTTTTCCCCGTTTGGTCGTTATCAGGATAACCCCGTTACCAGCTCTTGCGCCATAAATCGCAGCGGAAGCATCTTTCAGAATGGTAACCGACTCAATGGTATTTGGATCCAGGTTAGCGATATCCAATTGCACGCCGTCTACAATGGTCAATGCTGGCCCAAACCCACGGATACTGATAGAAGCCGCATCGTTTCCGGGCTCACCCGATTCTTGTTTAGATACTAAGCCGGGTAAACGCCCTGCCAGCGTATTGCTTATGTTCGACATCGGCGCAGTAACCAGGCTTTCTCCTTTCACCGTCGCTACCGATCCGGTTACACTCGCCTTTTTTTGCTGACCGTAGCCTACTACCACTACTTCGGACAGGCTTTTTAAAGTCGGCACTAGCGATACATTGATCACACTGCGGTTGCCCACAGCAACTTCTTCACTCAGGTAGCCAATAAATGAAAAAACAAGGATTGCATTTGCGTCTGGAACGCTTAGGACAAATTTACCTTCGGCATCGGTAGCGGTACCTGTGGTAGAACCCTTGAGCGTTACGTTTACACCAGGAAGGGGAGCATTTTCCTCACCCCTAACAATCCCGCTAACCTCAAGAGCCAACGAGGAAGTAGGTACCACAATACTGCCTTGATGTTTGGGATTTTCAGTCAATAAAATATGATTCTTGATTACTTCATAGCTAGCGCGATTCTCAAAAATGGCATCCAGGATTTCCTTTAGTTTTGCACTGTCTTTTTGTAAGGTAACGTTTGGGAAGTTTTTAATAAACTCTGCTTTGTAAGCAAACGTAACTGACGCCTGCTTTTCAATTTTACGTAAAACCGACTTAATGCTTTCATTGGTAGCCTTGAAAACGATTTTCGTTTCTAATACTTCTTGTCCTTTTACTTTATGTCCATACGACATGCTCATAAATATCACCGCCAGAAGGCCATGTATGGCGGTGAATTTTGTAAAAGCAAGAACCCTTTTCTGAAGAGATATAGTTTTATTCATACTTTTGACCAGTTATTTATGTAAAAAGTTTTGAATTAGGACGTTGGCCTCCTAGGCAGCAAGGAGGTGTGTGGATAGGCTGAACCCTACCCGTATTTTATCAATTTCAATTTTATTGAGGTTGCACTTGGCCTACTTGCAACCTTGCGAAGCAAACACGACTTCTGTATTGCTTACCGTATAGGAAGCCCCAATGAGTTTGGATATAAGGGTAAGGCGTTCGAATAAATCCTCATCCAAAAAGACTACCGTTATTCTACAGTCGATTAGCTTGGCCCTATCAAATTCAATATTAATACCGTATAGGTTTTCCAGTTTTGTCAAGATTTCACTTACTGGGGTTTCATCAAATTCCATTAGTTTTTGAGAATCCGTTTCTTTCAACATCACCGGATGCGCCACAATAGAAGTAGTAATTTTGTCCATTTTGGCGCTGTAAATTGCTTTTTGATTGGGTGTAAGAATTACTTCCGCTTTTTTAGCGCTCGATTTCTGACTGTTTTCTTTTGTTACCGATACCCTTCCTGATCTAACACTAACCACAATTTCACCGTTGCGCTTATTCTTGTTTATCGAAAAACTAGTACCTAATACTCTGGTAACGATGCCTCCCGAATACACAGAAAAAGGTCGGGTTTTATCGTGAAAAACATCAAAAAAAGCTTCGCCCTCCAAAACGGCAATCCGTTGGTTCGTATTCGGGGCAGTTGCAAATGAAATGCTCGCGTGAGGTTGCAGTTGGACCGAAGTACCATCATTAAGCAACACCATTTTAACACGCTTGCTATCGTTGGCAAACATTTGGGAATGCTGCGGTGCTAAAACAGAATTCTCAGATTTTGTAACTTGAAGTTGGTTATTGCTAAGTTGAAGGAGACTAACTAAAAGCAAGAAAATTATGGAGATTGATGCCGCAATTTGGAAGTATGGCCGCAAGTAGAAAGGTCTCTTTTCGAAAAGCTCATTTTTACCGGCATCAATTGTAGTCGTAATGCCAACCCATAATTTCTGTTTTATAAGAGCTGACGTCTCCTCATCGAAGTGGTCATTTACATTTTCGCCCAATAAATTGTACCATTTTATAATTTTGGCGTTTTCTGCTGCACTACACTCGCCCCTCTTGAAACGATCGAGGATCTCGTGCATTTCCTTTATACTTATTTCACGACTCATCTTTTTGCGGCTTACATCATAAAGACGTTTTAGGAAACCAACCTCCTAAATTGGTTATCAAAATATTTAAAAAATATTTAGGAGCAATCGAGTTATTTTAGGAATGACGATAAACCACGCTCATTTATTGAAAGATGAAGGCGGATCCCAATGGACAGCAAAAATGGAGGAAAAGTGTTGAGGAAAACGGTATTCATGGGCTCCAACGAACTCCCCAGTAAACGAAACAGCTGAAAATAAGTGATTTTGGCAGTTCAGTCCCCTTTTTCTAGTAGTCCACTCGCAAATAGGTTTTATGTGGCTAAGAATAGTGTACTGGTTTAAATCAGTTGGTAGTAGCTTGATAGCGTTGATCAGCGAAGAAAAACTGATTGATAAACAACCCGATTTTAGTTTCGAGGACTACCAATGATTTGGAAAAGAAAATGGTTCGGCGGGTTAGTCGTTTTAATCGCGTTCGAAGGGTCAAATGCTTACACTCTAGACTTTGTAAGGACACTAAGCTTTACGAACTAAGAGCAGACATTGATCTAAGAAATCAAAGTAAGCCCGCTCCGGCGTCCCGACACTAAGAGTCGGATATCCATTTGAACACTTCAATTTGGCCTCCAATAAATGTAATAAGTGGCGAAATGTTTGGAAAATACGGCGACCAAAGACGAAGGCAATAATCTCGCCTGTCACTGCATCCTCCACCCACCATAACCAACGAAGTAGTGTGCCACGGATACACGTTGACAGTTATTAAAACGGATCTAATCTAACGGTAACCTTCTATTACTAACAAATCGTCCAAATAAAGCGTAAATTAATTGAACTTATTTGGTACCTAATCGGCATTCAATGAATGATTTGTGTCAGCTAAAGATATTCTTTTGAAACCGTTCACAAAAACCTCGATTTGATTTTCGGACAACACAACCTTCTACTAGGTTGGTGGTATTAAATTTAATGCGTCTGTTAATTTTCCTCCTCACCGCCCGCCGATTTCCCTTTCTTCACCTTAGCTCCGTTCAGATTACCGATTTTATAGCTAAATGTCAGCCGGATGCTGGAGTTGTAGATATACTGACGGAAATCCTGATTGAATTGCGCGGAGTTCAACACCGAAGTGAAGCCCATACCGTTAGTCAGAAAATTCTCGGCGGCTAATCCAATACTACCTCGTTTGTTAGTGAATGATTTACGGGCTCCCAACGAATACTGAGCAAATCCAATCCGATACCCTTGCAACGCGATATCCTTCCCTCGGTAGCCAATATTAGCCTGAATGGCCCAGCCTTTGTCGAATTGTATCTGGCTATCGAACCGGCCACCCCAGCGAATGCCCGTATTACTGAGCGGGATCGATAGTCCCGATACATCCAGAGCGAACCCGCTGATGTATCGGTACATAATATCCAGGTTCGTGTTAACGCTCCATCGGGGGGTAATATTTACCGTTGCGAACAAATTGGTACCATAATTGTATTCCTTACCAATATTTGTTCGACGGCTCACGACTGCACCAATCAACGTATCTGAGCGCTGGCTGATCGATTGAATATCATCCCGATTCAGGCGGGTATACAGCGTCAGATTCAGATAGGTTTTTTTGACGTAGGTACTGTAGCCAAATTCGATCCGGTCGGTTATTTCCGGCTTTAAATAGGGGTTACCGATGGAAACATTATAGGGATTGGCCGCGTTGAAATTGGGGTTCAAATCCTGAACGTTCGGACGCTGAATCCGGCGATTGTAAGCCAGTTTAATCGTAGTTGACTCATTCAGCTTTTTCGAGAGATTGATGCTGGGTACCAGTTTACCGTAGTTCGGAATCGAAATAGCTCCCTGTTTTCCCGCCGATGCTTCGATACTCGTATACTCATAACGGGTGCCTGCCTTAATCGTGATCTTGTCATAGGTCGTCAGTGTATACGATACATAAGCAGCCCCAATATTCTGGTCGTATACTAGAGAGCCATCTGGTCGCTGACTATCAACTGAATACTCGGAGGTTGGCCCCGCAAGTAAGTACTGGTACTGACTGTTCACGCGCCGGTAGGTTTCTTTAGCCCCAAATTCCACTTGCTGGGTTTGACTGATGGGCGTCTGGTAATCCAATTGCAAAACAAACTCCTGACTGGTATTGAAGTTTAGGTTCCGTTGCCGAGTGGTCAGGATGCCCAATGTATCTAAATTATTCGCATCAAAATTATTGGTCAGGTGATTCTGGCTATACTGCGTGGAGATGTTCAATTCGCGAGTAGGACCGTCGCCTGTGCCGGGATAGGTATGCAGGTAATCGATGTTCATATCGACCGAGTTCGACAAATCCTGGCTATTCACATCCCGTCTCGTTGGCGCTTTCACGATGTCCCCGCTCAATAAACTGGTGGCCAGATGCTGATCTCGGCTCAGATTGCGCACCCCAAATCGAACCCCGCCGGTGAGCGACTGGTTTTTAGCGATGTCGTAGTCCAATCCCAAGGCATATTGCCCAAACAGGCCGTTATCGAAGCCATCTGAATGCTGGCGAGTTCGAACGGGCGCAATGGATTCACCCAGAAAGGTCGTCTGGGCTAAATCGGAGCCTGATTTGTTATACACACCGCGGCCATTACCGTTCAAATTTACGCCCAGTTTACCCTTTCGAAAACTACCATTCAACCCCAGGGTCGAGGCCCGGTTACCCACACCCCCATCCACATCGAGGTGCAAGCCCTGCAAGGTGTTTTTCTTGGTGATGATGTTGATAATACCACCGGAACCTTCAGCATCGTATTTAGCCGATGGGCTCGTAATAACTTCCACCGTTTTAATCAAATCAGCCGGAATCTGCCGCAGGGCATCGGCCAGATTTCCAGCCAGAATCGACGAGGGCTTATTGTTGATCAACACCCGTACGTTGGCGTTACCCTGTAAGGAGACATTACCCGATAAATCCACGGATAACATCGGCACTTTCTTAAGAATATCCGTAGCGTCTCCTCCTTTTGCGGCCAGATCGACATCCGCGTTATAGACCAGCCGGTCGACCTTGTCTTCCACCAGGGCTTTCTTTCCAGCCACGGTTACTTCGTTGAGTGTGCGGGTGCTGGCACTAAGCCTAATAACGCCTAAATCCTTGATCTGACCTTTAGCAATTACTACGTTATCAATGGGTTTGGCGTTGTAGCCCAGAAAAGAGATCAGCAATTTGTACGTACCGGGCGCTACTTTGGTGAGGGTGAATTTACCTTTATCATCGGCGACAGCACCATCAACCAGTTTATTGGTAGCCGTATTATAGACGGCGATGTTGGCATATTCGACCACTTTGGTCAGCGTAGAATCGACGACATACCCTGAAATTTTTGCGTTCCCTTTTAATGCCGCTTCGCCTACTGGCGTAGTAGCCGGTTGGCTCGATTGAGCCGGAACGGGTTGCGAGGAAACGCCGGTTGGGGTTTGGGCCAACGTAATGCCCGTAGTTATAAAAGAAAGAAACCCTGTAATTTTAAGCCACATAACGTGAGAGTAAAAATTGAAAGTTGCCAGATCGCACAAACTTGCCACTAGCCCATTATGATTAAAAACTAAATAGACTGAATACCGATACTACACCGGTGGATGCCCTTCTTGGCTGGCTGAATAAAAATCGTAGCCCACTTAGTTGGTGTAGATCGGCGAGCCACAACCTAGTCAATCCGTGTGGTTATTTAATGAACCGACCTTTCTCGTCGAAAATCAGATCTTTACCACCGACTTCGGCTTCGTAGGTTTTCTTACCTTTCGCATCGACGATTTCGGCAGCCTCCTTAATTTTTTTACCAGCATGGTGTTTGGCAACATACGCACGGACAGATGCCGGTAATGCCGAAACGGCAATGGTCGTTTCGGTTTCGATCAGGTTACCCGTTGCGTCAATCACTAGCGACAACTCTTTACCGTTATGGGTAAAACCGGCTTCGTAATTCCCATCTTCTTTCTCCCATTTCACTCCCTTCGCACCGGGATAAAGTTTGGCAACGGTAGCTTTCACGGCCGCCGGAACATCAATAGTACTCAGTGTTAGCGCAGGCTTAGTCGAAACGATAGGAAACGTAAAGGCAACCGATGCGTAATGGACCATTGCGAAAATGACAAGCGCACTCATTAAGGTCGTTTTCATTTCTGTCTATTGTTAAAGTTTTTGCCTTAAAACTACCGAGGCATTCTAAAGTAATTTTGAAGTTGTAGCCGTTAGGCGCCTTAACTCAGAAATCCACCTGAAACAGGTGCCGACGCTGGGTTGCCAAGTAGGAATAATGTACCTTCATGCCATACTGCTCAGCAATTTCTTTGACCAGGGCTAAGCCCAGACCCGTGGACTGCGGCAAGGCTTGATTGCGGACAAACCGATCAAACAATTGCTCGACTGGAAACGGAAGCGGGTCGCCCTGATTGGTGATCATGAACTGGTTCGATCCGATCTGAACTAGGATCGAACTATTCGGATCACCATGGCGAATCGCGTTTTTGATCAGATTTGAAAAGAGAACATCGGCCAATTGCCGGTTCATAAGACGGCTGGGCTGCTGCGTAAAGAGGCGTTTAAGGGTTATTCCTTTGTGGGTTGCATAGTCGGAATATCCGGTTATTATCTGATCGACAAGTTCTACCAGCGCCACGGATTCATTGTGGATAAATTGCTGATTATCAATCCTGGCTAGCAAGAGTAGCGACTGATTCATGGCCGAGAGTCGCTTAACGGCCTGCTGGGAACGCTGAATGTGGTCAAGGTCCGCTTCGTTTAGTCTTTCCGACTGAAGCAGCAAGTCTAATTCGAATGAAAGCACACTTAAAGGCGTCTGCATCTCGTGTGACGCATTGTCGGTAAATTGCTTCTGCTGGGCGTACTGACGGCGAGATCGGCGGCTCATCTCATCGAAGGATTGACTTAGCAATGTAAACTCGTAAACATCGCTGGTCGGAAAGGCTGCGTCATCCGGGCCGTCGATCCGGTACTGTTTCAATTGCCGGATAATTCCGTAAAAAGGTTGCCAGATGCGCCGAGTCACCAGAATATCGGCTAGTACCAATAGGGCCAGCACAACCAGGAAACAGACAATCACCCCTACGGATAAAGTCTGGGCGATTTCATCAAACTCCAGATACGACTGTTGCAGCGCAATTTGGTAGTGGCGATTCCCCACCGAGTGGGTTGCCAGCAGCATTCGAACAAGGGAAGGTTCTTTGTCGCTTAATGTTGTAACAACTGTATCAATATAGATGGGAGATGAATGCCGGGGGACTAATGTCAGCGTGATCTGAACATTAGGGTCCCAGCCGGGCAGATCTGCAGCATTAGGTGGATGCCTTCCAAGTTGCTCCTGCACCTGCGTAAGCTCATTGGCCAGTAGCTCGTCAATCTCGTGTACCAGATCCCGGTGAATAAACCCGTTTAGCACAAAAATACCCGCCAACGCAATCGGCAAGGCTGCCAGCAGTAGATAGAGTGTGGTTTTATGAAGTAGTTTCATTAGCCTACCGTGAAAATGTAGCCAGCCCCGTAGCGCGTGGTGATGTAATCCGGGCCGCCCGCATCAAGTAGTTTTTTGCGGAGATTCCGCACATGGGTATACAGAAAATCGTGGGAATCGAATCCGTCCATATAATCGCCCCAAACGTGTTCAACAATGACGGCTTTTGATAAGAGACGATTTTTATTGGTGGCCAAAAATAGCAGCAGTTCATATTCCTTCACGGTCAGATCGACCGGCTGATTGCCTACCTGAACCTGTTTGCGGGAGGGAATCACCGTAATCGCTCCAAACACGAGATTCATTTCCCCTTCGTGCTGTCGCCTGCGCATCAGCGAGCGAATACGGGCGTTGAGTTCGGGCAAATGAAAGGGTTTGGTCAGGTAGTCGTCAGCTCCTAGTTCCAGTCCTGATAGTTTATCATCCAGCGAATTCTTTGCCGAGACGATAATAATTCCGGCCTGCGAATGCACTTCCTTCAGTTCTTTCACAATCGCTAATCCATTGCCATCGGGCAGGGTAATATCTACTATAATACAATCGTAGGCATAATCGTGCACCTTCAGGGAGGCTGCGCGGAAATTATCCGCGGTCGATACGTTGTAATGTTCCCCCTCCAGATATTGCCGCATAGCACCCAGTAGTGACGGTTCATCTTCAATCAGCAAAATTTTCATGCCCTTCCTTTGGCTTATTTTTCCAAAGGAAGGGGCCAAAACTGAATACATTTTGAAGTTGGTTTCGGCCTCTCCATTTGGCATCTTTTACTAACAAACTTCAGATTCTCTTTAGGATTCTTCCGTTAGTTTACTCCCGCCATTCCTTCCCTGCCAGAGTAATCTGTTCTGATCGACCCCACCCCACCGGCGCGGAGTACGTAGTAAAGGAAAATAAACTGACTTTTCGAATGACCAAACCAAGCAGGCGATTTAATACGCTTTTTTTTTACTGGCTGCTGCTCAGTTGGCTTTTTCTATTTTCACTGGTCACCGCCAATGGGCAACCCGTAACTAACAAATTTCAATCAGCGTCCAAGGATAGCCTCTCTGCTGGTTTCCCTACATTTCGATGGGTCGCTCCAGCGGTGCTGACCGGTACGGGATTAGCCTTATCCCCCAATTATCCTAACAGTCACTTCGATCGGTTTTATGTTCGGAGTGAGCTGCAGGCTACCATTCATTTCCGCACGCATGCAGACGATTATCTGCAATATGGACCGGCTATAGCCTGGGCGGGTTTGAGTGTAGCAGGCATCAAAGGTCACTCGCAACTCCTTGATCGGGTGTTTATTGGCCTGCTTGCCTATGGAATGAGTACTGTCGCGGTTTTCGGATTGAAACATGCCACGAATGAACTACGGCCCGATGGAACGGATATGTACTCATTTCCATCGGGTCATACGGCCAATGCGTTTACAGGAGCGAGTTTGCTGGATCGGGAGTTTCGTGACGTTAGCCCCTGGATTCCCATTGGGGGGTATACTATGGCCACAACGACCGGCCTTTTACGAATGACGAATGATCGACACTGGGTTTCAGATGTACTGGTGGGAGCGGGTATTGGGCTACTCTCTACTGAAGTAGCGTATCGGGCCTATCCATGGCTGAAACGCAAATTCAGTCGGCATAAAGTTACCCCTCATTGATTTGGATGCATAGGCGACTAGCGATAGGCTTGATAACCAGAAAAATGACTATCATGAAAAAAGCTCCATTTAGTTCAACGGAATGAAGCCTTTTAAACAGGTTCTATGCAACTATATAAACGAGTCATATGGGTAAGTTTCTGGTTTGTCTTTCAAGCCATTTCCAGCTATGGACAGGATACGCTGGCTCACCGAAACCTGGCGTATTACCTGGATCAGGGACTGGCTAACAGCCCACTGCTGAAAGAGAATAGCAACGCCATTACCTTGAACAGGCTCGACAGTCTACTCAACATTGCGACCAACAAACCCTTTGTGCAGGCCATCGGGCAATACCTGTACGCACCGGCTGGCACAAACTGGGGCTACGATCAGGCGACGACCAATGGCGGAGCGTACACGGGGCTAATTCAGGCGAACCGAAACCTGCTTTACCGCCGAAACCTTCGAATCCAGAATGCGCTAAATGCTGCTCTTCGCGATTTGCTAGTCAATACCGTTCGTATCAATCAGAATGATCTCCAGAAATCCATTGTCGATCTCTACCTGACGGCCTATCAGGATTATCAGCAGATGGTCATTTTTGGGGATTTGTACCAGATTTTTTCTCGACAAAACGAGGTATTGAAAGAACTGCTTCGGAAAGCCTTATTCAATCAGTCAGACTACCTGGCGTTTCGGGTCGACTGGCAACAGAGCGAAGTGAACTATGAAGGCGCCAAAGTACAGTTTTTGCAGGATATTCTAACCCTTAACACACTCTGCAATATCCCTGAAACGGGGCTCGTACGACTTGAAAAACCCGATCTCGCACTAGAGGCCCGATTTATGCCCGACGACAACCCCTATTTATTACGCTACCGGTACGACAGCGTGATTGTGGAACGGAATCGCCGGGTTATCGATATTTTTTATCGCCCCTCGCTGGATCTGGTAGCCAATGCAGGGACCAATGCCATCAGCTCAGATTTGATTACCAAACGGCTTGGTTATAGCATCGGCCTGAATTTTACCATGCCCATCTATAATGGAAATCAGCGAAAGCTGCAATACCAGAAACTCGACGTCGAGCAGCTAACCATTCGGAATTATCGGAATCAGTACCTCAACCGATTCAATTTGCAGCTGCGAACGGTCAATGAGCAATTACGCGTCAATCAGAACCTGATAAGTATCACCGAACGGCAAAATACTGACGTCGAAAATTTATTGACGATCAGTCAGGCCCGACTGTACCGGGGCGACATATCGGCTATTGATTACCTGCTCATTGTGCAGCGCTTTCTGAATAGTAAGCTAACCCTGAATCAATTAATCATTCAGCGGCAACGGTTTATCAACACGTTCAACTATCGTAATTTCTAACCATGCCTCAACGTATGATAAACCCAATGTATCCCTTCGGACTGCTTCTGGCGCTACTTCTAACCGGCTGCGGCTCGTTGTCAACGACCGATACAAGTTCAGGTTCGCAATCGGCTGACTCCAACGCGCCGAACCCCAAAACGCCCGTTGATATCACGACCGTTAAAGCCGATTCGTTTCGGGTTGAAAAAACGTTTCGGGGTATGACGTACTATCTCACTAGTGGCGATATTAAATCGCCGATTGCTGGCTACGTGACTAAAGTATACGTCAAAATTGGTGACAAGCTCCAGAAAGGAACCCCTTTATTTGGCCTGGAAACCAAGGAAACCTACGCGCTCGGTGGTAAAAATTACCTCAATGATCCAACGCTTAAAGACATTGGCAAACTGACCATCCGTGCTCCGGACGCGGGTCTGGTTACATTGGTGCAGGCGGAGGAGAATGAGTATGTGCAGGACGGCACTGTGCTGGCCACCTTTTCGGCTCCCGACATGTTTGTCTTTCTAATCGAGGTGCCCGTTGAACAGGACACAGCGGTGCATGTGGGCAGCGTATGCAGCATTCAATTGCCGAATGGTCGGCGCATTGGCGGGCGAATTTTCCGCACGCTCGCCATCGCTGATTCGCTCTCCCAAACCGAGCGATTCGTCATTAAACCCGACCACCCGATGGTACTGCCAGCCCGTCTTCAACTGGCTATTACGTTTACCCAGCAGCAGCATAACCAGGCGCAGTCGTTGCCCAAGGACGCCGTTCTGGCCAACGAACTCCAGACCGAATTCTGGGTCATGAAGCTACTTAACGATACCACCGCCGTTAAAGTCCCCATCAAAATTGGTCTCCAGCGCGAAACACGTATTGAAATTCTTAGCCCCCGATTTAAGCCACAGGATCGCTTTGTCAGCAAAGGGGGGTATGGCCTGGCTGATAAGGCATCGATCACCATAAATCGTCCCACCCATGCCCACTGAACAGCCTGGTTTTTACCGATATCGAAAGCCAATTCTGGGGGTACTCATCCTACTGCTGGTGGGAGGGCTTTTCGCCTACCGGCAGATTCAGGTTTCCTTGTTTCCCGAAAAGACGTTTCCCAAAATTAAGGTCATTGCCGATGCCGGTGAGCAGCCCGTTGAACTCATGATGATCGCCATTACCCAGCCGCTCGAAAATGCCGTCAATCAAGTAGAAGGGGTTGAAATGGTTCGTAGCACCACCAGTCGGGGTAGTTCCGAACTGTCGATTTATTTGAACTGGTCGGTGGATATGGATGTATCGTTGCAGCGCGTCAATGCCCGCATCAACCAGATTCAGAATACGCTATTGCCTAATACGAACCTGTCTGTAGAGAAAATGTCGCCATCGATTCTGCCGGTGATGGATTTTGCGCTGACTTCGAACAGTCGTGATTTGATTGAACTGCGAAAGTTAGCTATGTACACCATCCGACCCTATTTGAGCCGGGTAACGGGTGTATCGAACATACAGGTGATGGGTGGGCGTACCAAAGAATACTGGATCGTTCTCCAGCCCAATAAACTGGCAAGTCTGAACGTAACACCAGCGGCCATCACGACCGCGCTGGCTGCAACCAATTTTATCCAGGCCGACGGAATGGTTTCGGGTTATAATCGTCTATACCTGACCCTTACCGACGCAACGGTTCACTCGAAACAGGATGTCGAAAACATCATCATTCGCAGCGATGGGCAACGGGTACTCCGCCTGGCTGACGTAGCAACGGTGGAACTGCATGAGCAGCAGGAATTCACCAAAATCGAAGCAAATGGTAAAGAAACCGTCCTCGTCAATGTGGTCAAACAGCCGTCGGCTAACTTAATCAATCTCAGTAAAGACATCAACCATAAAGTACAGGAACTTACCAAATTGCTACCTGCCGATGTTACATTAACACCTACGTATGTTCAGGCTGACTTTGTTAGTGATGCGGTTAAGAGCGTGACTGACAGCATTTTTATTGGGTTGGCACTGGCCATTATTGTCACCAGTTTGTTTCTACGGTCGCTCAAGGCCAGTACGGTTATCCTTATTACGATTCCTATCATTCTGGGTGCCGCGATGGTTGTTCTTTACGTTATGGGCTACACGCTCGATATCATGACACTTGGCGGAATAGCTGCGGGTATTGGGCTGATTATCGACGATGCGGTCGTGATTGTAGAGCAAATTCACCGGGTAGAAGAAGAACATGAAGGGCAGTCTGACGCCAACACCATTCAGACCGCCATCCGCTACCTATTTCCCGCCATGATCGGCTCGTCACTGAGTACCATTGTCATATTTATTCCGTTCTCACTGATGAGTGGTGTAGCCGGGGCTTTTTTCAAAGTGCTGGCCACAACCATGGTCGTAACCCTCACCTGCTCGTTTTTAATTACCTGGTTGGGACTGCCCGTCTTGTACAGCCTACTGGGGTCTTCCAGGAAAAAGCAGAAAGATGCCGCTACCCATCCCGCCATTGGCAACATCCTGTCCCTGTTCATTCATCGCCCCTGGATTGCCCTGGGCCTGGTGAGCGCAATGGCGCTGGCTGTCTTTCTGATTTATAGCCAGTTAGAAACAGGATTTCTACCCGATATGGACGAAGGCTCGATCGTTCTGGACTACCACTCCGAACCCGGCACATCGCTGGATGAAACCAACGTCATGCTCACGGAGGTCGATCAATTAATAAAGACGATACCGGAGGTAGCCAGCTATTCCCGGCGAACGGGGGCCCAGATGGGCTTTTTTATTACCGAACCCAACGGAGGGGATTATCTGATCTCGCTCAAAAAAGACCGTACCCGCCCTACCAACGAAGTGATCGACGAGCTGCGCGGTAAAATCGAAGCTACCCAGCCGGGTCTAACGGTTGACTTTGGGCAGGTAATTGGCGATATGCTCGGCGATTTGATGAGTGAACCCAATCCCGTCGAAGTTAAAGTGTTTGGCGACCAGCCCACCGAATTGCGCCCGCTGGCCGATAAAATCAGTGGAATTGTTAGCCAGGTACCCGGCACGGCCGATGTCTTCAATGGCATCACCATCGCCGGCCCTTCCGTCATATTCAGTCCGAAATCCAGCGCCTTACTGCAATATGGACTTGTACCCTTAGATCTACAAAATCAGCTAACAACCTACCTGGTTGGCAACGACGTGGGCAATATTCTGGAAGGCAGCCAATTCATCAAAATGCGGTTGAAGTATCCGGGCATGGGAAGCGATTTACAACTCCTCAAACAAAGTCCGATTTTTACCGCCGATGGCCGCAGTCGTCTCCTGGCTGATTTTGCCACTGTACGAATCGACTCAGGAACGGCCGAAATTCAACGGGAAAATCTGCAACCGATGGTTGCCGTTACTGCCAGCCTGGCGAATCGCGATCTGGGCAGTGTAATCAAGGAAATTCAGCAAAAGGTAAGCAGTGGTATCACGCTGACTGCGGGTAAACACATCGATTACGGAGGAGCGTACGCGCAGCAGCAACAGTCCTTTCGGGAGTTATTGATTATCCTGATATCGGCTTCATTGCTAGTGTTCATCGTACTCCTGTTCCTGTTCAGGGATTTAAAAGCTGCGGGGCTGATTCTGCTGATCTCGGTCCTGGGTGTGTCGGGCTCATTTATGGCGCTCTTCATCACCAAAACTCCCCTCAACGTCGGCAGCTATACGGGTATTATTATGATTGTGGGCATCATTGCCGAGAATGCCATTTTCACGTTTCAGCAGTTCGCCATTCACCATCAGACGGCCCCGGTTGCTGAATCTATTGCGTTTGCCATTTCAGCGCGTATCCGGCCTAAATTGATGACGGCTACCAGTGCCATTATTGCCCTGATGCCGCTGGCATTAGGTATTGGAACAGGGGCCCAGCTCCACCAACCCTTAGCTATTGCCGTGATTGGTGGATTTTGTGCCGCGTTGCCCCTACTTCTCCTGATTTTCCCCGGATTATTACGCTTAGCCTATAAAGACAAATGAGTTAACCCAGTGATCACTAATAAACTAAATCAACCTTGTATGAAAGCGTTCCGGATTTCCGCTGTTTGCCTGTGTTTAACGGGCTCGTTGTTTGCCCAATCGACGAATTACCACCTCGTCAAGAAAACCACTATCGGGGGCGAGGGTAGCTGGGATTATCTGATGGCCGATGCCGAAACTAGTCGGCTCTATGTTTCGCATGGTACGCAGGTTGAAGTGCTCGACCTGAAAAGTCACCAAAAAGTGGGCGTTATCGCACCGACACCGAGTATTCATGGGATCGCCGTTGTGCCAGGCACAACCGTAGGCTACACAACCAATGGCCGGCCCAATACGGCTACTATGTTTGATACGAAGTCGTTTAAAGCCCTAAAGGAAATTCCGACGGGCAAAAAGCCGGACGCGATTATGTACGACGCTTTCTCTAAACGAATCTTCATCTTCAACAACGACGGCAACAGCGCAACGGTTTTAGAAGCAACGACTGGCAATGTGGTGGGTACGGTCGAGTTGGGTGGGGCTCCTGAAGCTGCCATTAGCGATGATCACGGCCTAATTTTCGTCAATCTGGAAGACAAAAATGAAGTAGCGGTATTTGATGCCAAATCATTATCAGTCAAACACCATTGGAAATTAGGCAAAGGCGAAGAACCGACCGGTCTGGCTTTTGACAAACCGCACCACCATCTGTTTAGCACCTGCAATAAAGTGATGGTCGTGATGGATTCACAAACGGGCAAGGTGCTGGCAGAAGTACCAACGGGAAGCGGAACCGATGGGGCTGTATTTGACACATCGACTGGCTCAGCCATCAGTTCCAATGGGGAAGGTACATTAACGGTGGTGAAGGAAGTTAAACCGGGTCAATTTGAAGCTGTTCAAACGGTCACGACTATGCGCGGTGCCCGTACGATTACCATCGATCCAATGAGTCATCACATTTTCGTTACAACGGCTGAATTTGATCCTGCCCCGGCTGCCACAACGGAAAACCCGCGTCCTCGTCCAGCAGTAAAGCCAGGCACATTTATGGTGCTTGAATATGCTGCTAAGTAAAGAGTTCAGACTGTCTTTTGTAGAAGGTTTTTCTAAGAACTATAAAGAGAGCTTCGGTACAACTAACTCCCTTCTATCTGTCTAAATTATGTGGTGGATTTATGCCTTACTCTCAGCTTTGTTTGCCGCTTTGACAGCAATTTTGGCGAAAGTGGGGATCGAAGGGGTCAACCGCATCGGCGCCCCGGTTCAAAGCACTGCAACTCGGTAAGGTTTCGGAGTTGGCACCAGTTGACAAACTGCGTGTAGCCATCGCTATCATTCTGTCAGTTTTGTTTCTGGGCGAAGTGCTGACATGGAAGGCGTCTATCGGTGCACTCCTACTTATCGGCGGAACGTTGGTGCTTATTTTATAAATTAATTCAAGTTGCGAGATTAGTTTGAATCAGGCGTAAGCCCGTCTAAGCTAAAGGCAAAGACAAATAAGAATAATTTCAGCAATAATCCTTCCAGGCTGACAGCATGGATATGGCGAGCAAAGCGGTTAGTAATTTGGCTAAACTTCGTTTCAATCGGCTTCCGGAAGACTTTTTTTAAATAAGCTTCCCAAGGTTGATCCGGTCGCTGAGAATTTTTCTTGCGGTGAATTCGCAGAAAAATCTCTTCGCATTCCGCGTACAAATCTTCCTGCTCGTAGTCCGTATAGCCACTGTCCCCGTAGAGTAGACTGCCAGCCGGTAAGTCAATGGACATGGATTGCAGGATAGTAGCGTCGTGAAAACTACCCGCACTTACGTAGTAATCGACCGGAAGGCCATCAGCATCAACAATCAGGGTCACTTTAAAGCCATAAAAATATTCCTTTTTGGCTTCATTATAGCCTCGATAAGCTTTGTTTGTCAGTAACTTACAAACCGGAATGCGGCAATTTCGACAGACTGATACGGGAAACGAATCAATAATGTAGCGGCTGGTCGTATTAAGTTCTTTGAGCGTAGCTCCGACTGCCCGGAATACGGCCGCTAAGCGAGTCTGCAAGCCATGCAGCCGTCGATTGAAGTTTGACTTATGGAGCTGGCAAAACCCTTGATGTTCGTGCATATATTTCATGGCCGAAGCATGATTACCATAGAAGAAAAGAGCTGCCATTAGTGCTGTGGTGGCGATTTGGGCATCATTGACTTTGCAATGAGGCTCGGTTTTGTAGCCGCTCTTTTGGAAGAAGTCGTCCAAAAAGCAGTAGATTGCTATAGCTTTGTCAGTCATGGGGATGGTAGTTTTAGAACCTCAGAGACTCTAAAAACTCGCCCCAGACTAACAGGGTTAAATTATCTCGCAACTTGGGTTATAAATTACTTGTAAATGATCGATATCCTAAAGTAAGAAATGCCACAACTCATATGAGTTGTGGCATTTCTTACTTTAAAATCACTCGACTTACCAGACTGGCTACCTAGGTTTGAATTACTTGGTTATGGTAAACGAATCAATTTCTTTACCGTTAACATCAATCTGACGGATACTTAGCGTTTTCCCATTCACATCGGCAACGGTGAGCGAATGCACATTTGAAAAGAACTTGTCCGTAAATCGCTGCCACGAATCGGGATCGTTATTCTGTTCAGGATTATAGAGTGTTTGACCACCCGCACCTGTCACCAAATAAATAATTCCCTTCGGTTTGGTATTGGTCGTTCCGTTAAAGGATTTGTCGAGTGCCCATTGGTCGTTCACCACCCGGCCACGAGCCATTTTAGCGCCCATGCTCGATACTAACAGTACCCCTTTTTTGTCGGGAACAAATGTCAGCGGAAAGGAACGCTGGTAGTTGTGTACGTGACCAGTGAATACCACATCAACATTTCCCGCTTCAAAAATGGGCGATAGCAGCCGGGTATGTTGTTGTTCATAGTGCTCCCGGGCCGAATTGAAACCGGGATGGTGAAACATCACGAATCGCCAGGTAGCGTTTTGCGCCCTGGCTAAATCGGCCGCAATCCACTCCTGCAACCCCTTATCCGTAAAATCGACATACGGATTCGAATCGATCACGGTCCAGTGAGCATTTCCATAGTCGAAGGAGTAATTGGCCATTTTCAAGTAAGCCTCGCCAGCCGCTTCCAGAAAGGCTTTGCGGTTATCGACCGAAGCCGTCATAGTGGGTATTAGCGGACCGCCTTCTGTGCCGGTAATACCGTTTAAGGGTTGCTTCCAGTAGTAGTAATAGGCCAGTGCATCAGGATATTTGTCCAGATCACGCGTATCGGTGTCGTGGTTGCCGGGTGCCACAATCATAGGCACCGAACGCAGTAAAGGTGCTCCTGCCGTATCGACCTGATTGGCATTATAGATCGGCCAGAAACGGGAGCGATATTCGGAAATCAATCCACGCTCATATACAATATCCCCCGGAACGACCACGAAATCCGGCTTTGCCAAATAGGCTCGGGAGGCTAATTTTTTCTGGGCAGGTGTTTCGGCTCCAATATCGGCAAAGGCCACAAATCGATACAGCTGGTCGGCTTTTTTAGAAGCCTGCCCTTCTGCCGTAAACACGACCTTTCCGGCTTTCAGCACCCGATAATTGAATCTACTGCCCGGCGTCAAACCGGTAAGGGTAGCTTCATACACCCGATGCGGTTCAATACCCGCCACGTCCACCCGAACCCATGTAGGCAGCGCTGTCTTCTTCCAGGGCCCATTCGCTTTGGGTTGGTAGTCAACCGCCCAGTCCGTGCTGGCGTCTGGCGCATGCCATAGCAGTTGAAGGGTTTCAGTTGAGGGGGTATGACCGATCTGGAGATAAGGCCGGGCAATAAACGGATCATCCGTTTTGTTGTCCTGCGCCGAACAGGCCTGTGCTGCTAAAAACTGCCCCAGCAGCACCAGAAGGATATACGTACTTTTCATGAATGAGAAGACGATCAGTATAAAAAAAGCGACCAACGCTTATTGCGCCAGACTCTTTGAGCAAATAGTCGTTAAGCACAATAAGCGTTGGTGTTATCGATTAGTGTAGATTACCCTTACCATTGGCGGGATAACAACCCATGTCGGCACTGGGGGGCGTGATCTCGGTAGAGCCATACCGCTCGCTTACCGGTACTACCGTTAGCGGACTAAAGCTGGTCGTTCCCTTACCAAGCGCGGGTGATGTGGACTGAAGTCGGAAATTCCAGCTACCCACAAAACTGGCATCAGCTACTTTTTTAGTAGCCACATACGGCAGCGGGAAGTTGACAAACAGGGGGTTGTTTTTCTGTACGACGGCCGAGCCATCATACACCGCTCCTACTTTGTAACCAACAGGCAAGAACGAGGAGGGGGTGGGAATATCGGTCGTTTGCGGTTTGGTATAGAAACCCGTCGGATAAATCTGGTTCGCCATTTTCAGCGAATCGACGTAGTTGTAGTTGTAGCCATATTTGATGTTGGCCGTATCGGCAACAACGAGGGCATTACCGGAATAACTGGCCGTAGCGCCAACCACCCGTGGGCCATACTTACAGTTGACCATCAGGTTATTATAATACCCTCCTTTCGCTCCATTTTCGAAGTTGAGCGAACCACCACGACCATCGGCTGACCGGCGGTAGCCGTTGGCAATCATCGTGTTATTATACATCAGGATGTTGGTCTGAGGCTGGTTGGTGGCCTGTCCGTCATTCGAGGCCTTTGGGCCGTTGGTGGCCATGCCGATGACCAGGTTGTAGGCAAAATTACCAACCGTACCCCCTTTTACGTTCCAGGCTTCGCCCCCGGTAAAACCACACTTCTCGAAGGTATTCCGCATGACATTCCACTTGCCACCAAACGGACGCATTGGATCGTCAATGGACCCATACACCCACGAATCTTCCAGAACCACGATACCGTCCGAGTTTTTCGAGGTCAAGGTGTAGGCATTGGCGCCATTGGCCAGGAACGATACGGGTGAGGTACCCAGTTTACCACCGCCAAAATCCAGGTGTGTCCACTTGATAATAATATTTTTAAACATGGTTTCCCCCGCAATACCACCCCAATAGCCTTTATAAGCTGGGTCGGCGGTAGGGTCAGAGCCCAACGTTTCATTCTTGACGGCTACCGAACTGGGAACGGTGAAATAGATAGGCTTCGCTTGGGTGCCCAACGAAAGCAGCGAGCCTTTCACCACAAAATACCAGGCTCCCTTGCCATCGAACAACACTTTTGCACCCGGCTGGATCAGCAGCGTATCCCCTTCATTGATGAACACATCGCCCGTAACGGTGTAGGTCGAGTCGGCTTTCAGCGTTCCTTTGATCGATCCCTGTAACGGTGTTTTCGTACTTACGGCTTGCCCTACCTGGTAAAGCGGAGCTGATACCTGCACATCTTCGGATTTGCTGCAACTTAGCAAGCCGGTCAATAGGCTGCCCATCATGACGACGGCTAAGAAGCTCAGTTGAATCTGACGTTTCATTCGAGTTGGTTGTTAAATAAAAAGTAACTGATTGATTGGAGGGTAATTAGTGTTTGTAGCGGAGGCCCAGTAAATAGCTCTGCTGGAAGATGTCTTTCTGCACCGTAATCCGGTCGCTACGATCCTGATCGGGATAACCCGTCAGGGTATTGGGTCGTAGAATGTCGACGATGATGGGGTTGTTGAGCAAATTGGTCAGTTTGGTAAACACGCTCAGTCGCCCGCCGTGGAAGCGTTTTTCCGCCGAGAAATCCACCTGCGACGTACCCCGCTGCCAATAGTCAAGATCTTTGTAAGCCGATACGATATTGATTCGCTTGCCGGTATAGACCCAGGCCAATTGGGCATCGAAACCAATCTGCTGATTTTTATACATCAACGACAGGTTGGCAATATGATCCGACTGGCCCTGAAGTGGCCGGGTTTGCTGCACGTCGGTCACCACAGTACTGCCAGACGCATCGCGGCCGTATACCCGCTTGCTGGTGGTGATGCTCGATTTGGTGTAGGTATAATTGCCCGACACGCCCCAGTTACTGAAATACTTGGCAAACACTAGTTCTGCCCCGTAGTTGACAGCCGTACCGTAGTTGATAGGCTGGTACACAATGTTGTTCTGGGCAAGTTGGCTAAACCCGTATTCAATGGGATTCTGAATATTTTTAACAAAAGCTCCGACCAACACCTGCTCATTCCCTCTTGGGAAGAATTCGTAACGCAGATCGACGTTATCCGCCACTGTATGCTTAAGGTTGTAATTACCCGATTCGGTGAAAAAGTCACCGGGGAACGAAGCGGGTACGATTTCAAAATAACCGGGTCGGCTAATACCCCGGAAATAGGAAAAACGCAGGTTTTCCCGGGCCGACAACTGGTATTTCAGGTGCAGACTGGGCAAGATATCCAGGTAACTGATAGCCCCCGTTTTCCCGGTGGCGGTGACGGGCAACTGCGACACATACGACTGGTTGGTGTTTTCGGCCCGCACTCCCCCGACAACCTGCCAGTTCCCACGATTAAACTTCCCCTGAATATACCCCGCTGCGATCTGCTCGTTGGCCGAATAGTTGTTGGCGTTCGTACTATCTGGATAGGCGTAGGAGTCGGGACGGAACGAGAATATCGCCCTGTCGACGCTGGTAAATACCTGCCGATCTCCTCCCGGTAGGACCGTGGATAAGGAATAATCATTGTAATAATTATCCCGAGCCTTATCTCGGTACATACCACCAAGCGATACATCAAGTGTAGGAAACAGCGTGTAGGTAAAATTCAGATAGCCAGCCAGATCACGGTCGTTGTTGCGCGTCCAGATATAACTCATGTCGTTGATGTACAGCGTCGACGTAGACTTCCCATCCGCCCCCTGACTGGTACGGCTAGTTACCGAAAGGTCCGTCCAACTGGGTGTCTGACTTTTTGCCAGCGAATACACCGCTGACCAATTCAGTTTGAGTCGGCCAACGCCTTGGTTTGGGATCAGTGCATGATCGCCCTGGAGGGTAACATTATAGATGTTCTGGCGCCGAAACACCGACCGATCGGTAGTGGTCACATCGCCGATTTGCACCAGTTGATTCCCTAGCACCGTGCGGTGCTGCTTGTCGTCTAATTGCATAAACAGTCCGTACAGGCTTAGTTTATTGGCTGCTGGACCACCGTTGCGACCCAGATCATAATCCAGTTTGAGGTTGACACCCGTCCGGGCCTGCTCATTGGAATAAGTACGCTGCTCCACAAATTCGAAAATGGGCGTGTTCGGCACTGGATCCGGCGAAGGTTGGCCGTACAGCCGCAAAAACGATGATTGACTCCCCCGGTAGGTATGCTGATAGGAACCGCCGACCAGGAAGCCCAGCCGCTTATTTAGTAGTCGATTGCCAATGGAGAGGCTCATCAAGCCATTGATGGGCAGATTTACGTCCTGAAACTGTGCCGTTCGCGTTGAAAAATCACTCGGTTTAGCCGGGTATCGATTGCTGCCGGCCACTTCGGAAGGTGAGCGAAAATTAATGCCCGCCGTGCTAAATCCCGAAAATGGGCGGCTACTGAACAATTGGCTATAGCCGCCTGAGACGGTTGCATTCACCACCAGATAATCCGGAGCCGACCGCATGATCATGTTCATCGACCCCCCAATGGCATCGCCTTCCATATTGGGCGTGAGGGCTTTGACCACCTCCAGCCGTTCGAGCAGATCGGCCGGAAAAATGTCCATCGGCACGAAGCGGTTCTTGTTGTCAGGACTGGGAATTTTAATGCCATTGACCAGCGTATAGTTATACCGACGATCCATGCCCCGGATAATGGCAAATTGCCCGTCGCCGGTCGCGTTTCGGACCACTGATACCCCCGAGACACGCTGCAAGACATTGGCCACCGTCACGTCGGGTAGTA
Source organism: Spirosoma sp. SC4-14 (assembly GCF_037201965.1). NCBI lineage: Bacteria > Pseudomonadati > Bacteroidota > Cytophagia > Cytophagales > Cytophagaceae > Spirosoma > Spirosoma sp. SC4-14. The sequence continues at coordinate 75,392 of NZ_CP147519.1, read as the reverse complement.
GCGAAATAGCTTTCGCACCAATGATATTGAGGACATTATCGGCTTTCTGTTCAATTTTTCGAGTGCTGGTTTCACTCTCCCGGTCGCCGGAAGCCGTCACCACTACTTCGGCCAGGTCGCGGCTGCTTTCCACCAGTGAAAAATTTTGAACAACTACTCTAGATGTAATGGTAATTGTTTTCTCCATTTTCTGGTAGCTGACATACTGTACCAGACACGTATAGGTCCCAGCAGGAATGTCTTTGATTTGGTAGTTTCCATCCAATCCGACAGTCGCACCAAATTTGGTGTTGGCCAGAACCACCGTTGCCCCGATAAGCGGCTCACCGGTACTGGCATCCATCACGGAGCCTTTCAGGGTAGCGGCCTGTGCTGAAAGGCCTCCCACCAGGAGCAGTGCGTATACAATAAACTTCATAGGTATGGTGTCAAATGGTTGTTAGTTATTAGTTTCCCTGCACCATGAGAGGCTCAATCTGAAACAGCCCATAGGTTGATGGATTGATCGTCACCTTAACGGCGTGAATATTATCTTCGCCAAAGGTTTGTAGTCGGGTGAACCTATCGAGCGCCTTCTTCTTGCCGCCTTTCACATAGATCGGCTTGTCGACCAGAAACACATGCGAGTCACCATTGACCAGCAGGACCGGTTTGTTAAATTCCTCGGTTCGGGCCTGAATCTTCTCCTTCAGCGTTATGAACGCGTTGGCTTCTTTCGCATCTTTTGCCGAGTTGTACATATCGGCCTGCGTGAACAGCACCACGGCAATCGCATTACTTATTTTCGCCTGGTCGAATACTTCGTCGATCCACGCCAGATTCGCCTGGTTACGATCATAGAACTCGGCGTTATTGCCCTTCGGATCGGGGTAGAAATTGTTGTTGGTGCCTACAATATGAACTGTTCCGAACTGGACATTGCCGTACTGCCAGCGGTTATTCTCCACGTATTTGGCAAATGCAGGATTTTTTGACTGCGCTGTCAACGTCAATCTGGTTTTCCCGAGGCTAGCCTTCCCGTCAAAGAAACCCTTACGAATGGCTGCCAATCGCTCGTCGATGTCATATTTACCCGGCGTGTGCTTATTGCAATCCGTCCATTCGTTATCGCCGGGCGTATAAATCAACGGTTTTTCGAATTGATTGAAATAGCCGAGAATCTTTTGGTAGTAGGCATCTGAGCAATCATTCTCACTCGATTTGATATCACCTACGTGTACGTTAAAGACCTGATTCTGCTTGTTTACATCCCGAATCAGATTTTCAAAGCGGCCATAGTCAGCGGGCAAATTATAGGGCATATCGCCAAAGGCCACAAAACTGAAGGCAGCCTGATTTGTATTCGACTGCGCCTGACTAATAAATGAGTAAAGCGTCGCCAGACAAGCTCCCAAAAAGGCCTTATGAAAGAAAGACAACATGACTACTTGGATATTGGATATTTCCTCGGCGACTTACTGCTTTACCGCTGGCCCATATACGTACACACCGAATGTGCCAGGCGCAGGTGTTTTCCCGTCGGCCTGATAGTCGGCGCCACTTAAATAAATCCGGTGAGTCGTCCCCCGGTGAACCATTGTTTTAAGACCCGGCTTCGTCGTAAGCGTCTGAACAACTGAATACTTATCCGGTGAATCCTGATGAATAATCGTGACGTTTCCTTCTCCGTTTGATGTCATAATCAACTTCAACTCTTTCTCGTAGACCACAGCATCGACACCACTACCGATCGGTAAGCTCTGGACGATTTTTCCCGTTGAAGCATCCAATATCACTAGTGCCTGCGGCTTACGACATACAGAAAACAACCGATTTGTGCTGGCGTCGAAAGCGATCCCGGTTGGTACTCCGCCATTGGGGGCTACCGAGTACTTATTTTTTACGGTAAGTGCCTTAGCATCAATCTCGAAAATCTCGTTGGTATCTTCATTATTGTTGAAAATGCTCCCTTTCTCGTTAGCTACTGCAAACTCCGGTGCACCACCCATCGTGACGGTTCCAACAACTTTGTCCATTACCGCATCGATAGCGATAGCATCCCCACTACCATTGTTAAACACAAAAATCCGCTTGGTACCCTTATCATACATCACGGCATCCGCCTTTTTGCCTGTAACGGGTATGGTTTGCAACACCTTAAAGGTGTTATAATCGAAAACCGTGATGGTATTATCAGTACCGTTGGTGATGTACCCTTTATTAAGGTCTTTCGCCAGGCCAATGCCGTGAACGCCTTTCAGACCCGTAATCTCACCGATTTGCTTATTCGTCGTTAAGTCGATGACGTGTACCCGGTCGAAGTGAGATACGAACAAGCGTTCACGCTCCCCGTCCATCTTGAGGTAATCCCATTTGCCATCACCCGAAGGCAAACTAATTTTCTCAATGAAAGCATAGTTAGGCGTCGTTTGCGCTAAAATCGGTAAGGTATACGTACCTGTCAGGCAAACTGCAAGCGAAATTTTCTTAATAAAAGTGATCATTGGTTCGTACGAAAAAGGAAACTACCCCGTCCTTTTTCAGCTACAAAACTATAGGGCATTTCTAAGATATAATGGATTGTTTTGTCAATTTAACTATTTGATAATAAGTAATTTACAATTAATTAATATTAAATATTTTTATAATAAAAGCCATAGCTACTCGACTGTTTTTTTAAGACGGTCTCGCGGTTATGGCGATAGTATGGTGGGTTTGGTTAGTTGCTGAAGTCCACGTCGGGACGTTCCATTTTCCGTTGGTTACATTTTACGGTATCATTGCCTAATGGCAACTGAATCGATAGTTTATAAAATAGCTTTATTCAGATTCTGATAGCCTACAAACGTAACCTTGGCCAACAGCGATCCGGTAGGCACGTTGGTAATGATAAAAGCACCCTGCTCATCGGTTTGAGCACCCGTCAACAGGCTATCTTTCCCGTTTATTTGTTTAAAAATCGCGACGGATGCAAAAGGTAACGCCTGAGCAGTTGTCGCGTCCAGTACTTTCCCCGTTAGGTGGTTATTTGGTACAGGTTGTTGTGCAACGGTTGGCGTGGCCCAGGCAAGCAGCGTAAAAAGATTAATAAGACGGAGTACTGTCTTCATAATGACCCTAAAGTGCTGGTCAAACTTGAAGCAATTCTGAAGTTTTCTCAGAAATGAAGCTGTTCTGAAATCCGTTCAACTTCTCCTTTCATTAATTACATTATAATAACATAGATTCGAGATTTTCTCAGGCCGGTAAAGTATTCCTACACTCCATATGAATGATCACTTCAAAGTCTCTTCAGAAAGCTTACGTTAGTTTGCTGTCAGAACTGGCCTGTTCATGGGCCAATTGATTCTATGACAACTGACCGAATTCAACACCTTATTCATCGCCGATTTAGCCAAATAAGCATTCGGTACCCGGCATTAGTTCGCTGGATTGCCGAACGTTTGTCGACAGACCATTTCCGAGGTTTACCGCTTACGGTGCTCCTGGGATTACTGATTGGCAACGTCATGATTCTTTCTGAGATTGCCGAAAATCTGGTCAATTCGGAGCCGATGGTCCAGGTCGACCAAGGATTTACTCAGTGGCTGTTTAGGGAACGAAGTACCTCGATCAGCCAGTTGCTCTATACTATAACGTGGCTAGGTTCTGGCTACGTAACGATTGGATTAACTCTCCTTGGATCGTTTGTGCTGTACCAACAGAAAAAAGGGCGTAACATTTTAATTCTATGGCTATTAATGGCGGGAGTGGGTTTATTCGTTCAGGTCGGCAAACGAACCTTCATTCGGAAGCGCCCTGTAGAGGTTGGTTATTATACAGAATCTGGTTATTCTTTTCCGAGCGGCCATTCGGCTACGGCCATGACCTTGTATGGTTTACTGGGCTACTGGCTGGTTCGAGGCCGTCGCCGGCTTCGAAGCCGATGGCTGGTAGGTAGCTGTGCCGTCGGATTGGTTTTGGTAGTTGGTTTTAGTCGGATTTATCTGGGTGTTCATTTCTTGAGCGATGTAGTGGGCGGTTATTTATTAGGGGCCTGCTGGCTCATTGTAGGTATTGTGCTGAGTGAATGGCAGCATACGCCTAAACGAGAAAATTGATACTAAATTAGGCCCTGTTTTTATGTTCTTCTCCGGATTATTTTTATGTGGTTGCGCCTTACTGGCTTTCTCGCTCAGCGCCGTATGTGGAGGAGGGGCTGGTTTGTTATTATTACCCGTATTAGGCTCTCTGCTACCGAGCGCACAAGTTCCAGCTGCGCTCTCCATTGGTATTGCTTCCAGTTCCATGTCCCGAATTACGGCTTTCTGGTCTCGTATTCGCTGGGAGGTTGTGGCTTGGTTTGTCCCTCCTGCCCTACCCGCCGTCTATGTAGGTGCCAGGCTGCTGACGTATATCAACCCACTCTATCTGGAACTAGTAATGGGTTTGTTTCTGATGGCTAACCTGCCGTTGATTTTTCGTTCTGCAAAGGAGTTAGCCCAAGTTCATCCCCTGCCGAAAGGGTATTTGGCCCTTATAGGCTTGGCAGCAGGTTTTGTCTCGGGCCTAACGGGTGCCGTTGGATTGCTATTCAACCGATTCTACCTGCGTTATGGCATGAATAAAGAGGAAATTGTTGCTACCCGGGCGGCCAATGAAGTTATAATACACCTAGTTAAACTGTCCTTGTATGCATCTTTTGGGCTAATAACGGGTAAAGCGCTCACGCTGGGTGGAGTAATCGCTTTGGCAGCGATGATTTCCTCCTATGGCATGAAGTGGCTATTACCTCATTTGAGTGAAGGGCTCTTCCGCCGAATCGGTTATGCTGCGATGGTTGTATCAGGCTTGAGTTTATTTACCGAAGCTGCGGACCAAATTGTTACTCAAACCCCTATTGATCTTGATTATTCTCCCTTATCCAGCGGTATGACCACGCAGCTTCAGTGGCGGAATAACCTGTTTTCACTGGAGTTTGAGTACGATGAAGGATTTGAATTCGAGCACAGTATTCCGCTCGATGAACTTCCCTTAGACAAGCAAATCAAAGCCAAAGCACTCAGTCGGGGAGCGGACAAGGTGGTTTTGGAAGAAGTATTTGCTATTCATAAGCATTCGTATGAGGAGTATGTCTACCGGAAAGGAAGACTCGAAAAGTTTGATATATATAGCTTACCGTTCATCCGCAGAATGGTATAAAAAACACCCAAAAAGGTGAGACTTTATGGGTGTTTGCCTTATAACGTGAACTTGAGCGCCAGATTCACTATCCGACCTTCGAGTGGTGCCCAGACCGGACGAAAGGTGGGTTGTACTGTCGGATTAGTACCCAGCACTACCGTTTCGTAGTTAGCCTGTTTCACATTGAAGATATTTTCGCCGTTCAGGACCAGCCGCCAGTGATCATTGTAATGGTATTCAGCCGCTGCGGCAAAGAACCAGTAATTCGCCACTTTCTGGTTGTTGTAGAGGTATTGCGTGCCTACGTAACTGCTCTCGATGCCAAACCGGAAGTGTTCGTTTTCCCAGGCCAGCGTGGTTGAAAACTTGTCCTGAGGAGCCAGCGGCAGGTACGTATTATCCGTTGGACCATCCCGCCGGGCGAGTGTATGATTGTAGCCGAAATACAGTTCGTAGTCTTTATATTCAAGCCGAACGTACGTGTCTGTCCCAAGGCTGTATAAATTGTATGGGGCATTAATCAGCTGGGTATAAGCTCCTAGGTTACTCGACAAACTGGAAAATGCTGACACTACGGGCGAATTGACGTAAGTGTAATAAAATGCCTGATCCACTTGTACCGAAAAACCACTCTCGAAAGTTTTTGAATAGGCGATGTCGATGTTGGTACCGACGGACCGCTCGGCTTTTACTGTAGCGACATCAATGGGCAGCAAACGGGGGAAAATCAAACTCACGTTTAACGCACCCGGTGTTTGGTTAACAAACAAATTGGGTGTTTTGTAGCCTGTACCTACGCTCAGCCTCACTGTCAAGGGGTCGGAGGGTTTGATTTTTACTGATAATCGAGGCAGAAAGAAACTTCCGAAGGTATTGTGGCGGTCAAATCGAAGCCCGGCTTGTAAGGCAACCTTCTGGCCAACTTGCCAATCGTCCTGCACAAATCCACCGATCGTATTATAGGTATAATCGACCAGCCGAGTACTGTCCGGGTTCTTACGAAACGCTTCGACCGTCAGGTTTGCCCCAGCGATCAGCTGGTGCTTGCCAAATCGTACCAAGTCATTGGCTTCCAGATAAATCGACGACTGCCGACCGTCAGATAGTTTCTGATAATCCGTATTTTGCCGGTGAAAGGTACTAACCGCTCCTTTTAATGTCAGCGCATTCGCTTCCGAGGTATTGTGACTGGCGTTGAAATCGACGGTATGACGCTGTAAGTCCGTTACGTTTTTGTAGGCATTAGGCTGCGTCCCCTCAAGTGCTGGTAGGTATCCACCCGTGCGATTTTCCGTCGTAAACGCATACCCAATGTCCAGCTTCGTATGAGCGGTGGGATTCCAGAAAAACTTAGGATGAAAATTAAATTGCTTGATGCCAGGGCTATCCGTAAATCCGTCACCTGTTACATCCACTGCCTGTTGATTGGTATATCCCGTAAAGAGCGTCAGGCCGGTTTTGCCGTAGCGTTGTGAATAGTAGGCATTCAGGTTCGTTTCTTTCAGGTTCGACCGGTTGAGCAGGGCTGTAAATTCCGGTGTTTCCGATGTCGGCGATTTAGAAACGATATTGATCATCCCCCCAATGGCTCCTCCGCCGTACAGCGTTGACACCGAGCCTTTCACGACTTCAATTTGCTTTAAATCGAGCGGGGGTATTTGCAAAACGCCCAGGTTCCCCGAAAACCCTTCGTAAAGCGGTAGACCATCACGCAAAATCTGGGTATATTTAGGGTCGAGTCCCTGCATACGAATGGCCTGGTTTCCATTGACAGCCGAGGTACGTTGAACGTGAATGATGGAAATATCGCCCAGAATACTGCTTACATTGCCGGGAACGACTGCACTTTCTTCATCCATATCTTCCTGACCCAGCACTTCCACTTTAATGGGCAAATCCTCAATGCGGGAATTCGTTCGAGTAGAGGTAACGGTCACTTCATCCAGCGATTCATCTTGGCTATGTAATTGAAAAACCAATGTATCGCTACCGGAAGTAATCGGAAATGATTCCGTTTCGTACCCAACAGCACTTACCGTCAGCGCGGTAACACTCGCGGGCGTGCTGGGCATCGTGGCTACACCTTTTGCATCGGTAACCGTTCCTATGAGTGGTTTTATAGTGGATGGCGTACGAATCGTGGCCCCAATAATAGGTTCATGTGTCGTACTATCTTGCACCCGAATAATTCGGGAAGACTGGCTAAATGCCGGTGCAGCTGTGATCATCAGCCAGCTAAAAAAAATAAGTTGTTTCATCGGGAACACTATCTATCGACAAGTATCGCCATGAATTATGAAGCAAATTTGAAGTTATTGGCTTGAATAGCCTTGAATTCGATCTGGAAGGCATGCTCCTGATGAGCTGAGTCATATTGATAAGTCAAGGGCAATCCGTACCGATCACAGATCTGCTTGATCAGAGCCAATCCTAATCCAATGGAATCGGGCCTGGCCGGATCCTTGACAAATCGATTAAATAACTGACTTTGAGCAAAAGGAAGCGGCTCTCCTGAATTGCGAATCGTTAGTGAAGTTGTCGTTAGCGAAATCGAAACTTGCCCACCCGTCTTACAATGACGGGCCGTATTTTTTAACAGATTGGTCAGCAACACACCAACCAATTGGCGATTCATCTGAAGTTGAACACCTGGTTGGATATCCAGCGTAACCACAAATTGCTTATGATCGAAAAATGGCTCAAAATCAAGTAGGTATGTTGTCAGTACATCACCTAGATCCACCAGCTCATCTTCGGCAAACTGATCATTGTCTACCTGTGTGAGCAGTAAGAGCGATCGGTTTAACTGGCTGAGTCGACTCAAGGCATCCGTTGCCCGTTGAAGATGAGTATGGTCAGTCTCACTCAGATGTTGTGACTGGAGTAAAAAATCCAGTTCAGCTGACGCGATGGCTAAAGGCGTTTGCAATTCATGGGATGCATTTTCGGTAAATTGTTTTTGCAAGGAAAATTGCTGCCGTAGTTTCTGGGTTAATTCGCCTAACGACCGGTTCAATAGATCGAATTCTCGAACCCGAGCCTGGGGAAACTGGGGATTGGCGGACTGATCCAGCCTAAATTGGCCAAGCTGCTTGATCGTTAAGTAAAAAGGCCGCCATAACCGGCTGGATAAGCCCAGCCCAATTAGGACCGACAAACTCATTAGGGCCAAAAAGCCGATAATCACCCAGATCGACAAATCCCTTGCTAGTTCATTAAACTCATCATAGGGTTGCCGAACTCTTACTAAATAATGCTGCCCACGAATCTCTACAGATGTCTGATACTGCCGAATAGGAATCTGCCTTTTGTGTTCTAAAAAATCTAGGGTCAGCTGGGTACTAAATTGAGAACGGATTGGCTCATTGACGGGTTCAATATGCGGGTTATCGTCTCCCTCACCAAGCCGCACGGGATCCTGTTTCTGAAGCCGACGTTGAGCCTGCTCAACCTGGCTGGTCAATATCTCATCCACTTCGTGGCGAATTTTCCGGTGAATGAGGGTGTAAAATCCCACCGACCCAACCAGTGCAATGATCAGAGCAGTTAGCAAAAGGTACTGGGCCGTTTTGTTAAATAAACTCATAGTATTTGAATTGTAAACAGATAATCGGCTTCATATAGTGATCAGTCAGTTACTAAAAAGGGTATTAGACATTTGTCAGAATTAGTTGCGTTTCTAGCTAATCATGAGGAGCCATTTATTCTATCAAGAAGGGCTTCCTTTTTATAAGCTATTTTTAACTACCGGATAAACAGATGCCAACTAATTCTTTAGAGCCCTAATGTATAAATTTGCCTGCATCAGCTGACCGTCCATTAGAAGCAGGCCTGTCGCCATACAAAAATTGACTCACGGCAAGTGAGGTGCGCAGGGCTAACCGGTTTACTTACGCGGATACCAATAAATGGCTTGTGGGCTAGCGTCGGGTTTTTCACTGGTGGTGTAGTAGCCCGAACCGTCGATGGCCCACCCCACAGCTTCGCCCTGAGGTTCGTTGGCAAGGGGGAGCCGTCGAGGTGTTCGTTTAAAGGCGTCTGGAATCGATTCCCCCGTTCGGCGCGGATAGTAGAATAGCTGACCGTAGGTGCGAACCAGAATTTCTCGACTATCAGGCGAAATCCCCGCTGAAGTAACTTTATCAAAGGGTATCGCTAGCAGGCGAGTTATCGGTGTGGATTGCGTCAACGACTGCGGAAAGGTAGCCTGGTAGAGCTGCGAACGGTCGCCTTTAGAGAGGATGTAAAGGTCTCGTGTCGAGGGGTCAAGCAGAATCGCTTCGGCATTTTGCGGGCCGTCGGGCAACGTCAGCCGGATGGCTTCGGCATTAGTGACCAAGCCAGTGTAAGGTAAAGTCTGCCCGGAAATAGAAGGCTCAGGAAATCGGTAGATGATCTTTTCGGAGTAACGCAGCTTGTTGTCACCGATGTCGGCCAGGTATATATACGATTCACCCGCTACGGGTCCCGGCCCGACGACCAGGTCTTCCCAGTCGCGGTTGGTCGCCCCCTCAATCGTGTAGCGGGCGGCTACGCTTCCATCACGTCTGAGCAATTGAATCTGGTTGGGATTGCCCGAATCTTCTTCAGTCCATAAATAGCCAGAATTCCGGCGGCTGGGAGCTAATCCAGACGCTTCGATCAAGCCCGGATCGGTCAGTGTACCCACCCGTTGGGGCTGCCCAAACAGGGTCGTATCGCTGGGAGCATCGTTGGCCGTGTAGCTGACCCACCGTAACGTATCGGTCGGAATAGCGGTCGAAGTAGATGAGCTAATCGGGGCAGTAACCGTCGTACTGGTTACCGACGAAGGCGTTGTAGGATCAGTGCGGCAGCCACCCAGCAGGGTCACTGCCACACTAATCCATTGATAGCGAATCAATGTTATGGGGCTAAACATACTCAGTCGTAATCCTATTTTTGCTACGTTTACCCGTTCACTACAACACAGTCAACGGGATTGTTATTCGAGTAAAGATGTGCGATGCGAACCATATTGCGGTCGGCCCATAGGTGAAAAGTGCAAAAAGCGTTGCCCTTTTGCCAGAATCAGACAAAAGGGGGCAGAAGCAAGGTAGGCAATGCATTCGCAACAAGAACTTCAACCGAATGTTGACACGATATCTGGGGTTAAGACGAGATACCCGCCTGGGGCGTTGCCGTTTCTGGGCGGGCATACTACTTAGGGCAATGGCTTACTGTCGAACATCTGACCTCGGCTTGTGGGACTTGAATTAGCGGCCTATTGAACTGGTGTGTTGGGCAATCAGTCCTCCGATTAACCTTACCAATCCTTCCTTTGATTGAAACTGCCCAGAATCAATCGGTAGGACCATTGTATAGGTTACGGGTTAGTGTAAACAGCTATTACTAATTTAGGCTAGTAGTCTAAAAGCATATTCTAAAAAATACGCTCTATTCATAAGACGTCTTATTATGCTGCAGCAAACAGCGAATTATCACTTTTGGAATCATCGAGATTTTCGTGCAATAAAAGGGTATATAAAATTAGCTTTACTCTGTATAACATCCTATAGGTGAATAGCTTACTTTGATAGCGTCTTCAATCAAAATCGTTCACGAAAACGTCCGATTCCATTAAGACAAGACATAATTTATCTTCGAGAGAATGTTCTGTTTCTTTAAGTTGCACACACTGGTTTCTTCACGTATCGAAATAGGATCAAATTCGTTACTAATTACCGTTTACGAAATGAGTTTGCAAAACTCTGGTCTTCTTTGAGTTTTGCAAACAAATACCGATCCGCCAGTCTATACCACCTATCGATTGGATAAGACCATGAAATTATCGTCACGTATCTGTATTCTCAGAACAACTGGGCGACTATTGCTCGTTTGGTGTTGCCTTGGCTGGCTCAATGCTGTAATCGTCAATGCGCAGGCATCTATCAAAAAGCCGGGTGAAATTCAACAGCCTAAAGGCAACTGGCAGAAGCCGGGTGAAATTCAACAACCCAAAGGAAATTGGCAAAAACCAGGCGAGATTCAGGTACCTCGGGGCATCCAGGCGATCCGAGTTGACGATAAAACATGCTTGCATCGACTATCCCTGGTTGCCGACGCCTTATTTGATTTCGATCAGGCTACGTTAAGCTCACAGGCCGAAGAAACGCTACAAGCACTGATACCCCTTCTTGCCAGGGAAGGTAAACATGTCTTGCTGATTGAAGGGCACACGGACGCCATTGGCTCGTCTGATTATAATATGGCATTAAGTCGTAAACGCGCCCAAGCTGTATCTGACTGGTTAGCTACCCATCAGAGCTTACCACCAGGCAGTGCCATTAAAGGGTACGGAGAAACACGCCCTGTTGCCGCCAACAAAAAGCCTGACGGTTCCGACGATCCAGTTGGTCGCCAAAAGAATCGGCGGGTTGATCTGGTAATCGATACCTGCCATTAAGTATTCTTTAGCCAATCCACGAATAAACGGCTTTTTAACTACGAACACAGCAGGGCATATGCTAGTCAAAAGGGTTATGATCCCTGACCAGTTGACCGAATCAGATTCCGGATTTGTAGCTGCTCCCACACGGCCGATTTATAGTTCCGGCCAATAGGTAGCGAATGGCCCGAAACCCTAAGTTGCGTTTCTGTCAGGGAATCGATCTTCGCCTTCGCTACCATAAAGGAGCGGTGAATCCGCAGGAATTGTTCCGTAGGGAGTAACTCATCATAATACCCCAGCGTCTGACGGGTGATCACCTCCCGACCGGTAGTCATGATTTTTACATAATCCCGCTTACTCTCCAGCCAACAGATATCACTCAGAACAAGCCGGATTAATTGACGATCTTCTTTCACAAACAGAAATGGTTCATCTGCCCCTACCGGGAGGGAAGGCAAGGCGGTGTGCTTATGGGCAAAGGCCTTCCCCACTGCTTTCATGAACCGATCAAACGCAATGGGTTTAATCAGGTAATCCAGCACATCGAGTTCATAGCCTTCCAGAGCAAATTCCCGGTAAGCCGACGTAATGATAGTTTTGGGCGGGTTGGTCAGCGAGCGCAGTAAAGCCAGCCCGGACAGTTGTGGCATCTGGATGTCCAGAAAGAGCAAATCCACGGGTTTATGCTGGAGCAGCGTAAACGCTTCCACTCCCGAACGACATTGGCCCATCAGTTCCAGGCTATCCACCTGCTGAATGTAGGCCGACAGTACATTCAGCGCAATGGGTTCATCATCGACCAGCAGGCACTTGATTTTCATGGGTATGTACAGGGCTAAAATCACTACGAACCAGATCCAGTTTGAGCGTTACCAAATACGTGCCCACCCCACTTCGGTGCCGAAGCTGATGACGACCGGGATAAATCAGTTGTAAACGCTTCGCGATATTGGGTAAGCCTATACCCGTAGCGGATTCATCAGCAGCTAATTCTGGTTTACTATTTTCCACTTTAAACACGAGTTCATCAGGCTTAACATTCAGTTGGAGCTGAAGCCAGGCCTGGTCCAGCTGGCGGCTGATGCCATGTTTGAAGGCGTTTTCCACAAAGGGTAGCAGCAGTAAGGGGGCAATATAGGGCTGATCGGTATCGCCACTGACCTGCCAGGAAAGCTGTAGCCGGTCGCCATAGCGAATCCGTTCCAGCGCCAGGTAATTCTCCAAGTAATCGATTTCGTTCCGTAGGGGAACCAGCGCCATGTTGCTCTCATACAACATATACTGCATCAGTCGCGAAAGCCGCAAAACCACCTCGCCAGCCTTTTCGGGGTCCTGTCGCGTCAGGCCGTACAAATTGTTGAGCGTATTGAAGAGAAAGTGCGGATTTATCTGATCTTTCAGCGATTTTAATTCAATACGCTGATTGGCGATAATGAGCTGCTGATTGAGTTGCTGCTGACCAAACCCGTACCGAATCATCTGGAACCCAATCAGAATACTACAGGTCGATAATAGATAAAAAGCGCACAAGAGGAACCACCCCCAATCCCAGGGCGATTCCTGGGCCGCTCGTTGGGGTTCAAACGGAACCAGGTACAGGTAATAAGACCCCTCCCAGTACAGAATGCCTCCGATAACCAACGCCGTAAGGGTGAGCAGACTAAACCGCTTATAGCGTCCGGTTAACAGATAAATCGGGATAAGCCAGTACAGGGTAGTATAGGTAAAGAGCAGTTGAGCGGGCAGTTGAGCGAGTGCCGACAGCAGATTGGCTACATACCGATGCTCAAACTTATCCAGCGCCAGCACCTGAAACAGAATATACCCTATCCAGGCCAGACAATGGATTTGTACTTCCCGGTAGAGAGTAGAGCTAAGCGGTCGCATACAAGCAGTCGTTCAGGTCGATAAAAATAAGGGATTAACCGCTTCGTTGCCGCCAAAAATGGCGTACCGATTCCCCGGAAGCGACAAACCGCCATTGGCCAACGACAGAAATACGGTCAGCTGCGACAAACGGTATTCGTACCGAAACGAACACGGTCTGTCAGTAAATCCAGGCTGTGTGACGAACGGGTGTTGGGCCATCCGATCAACTCGTTCATCTTTACCAGCACCAACCTATCTGAAACAAGCCGGCTGGTCAGTTCTACTGGGTAGTCGGCTTGGCTTATCGTCACTTAACATCTTGTTACGTATGAATGCCTGCTACTTGACGATGCTGTTGGGCGTTTGGACTTATGTCACCACGAGCCCTGGGCAGGATGACCGGTACGGATTTTACTTTACCCATCACCGCACAAAAGTACAGATCCCGTTTGTGTTTCGGGCCAATTTAATCATTGTACCCGTCCGTCTGAATAGTCGAACCACCGTCAATTTTATGGTCGATACGGGCGTCAGCTATACAATCATCACCGATGCGACAGTTGTTCCCCGGACAACCGATCAACTGAGCCGAACCATTCAGTTGACCGGCGTGGGGCAAGGAGATACCCAACTGGCCTCAATCGTTACTGGAAACACCCTTCAGCTCGGAGCGCTTCGGGTAGACCATCATCCATTGGTTGTTCTGCACGACGACGTTCTGCATTTATCCGAATATGCGGGTATGCCCATTCACGGTATTATTGGCTATGAGCTGTTTGCCAATCTGGTAGTCACCCTTGACTTCCAACAACAGCTGATGACGCTCATGCTGCCCGAACACTACCACTACCGACCCCGTAAAGGCGAACGATATCCGATTGCGATTCAGGATCGAAAAGCCTATACCAATGCACTGTCGATTTCGGTAGCTGGCGACACGCTCCCCCTTCGGCTGGTGCTGGATACGGGGGCCGGTCAGGCGCTCTTGCTGGACCGGTTTGCCGGCTCCTCCCTGCCAATACCCAACCCAATCATTCCGGTTCCGCTGGGACGCGGGCTGAGTGGTCTGATGCATGGACAGCTCGGACGGCTCCCCGCCGTCCAGTTCGGTCGGTTCAGTTTACGCAATGTGCTGGTTTGCTATCCCGACAGTACAGAATTTCGGCGTAAACTAGCCCATATGCCTTCCCGGCAGGGCAATATCGGCTGTGAGCTCCTTCGTCGCTTCCGGGTAACGTTTCATTATTCGGAAGGCTACATGGTGCTTAAACCGGTGAGATACCTGATGCGGGTTCCCTTCGAACATGACATGAGCGGAATTGAATTTCGGGCCGACAGCAGCCAGCCTGGCCGGTACGTTATTGGATACCTAGTGGCCGACTCGCCTGCCGAACAGGCTAAGTTACAGGTAGGCGATGAGCTACAGGTAATCAATAACATCCCTGCCAGCCAGTTAAGCTTAGGGGCGATCAACGAGCTACTTCAGAGCGGAGCGGGCCGCCCCATATCCGTCATAGTCCGTCGACAAGGTCAGCTTATCCCCTATCGCTTTACCCTCAAACGGCTTATTTGAATCACCACCCTTATTCAAGGTATTTCCCAACCCGACTAAACCCAACCAATCGATGCTGAAAGCCCTATTTCCAATCGGCCGGATCTTACTGGCCCTAGCCCTGGTACTTCTGGGATTGATCCACCTCATCGGAGGTAATTTCCCCGTGGCGTTGCTGCCGATTCCTACCCAGGTTCCCCAGCGGGACTGGCTAGTCCTGCTGATGGGTAGCAGCCTGCTACTGGCCGGACTGGGCATCGGTTTTAACTGGAAAGCGGCTCCAATAGCCTGCGGCCTGGGGATACTCTTTGGGGGTCTTGCCCTGGTACTCCATGTACCGCTTTTGGTACGCGATCCGTTTAACGGAAATGCCTGGACCGTGTTGGGCGAATTACTGGCGTTTAGCGGAGGAATGTTTTATGTAGCCGGTTGCCGGTTGCCAACGGCAAATACCTATCGCCTGCCCTGGCAAACGTACGGGCGCTACCTGCTGGCGGCCGCTCTACTCATGTTTGCCATTCTTCATGGTCAGTATGCTGATTACATTGCAACGCTGATCCCAGCCTGGATTCCTGCCACCTTATTCTGGGCCTATTTTGTCGGCGTAGCGTTTGGGGCATCCGCCTTAAGTTTCACACTAAATCGGCAGATCTCCCTGTCAGCCGGATTGTTAGGGCTGATGTTTTTCGGATGGGTACTTGTGTTACATGTCCCCCGGGTCGCCACCAAACCCCATTCGGAGCCGGAATGGACCAGCTTAAGCGTTGCCCTGATGATGAGTGGCATTTGTTGGCTACTTACGGGTAGTAGACAACAATCTTCTTCACCAGTCGATACCCTACCAACATCGGTAGGGCATACTTTCTACTAATTACCGTTAGTTCATCTGAAGCAGGTAAGCGAAAACTAAAAACGCCCGGGTCAATATTGACCGGGCGTTATGTATACCTACCCTATTTAGTTATAGAAAAGATGAGTGACGTTACTTGCTTGTTATTTAAAGGAATTATTAAAAGTAATTGAAAAGTATATATCTGATAACCAACGTAATAAATATATAATTTAGTGCTAAAATTAACGCTAATTTTGATAGTTAAATTGATACTAAATTCAATAGCTAAATTAGCGTTAACCCATGCTTTTTCTGTTCGCGCTGAATCTTTTCCCGGACCGCTTCAATCACCCAGTCATGCAAAGAGATAGTAATTTTACGACCTCGTCGTGCGGGCCGTTTATCCCTTAACACTTTAATGGCATTGATTTCTTGATCCATAAGATTCAGTTTTAGGCCTTTCATACCCTCGGATTGAGAAACCTTCTCTCCCCCCCTTTCCTCTGTTGGCTTGCCGCCTTTGTTAATAAATTCTTGAATCTTCTTTTCAGGTACAACCTTCTTTGATCTAGCGATCTTTGGCGGATCGTCCGGCAGTCTTGAAATAGCCATATTGTAATAGATTTAGTAGTTTATTTCGTACTTTTTTCAACATTAAAATCAGTACTAATTTTAATGTTGATTTTATCCATTATTGTCTTGAATAACAGGTTAATCTCGCCTACGGCTTTCTCATCGACCGGGCTTCCTTCAATTACTCCTAGCCCACTCGATGCCGTGTTGGCAAAACTTTTTCGGCTGCCAATAGTCGTGTTGATAAATTCAAGTTCATGACTATCACTTAGCAGCTCCGCCGAATCTTTGTTATCCGACCCTTTCGGGTCTGCCCTGTTTAAGATCGAAAATGCGTGAAGCTCGTCAGGCTTAATAGCTCGTACTTCCTTTACCAAATTTTCTACATCGGCGACCGTCCACAAGTCGAACGAGCGTGGGTTGAATGGAACCAGGTATACGTCGGACACAAACAAAGCTGCCCGTTGGCTTGTCGTGTCCCGGCCTCCAGTATCGATGATAACGTGATCGTATTTGGACTTAAACTTGGTAACCTGTTGTCGAACGGCATCACCGGTCAGAATCGCGGCCGTATAGCCACTATTGCCTTGTGTGTGATGTTCACGCCACTTGGTGAACTTTGTGGCCGTTTCCTGCTCGTCAGCATCGACTAGTAGCACATCAAATCCTTTTTTGGAAAGCCAGACCGTCAGGTTTGTTGCCAACGTACTTTTACCAGAACCTCCTTTAATACCTCCTATAGTAAAGACCATTTTCGATATAGATTTTAGTATTAATATACGCGTCAAATTTAACATAAATAACAGTATTAGATTCTATATGGAAAAATAGGTTATAAAAAGTACTAAGATTAGTATTAAAAAATAAAGCTAGAATATTGATAATAAATGATTTATATAGATAATAATTAATTCTGCTAGTAAAGAGATTACTAATAAAATAGTTACTGATACGCTGTATGTGAGGTTAAAAATAACTACCCTATAAGCTCATCTTAAAGATACTATGGTTAGTTATGCTGAAAAATGCGACACAGACTGCCCCAAGCGTTCGACACGTGGTCATCCAAGGGTTTGTGTTACCAGAAATTGTCTTAAGGTTCAAAACGTCACATCTTACTCAACCACATTAGATAACGTTTTTTGACTCGAATAAAAAGAAAGTCGATCCACTAATCTAGGCTAGCTTAGCGGATAATCAGTAGTTGAGCGCTTAGAAAATCCAACTGAAGTGGTTTACGGTCGGCTGCGGCCTTATGAAAGTTAAATACACTCCTTTGGCTCCGATTGGTAGTTGGGTACGTTTGCAGAATCGTACATAATTCCTTATAGGCTGATAATAGGCCTTCTTCTTCCAACGGGGCAGATTTACACGCTAAGCAACGTGTTTTATAGTTAATAAAGAGCCAATCGTTGACAATCAGTCTGTTATCAAAAAGGGTGTCCAAAAAGCAGTCACAAAAACGGCCAATCTGTTCAATCTGAAGGGGTAATTTAGACTATCAAAAAGGATTTCCTTTTTGATAGTCTCTTTTTAACTGCCTGATAAACAGGTATTAACTAATCTATTAGTTCACTAACGTGTAATTCTGCCCCGTTGGAAGAAGAAGGCCGGCTATAACATTGATGAGCCATTACCCTGGCACTCCACGTTGAGCCGTACTCGACAACTGTATCCGGAGGCACTCTTTGAGGCTCTGTTTGATAAAGTGTTCAGTTTGTGTGTAGCCAACAACATGGTGGCTGGCCGTAGAGTAGCCATCGACTCGGCCCCCGTTAAAGCCAATGCTTCGATGGAAACACTGCTTGAAAAACAACCCAATCTACCGGGGCCCAATCTGGTCCAATCGGCTACGGATCAGCATGAGCCAGTGATGTCCAAAGCTAAAGTCAGCCCCCGTCAAGCTGCCTCAGTGATTACCGCAGCTGATCACCAATTGAGACGCTTGAAAAAGCATCAGCAAAACCTAACGAGTGCCCCGACTCCTTCAGGAGCCAGTAACGAAAAAGCAAAGTTACTCAGCAACAAAACTCATTACAGTCCCACCGACCCCGATGCCCGCATCTCGATTAAGCCCGGTAAAGCACGCAAACTTAACTACCATTGTAGCTTGGCAGTTGATACTGCTGAAGGCGTCATTAGTCATGTGCAGGCCGATTTTGCCGATCGTCGGGACAGCCATTACTTACCTGATATCACTCTCAAGCTTCAGCAGCGGTTTGCTGCCAATGAGCTACGTTTAGAAGAGCTATTGGCTGACACGGGTTACTCAAACGGTAGTAACTACGCCTTGCTAGAAGGGTGGAATATCACGGGCTGGATACCCGTCTTTAGCCACTATAAGCCTCAAATCGAAGGGTTTTCCTATGATTCTGAGGGGGATTACTTTACGTGTTCAGCTGGCAAGCGATTGCCTTTGAAGACTTTTGCCTCCTATGTCGAATCTGGTTTGTTGAAAATCTATCGGGCAGATTATCAGGCCTGCCAACAGTGTCCGCTCAAATCCACCTGTATACCCAAGAGTCAATACAGACAAATTCTCCGAACGGCCTATGATCCCTTCTATCGTCGAGCCCTGGAGCGCCAGCAAAGTCGACGGGGCAAACGCATGAAACGACTTCGTCAACGGACGGTGGAACCCGTCTTAGGGAGTCTGGTGGAGTACACTGGGTTGCGAAAGATCAATGTACGGGGTAAAGCTGGGGCTCACAAAGTGATGCTGATGGCGGCTATTGCTTTCAACCTGAAGAAATACATGAAGTTCACCACTAAGTCCATTCTCAGCCAGGCCATAGCCCTAAAGGTAGATTGGTCATTGTCTTCTCAAGAGGATTTTCTGGACTTCAGTGTGCTTTTTCTCAACTAAGAAGTGCAGGCAATGGTAGATATTCTTATTCCCAAAGTCAGATGTCGAAAAATCGATGTGGGAAGAAGAGTTGTGCAACAGCCACCACCGTTTAGAAAATGTGAGATTGGGTTAGATGAGAGTTTGTAGCCTTTTCGAAGGAGCGTTGTGAAAAGGTTACAAACCTAAAGAAGCAAATTTCGCTTTCGGTATTGATGAGAACGCTCCCCGAATTTGGATATCTTTGACTTATTCACCAACTGGTCTAACACCTTGTCCTATGGGAGTCGCTCAAGAAATCTGGCAAGCTTTCATCGCTGCTCACCCCGAAGTGACCAAAGGACATCTCTCCCTGGAAGAAATAAACCAGAAGATGGCTACTTTCACCCAAGCGCGCAATCAGCAGCCGCAGCCCGATTTCGAGGGTCTCTCCCCTCAGCAGATGCATGTACTGCTGAACGAGCCGTTGGGCAGCGGGTCATGTCTCGCTTTACACCAGGGACTGACCGATTCATTATTGGATCAAATTCCCTTCTTTGTATTGATGGAGGTGCTCTATCAGCAGTTACTCAACCATCAATCGATCAAGCTAACCCCGAAGGGTAATCTCCCCCTGGCCCTGTGCCGAGAGCTGTATGACCGAAAGCTATTGGTGCAGGATGATATCGAACGGGGCATTACCAAAAAGATTTCGGAGGATAATGTTCCCTTTCTTCAGGCGCTTAAAGTCTGCCTTTTGCTGAGTCCTTATGCCAGGAAACAGCATAATACCCTCCAGCTGACTAAACTGGGTAAACAGGCGATGGGCCAGCATCGAGCTTTACGCTTCCGGCAAGTACTCCAGGATTATACCCTTCGTTTTAACTGGGCTTACCTGGATGATACCCAGACCCAGGCGGGTCAGTTCGGTTGGGCTTTTTCCCTCTACCTGGTCGATCGGTACGGAAGCGAATGGCGCAACACGGATTTTTATGCCCATAAAGTTCAACAAGCTTTTCCTCATTTACGGGAGTCGATACCCTCTGGTCGGCTGTCAGGTTACTGGTTAGAATTTGAGCGGGTATACCGCTGGCGCTTTGTACAGCAGTTTAGTAGTTGGTTTGGCTTGCTTTCCCTTCAGAAAGAGCCCCAACGTGGCTATTATCCCGACCCACTGTTAATGAAGAAAACAGCGCTACTAAACCAGCTTTTTCAGTTTGCGGATTAGTCAGAAGAAACAGAGAGAGTTGCAAAAAGTATGTCTTAAACTCATCGGTTTCCACTCAGGACAAGACAGCTACAATTGTTCGTACATGTCGCACGAACTCATCTCCCCGGTGAGAATAAGCAGTTGATTAGTGAGACGGCAATTTGAGACCACTCAGTAAGCAGGACATAATCATTAATAAAGATATTCCGAAGTCCCGCGAAAACGGGCGTTAAGTGAGAAGGCGCAATCGCCTATCGGGCAAGTTGAAAAATACGGAACGCACCGCGTGCAACGACGCCAAATATTAGCAGACCAATAATCAAATCTGGCCAAGGCGAGTGAAGCAGATAGACCAGACCACCAGCCAGCATTACGCCCAAATTCACCACAATATCGTTTGAGGTGAAAATCTCGCTGGCTTGCATATGTGCTTTGTCGCTTTTTTCACGGCGCAACAAATACAGGCAGATAGAATTACCGATGAGAGCCAGCATGGAAGCCCCAACCATCAAGCCGAAATTAGGTAACTCCTCACCGATGAGGAACCGGCGTACTACTTCCACCAGTCCGCCAATCGCCAGGATTAATTGCAAATATCCACTAATGCGGGCCACGATCTTTTGGGCGCTTACCGCTTTGCCGACCGCATAGAGGGCCAAGCCATATACCAGCGCATCGGCCAGCATATCGAGGGAATCAGCTATCAGGCCCATCGATTCAGCTAAGAATCCCGCTAACACTTCCAAACAGAAGAAAAATGCATTGATGCCAAGCACGGTAAGCAGCAACTGCCGGTCGCGGGGTGTTTCTTCGGTCAATTCGGCTAAATCGGCATCCTCGGTTTCCACCAGGGAACTATCCAGTCGCAAGCTATCAATGGCCTGCCTGATGGGTGCCACATCGCCCGTATGAAGTATGGTGAGTTGGCGGTTGGGGATGTCGAATTGCAACCGCTCGATAGTGTCATCACCGCCTAACTTCATACGAATGAGCTGTTCCTCAGAAGGACAGTCCATTTTGGTAACTTTAAAAACTGATTTGTTCATGATGAACCGAAGCGTATAAGGCACTCAACCTAAAAAGGTGAGGGCCAGTTTGTCGATGCTCAAAGAAATAATTTTATGACCCATTGGGGTATGCATTAGTTTCTATGCACCCAGGGACTGAATTCGAAAATAGACCTATCGAACAGCGCGCTTTTCGAGTTTTTCAAGTTCCATCACCAGATAGACCATTTCCTTTGTTTGGGCGGAATCCCCCATTTCTATCGAGATCGGGCCTTCTTCGGGCTGAAAAGTCAGATGAAATACCAGCCAAGGGCAACATAGGCGCTCGAATTTCATGAATTCAGCCAGTTCGCCAATGATGGCATTATCTGTTCCGTTGAACACCAGCTCATAACTGGTCGGATGTTCTACCGTGCGCGACACTTTTTTAAAAAGCGTCTGGTGCAATTCATTCATTCGCTTGATCTGGTCTTTGTCCGTGAGCTTGCAGGCCAAGGCGATTTTCTTTTTTAAAACAGCTTCGGTTTCCATTGTCTTTGTTGTTTTTGTTTGTGCCAGGCAGCACAATGCAAATAACAAGGCAAACCCAGTAAGCGTAAGTGGTTTCATGTTTTTTCTGGTAAATTTAAACGGTGGAGTATACTCCACTGTCAAGTGGTCAACCCCAGAAAATTATGCTCATTGGCATGCTTGCCCAGGAATCGGGCTTCTCCCGCGACACGATCCGCTACTATGAAAAGATTGGCTTGTTGCGCCTGCCCCGGAAGGCCAGGCGGGAAAACAATTACAAGGAGTATTCACCCGCCATCCTTGCCCGGTTGCGAGCCATTAGGGAATTAAAGGCCATTGGCTACACACTGGCGGAGATTCAGCAGGTCATATCCTCTTACGAAATGGGCGGCTTAGATTGCATGGCAGGCAAAAAACAGGTGCTGAAAAAAGTCCGTTTGATCGAGGAACAAATCACTCAGTTGCAGGCTATCAAGCAACAACTGTTGCAAGCGGTTGCCGACTGTCCCGACCATTGCAAAATCACAACGATTCTGAAAACCAACCTGGCCGCATGAATGTACTTTTGTTCACAAGCATAGGAGCGTTTGATTGTGTACAGGATAACTGATCGGCGACAGATTTATAGATTCTCACAAATCGCTCCATTCTGTTAACCCTACCCGCTGAATTCCAGCCAATCGATTCCTCTTCTTGCGTCGTCTTAGTAGGGTGGGTATCTTAGAGGTCTCAACGTACGTTTCTACCCGCTATGCATACTGCCTCTTCCCGGCCAGATAGTCCCCCCTTTACAGCCATCTGGAACCAGCAGGTAGCTCACTTGTTTATGCAGGCCCCTTCGGCCATTGCCGTCGTTGAGGGCCCGGAACAGGTCTTTGTCTTTGCCAATCCTCGCTACCAGGCCATATTCGGCCGTACTCAGGAGCAACTCCTGGGCCGATCGATTCGTCAAGTGTGGCCCGAACTTGAGGGGCAAGGTATCTATGAAATTTTTGAGACGGTCTATCGAACTGGACAGCCTTATGAGGCCCAAGACTATCAAGCCCAGTTCTGGTGTGGACCCTCACTGGTGACGGGCTATTATCAGTTTGTTGCCCAACCCCTGATGGACCAACAAGGTCAGTTGAGCTATATCATGATTCAGGTCATTGACGTTACCCAACTCGTCAAGACCCGGCAAGACCAACATGAGCAGGAAGAACACCTTCACTACACAGTCGAGCTGAATCCGCAAGTCCCCTGGACGGCCGATGCCCAGGGCAACATTGATGGATTTAGCCAACGATGGCTCACCCTGACGGGGCTGACAGCGGCCCAGGCCTTGGGCGAAGGCTGGATGCAAGTGCCTCATCCCGATGATCGGCCGTCTATGGTGAAGGCGTGGCTGCATTCGATTCAGACCGGTGAACCCTATGATGTAGAACATCGCATCCGGCTGGCCGAGGGTACCTATAAGTGGATGCGCTCGCGGGCCTTTGCCCGCAAAGACTCCGCCGGTAGGGTGCTGAAGTGGTACGGAAGCACCGAAGACATTGCTGCCCAAAAAAGTGCCCAGTTGGCCCTGGAACAGAGTCATCAACGAATTACGGCGTTGATCGAAGAAGCGCCCGTGGCCACCAGTCTGTACACTGGACCTGAGCTGGTTATTGAAATAGCCAATGAGATGATGATCACCTACTGGGGAAAAGACCACTCGGTCATTGGCAAACCGCTCGCCCAGGCGTTGCCGGAGTTACAGGGGCAGCCATTTCTGGACTTGCTGGACACTATCTTCAGGAGTGGCACCGTCCATCAGCAACGAGCTGCCCGGGCCGATCTGGTAGTAGGCGGTAAGTTGACAACGTTTTACTTTGACTATACGTACAAACCGTTACGCAATGATCAGGGACAAGTCTATGCCATTCTGAACATGGCCATTGATGTAACCGAGCAGGTGAAAACCCACGGGCAGCTACTGGCGAGTGAAGAGCGCTATCGAAGCCTGTCCCGCGTGCTTGAGCAGCAGGTAGCAGAGCGGACAAACGAGTTGGTAGCAGCCCTGGACGAGTTGGCCAGTACCAACCAGGAGTTAACAGGCAAGAATGCAGACTATGCCGCCATCAACGAAGCATTGACCGCTTCGGGGGAGAAAGTTGAGTACGCCAACCGGGATCTGGCCAAAGCCAACCAAGACCTGGCCCGATCGAATCAGAATCTGGAGCAGTTCGCTTACGTGGCTAGTCATGACTTACAGGAACCGCTGCGCAAAATTCAACAGTTCGGTGATCTGCTGAAAAGTCGGCTTGTCCACTCCTCCAGGGAGGAGCTGGTTTATCTGGATCGCATGCAGCTGGCAGCCAGTCGCATGTCGCAGTTGATAAAGGACCTACTGGCCTTTTCCCGCCTGGCTACCAGTCCGGTCAGCCCGCTGGCTGTGGATCTCAACCGGGTGCTTACTGACGTACTGGACACGTTATCGGTGCTGCTGGAGGAAAGCGGGGCTCAGCTTGAGGTGGATCACTTACCCGTTGTAGCGGGGGATGCCTTGCAATTCGAGCAACTCTTCCAAAACCTGCTCACCAACGCCATCAAATTCAGTGGGCGGGATCAGACAGGCCAGCCAGTCAAGCCAAGGATTCGTATTGGCGCTAGCCAGCTTCTTTCCACCGACTTGCCGGGGTGGGTGAAGCCCGTCCGGCCGGCGGTTGCCTACCACCTGATCGAAGTGACTGACAACGGGATCGGCTTCGAGGAGCACTACCGGGATCGCATCTTTCAGGTCTTTCAGCGGCTGCATGGCAAAGGAGCGTACGCCGGCACGGGCATCGGGCTGGCGATTTGTGAGAAGGTGGTCAGCAATCACGGGGGCGCTATAACCGCCCGTAGTCAACCTGGTCAGGGGGCCACCTTTAGCGTGTACCTGCCCAAGTAGTGGGCTTGGGCAACTCTTGCTAGTTGTCCAAAGCGGTCAGTATTCTAAAAAGGTCCTATTCCTAAGTAGACGGACCTTATCCTAATCTCAAATAAGGCTCCCGCCTGAGACGTAAGGTCGTTCATGAACTTTCTCCGGCTGCAACGACGGGGTCTTCATGTGTTTGCTTATAAATTTGGGCGTTTGTTGTGACACCTAGGTTAGTTGCCAAACGCTTCGTTTTGTGTTGCACAAATCCCAATTCGTTTAGCAGCTAGGCCTCACTTTAGCCTGACCTTTGTCCTAAAAAAACAAGAGTAATCATAATACGATATGGACAGGTTAAAAAAAGTAGCACTCGGTAGCCAGGGATTACACGTGTCGGTTGAGGGATTAGGATGCATGGGCATGACCGATTTTCCCGGTGGCACTGTTTACGGAACGCCCGACCAAGCCGAAAGCATAGCCACCATTCACCGGGCGCTCGAACTCGGGGTAACGATGCTGGATACGGCCGATCTCTACGGCCCCTTTACCAACGAACAACTGATTGGCAAAGCCATTGCGGATAAGCGCCATCAGGTCACGATTGCCTCCAAGTTTGGGTTTGAGATTGACGATACGGACACCATTACCTTCGCCTACAACGGACAGCCCGTTTACGTACGCAAAGCCATTGAGCGATCCTTGAAGAACCTCAAAACCGACTACATCGACCTCTATTATCTGCACCGGCTAGACCCCAATACGCCTATTGAGGACACGGTAGGAGCTATGGCTGATTTGGTTAAAGAAGGCAAGGTACGCTACCTGGGCTTGTCGGAAGTGTCCTCCGACATCATTCGCCGGGCGCACGCGGTGCACCCCATCACGGCCATCGAAAGTGAATACTCGCTCTTCGACCGGGGTGTGGAGGCAACGGGGGTACTGAAAACAACGCGGGAGCTGGGCATCGGTTTTGTGGGCTATTCGCCCTTAGGCCGAGGCTTTCTGTCAGGAGCCATCCAATCGCCGGACGACTTTGAGCCTTCCGATTCGCGCCGGATGTTTCCCCGCTACCAGGGTGACAACTTTTACAAGAACCTGGAACTAGTCCACAAACTCAAAACGATGGCCCAAACCAAAGGGGTTTCGGCTTCGCAACTGGCGTTGGCCTGGGTACTGGCCCAGGACGTGGTAGCCATACCTGGCACCAAGCGCCGGACCTATTTAGAAGCGAACGTGGCAGCCGCCGACATCACCCTAACTCCTTCGGAGCTTACCGCGCTCGATTCGATTCTACCCATGGGCAGCGTAGCGGGGGACGCTTATCCAGTTTTTAGCTGAATAATTAATCCATACATCCGGTTGTTAGTTAATCCGGAGGAGCTAGTCAACAATCCGGCGTTAGGAGTAAGGAGCCTGATTGCTGTAATGCAAAAAAATATGTCGAGCCAGATTCAGACGTTGCATACCGTCACGGAGTACACCCGATTTTACGGCTTACCCGCGCCAGCGCATCCGTTGCTTACCCTGATTGACTTAGGCGCAGCCAACCGCCTGGCAGTGGCCAGTGCCGGTCAGTCTATTAATCAGCCGATCGTGCCACAGTTGTACACCATTTTTATCAAGCGCAATTTGAAAGGGTTGCTTTATTATGGCCATCGGCCCTATGACTTTAGTGAAGGGGTCATGGGCTTTTCGACCCCCGGCCAGGTATTCCGTGTCGATGAATCGTTGGATACCTCCGGGGTAACCGGGTGGATGCTGGTCTTTCATCCAGACTTGCTACGTAAATACCCTTTAGGCAAGAAGATAGGCCACTATGGCTTTTTCTCGTATACCGTCCATGAAGCCCTTCACCTGGCGGAGAGGGAAGAAACCCTGCTCGACCGGTTGCTGGATAATCTGCGGGACGAATGTGAACGGCCGATTGATGCCTTTAGCCAGGACGTATTGGTGGGGCAGATTGAGCTGCTGCTCACTTACGCCGACCGGTTTTACCACCGGCAGTTTTTCACCCGGCGTACGGTTGAGCACGACCGCAATGAGGGATCGTTGTTAAGTCAGTTCGAGACGGCATTGACCGGCTACTTCGCCCAGGATGCCGAACTTCCTTTACCATCGGTGCAGTTTTTCGCCGATGCGCTGAATGTCTCACCGGCTTACCTAAGCGATATGCTACGGATATTGACGGGTCAGAACACCCAGCAGCATATTCACCAGGCCCTGATCGAAAAGGCCAAACAACGGCTGCTCACGACGTCCCTGACGATCAATGAGCTGGCCTTCCAGCTTGGCTTCGAGTACCCCCAATATTTTAGCCGTCTCTTCAAACAAAAGACGGGCCTGAGTCCGGTTGCGTTCCGCTTCTCGGCGCAGTAAGGGATTTAATTCGCTCATCAATTCATAAACGATAACACCCATGACCCTGACTGATTATCAAACGCTGGGGCGTTCAGGCCTTATTGTCAGCCCCTTAGCCCTTGGCACTATGACCTTTGGCAATACGGCCTGGGGTTCGCCGGATGATACTTCCCAACAGATCTTCAATCAGTACCTTGACGCTGGGGGCAACTTTATCGATACCGCCGATGTGTATTCGAGTGGTCGCAGCGAAGAACTCGTTGGGCAGTACATCGCTGAGAGACAGTTGCGCGACCAGGTGGTGCTAGCCACTAAATTTGGTTTTAATACCCAACGAGGCAATCCCCACGCGGGGGGCAATGGGCGCAAGCATATTCATCAGGCGCTCGAGGGTTCACTGCGCCGGTTGAAGACCGACTATGTAGACCTCTACTGGCTGCACGTCTGGGATATGGTGACGCCGGTGGAGGAGGTTCTGCAGACGCTGGGAGCGCTGGTAGAGGCCGGTAAGATTCGGTACTTCGGTTTCTCGGACATGCCCGCCTGGTATACGACCAAAGCCGCTACGCTGTCCGCTGTCCATCATGTACCCGGCCCCATCGCCATGCAGATGGAGTACTCGCTGGTGGAACGCATGGTGGAACAGGAACACCTGCCCGCCGGCCGGGAATGTGGGCTTAGCCTATCGCCGTGGAGCCCACTGGCGGCTGGGTTTCTGGCCGGTAAGTATGAGCGAATTAACGGGGAGGCTAGTGGGCAGGGACGGCTCAAGGGCCCCAATCCGTTTGGTAACTCCAAATTCACCGACCGCAACTGGCAGATTCTCGACGTACTCCGTAGCGTAGCTGGTCAGCTCGACCGTCCTCTGCCCTCGGTGGCTTTAGCCTGGCTTCTGGCGCAGCCCGGCGTAAGAGCTCCCATCATGGGTGCCCGCCAAACGGACCAACTCGAGGACAATCTGGCGTCTTTAACGATCCAGTTTACCCCTGACCAGCATAAAGCTCTGAATGACATTTCGATGCCTAACCTGTTTTTTACGCCAGGTCTTAAAACGATGATTTTTGGCGGAACAGCGGTCCAGGCGTGGCGCTAGTAAGTGGATGTTAAGGCAACACGTTGAGAGAGGTTGATGTGTATTGAAGAAAAGACGTCGACTCGTTCGTGCGCTACTATCTTCTAAATGATTGCAAGGGCTAGTGGTGGCCAGCCCACTAACTACTAAAAGCCCACTTTTGAAGTAATCTATTTTGATGAACTAGAAGGCGACCACTTTTTCGCCTGATGTGAAAGAGTAAACTTATCAACGGTTGAAAAGCTTACTGAATCCTTCCCATAGCCTTCAGTAAACTATTCGCTTAAAACGCTCCCATCTGAGACGAAGAGAGATTTGCGTGTCTGTAATTGGGGCGTTTATTAAGATGGTACGCTTTCCACGGATACATAGTATGTCTGCACAAAAGTTAGCCAATCCGGTTAAAAAATTCTTCCCGGTAGAGTTCTCCGATCGGGACTTCAGTGGTGGCAATCACAATGCGGTTACGCTCAATACTATCAATTTTTGTCAAGGCAACAATAAACGAACGGTGGATTCGGGCAAAGTGGGCGGGTGGTAGTTTCTCCATAAAGCCAGTTAGCGAAAACTGGGTACTAATCTTTTGATGGCGGGTATGCACCAACACGTAGTCTTTTTTGCCCTCAATGAAGAGAATATCGTCTAAATCGACACGCATCGTCTTTACGCCGGATTTGACGAACAGGTGGCCAGTCAACGGTTTGGGTTCAGGCGCGGATTCAGTCGTAGGCAAGCGATGGGTACCGAGTTGGGTTTGTACCTTTTGGACCGCGGCCAGAAACCGGTTGAACGGAATCGGTTTGAGCAGATAATCCGTTACATTCAACGCAAAGGCTTCGACTCCAAATTGGGAATAGGCCGTAGTCAGAATCACCAGTGGGGGGCTCTTCAATGTTTGTAGCAACTGCAAGCCACTTAAACCGGGCATGTCGATATCCAGAAAAAGTACATCAATGGGATTTTGAGCTAAGAATTCAAGCGCTTGCAGCGGGGTTGAGCATAACTTAGCCAGGTGCAGGAAAGGCACTCGCTCGATATAGGATTCCATTACCTCCAGGGCTAGTCGTTCATCATCTACCACTAGGCATCGAGTTTTTATCATAATCGCTGGAAGGTCAATAAAAGCGTAGTTTGAAAGTGCTCACCCGTCTGACTGAGCTGCAATTGATGGCGGTTTTCATACAAGTGGGTTAGCCTGCGTTTTAAGTTGGTCAGCCCAATGCCACCCACCGGCTGGATGCCCGTGGTTCGGATTCCATTCGTGGTGCGTAGGGTCAAGCTGGTCTCATCCAGTACAAGCGAAATAGAGGCAAACTCCGCCCCATGCTTGAAGACATTTTCAACAATCGGCAGCAGCAGCAACGGTTCGAGTCGTACGGTTTCTACATCTCCCTGAACGACAAAATGAAGCGGAAAGTCCAGGGGTAACCGTAGTCGCTGCAAGGCTAGAAAATGCTCGATCATCTCCACTTCTTTTTCCAATGGAACCTGCTCTTCATCCGTTTCATACAGCACATACCGCATCAGCTGAGAAAGCTGCATGATTCCCGCCGACGTGTCTGCCGATTGTTTGATGGCCAGTCCATACAACGCGTTCAAGGTGTTGAATAAAAAATGGGGGTTCAGTTGGGACCGTAAAAAGGAGAGCTCGGTTCTGAGTTGGGTATTCTCGAGTTCCCTTCTCTTCTGCTGAAACGTAAACCAATCAACAGCAAACCGCACGATACAGGCAAGTGCGACAAACAGCACTAATTCAAGAGATCGTAGAATAAATTGTTCCCGATAGGACAAGGGGAAATGACCAGCCTCACCACCCAAGTACCAGTTTCTTAGTCCCTGATAAGCTGGAATGCCCAGGCTCACCAAACCCAGAATGAGCAGCCCATTAACAGCCATAAAACGAGCCACCTTCATGCGAGCCAGTAAGGCGGGAATGAAGTACTGATAGTTGGTATAAAAGACGATCATTTGGGCCAAGATGTAAACGCTAGGATGGCCAATTAGAAAGTTAACGCCTTGATAGGTATTGATATAGATAACTGATCCGATATAGGCTAACCAGACCAGACTATGAAAAAGAGTCGGTAAGTAATCAGGTATGGGTTTGGTGAAGAGTCGCTGGAATCGGTGATGCATAAGGGGATAAAGTTACTGAAAGGAAGCGATCGGATGGGCAGTCATGCCCCCAACGAGCTTTCTGTCGGATTAGACGCCTTTTTTTAGACCGTCAAACCGGTTGGCTGGCCAATTTCACGGGTTGATCAGACCCTGAGCGGTTTCTAAGGTCTCCCTTTTTTCGAGCGGATCGAACTCATTTGTTTTGGACCAAAATCCAATCGAATGACTTACGCCATCCAAACTCATCAACTCAGCTACTGTCAAGGTCAGCAAACAATCGTTGATAAGCTCAATCTACAAGTGCCTGCGGGGAGTATTTTTGGTTTCCTAGGCCCCAATGGTTCGGGTAAAACCACCACAATACGACTGCTGCTGGGACTGATTCAAACCTCAGGACCAAGCATTCAACTATTTGGTCAAGACATTCGGAATGACCGATTGGCGATCCTAGCAAAGGTCGGCGCTTTAATTGAAGCCCCGGTGCTCTACCCTCATTTGACCGGCTATGAAAACCTCCAGATCGGCCGACTTGCCCGCCAAGTGGGGCGAAACCAGATCGACAGCGTACTAGAGATGGTGGATCTTACTCAGGAGGCTAACAAGCGGGTCGATCGCTATTCGCTGGGCATGCGGCAGCGGCTAGGGATCGCCTTGGCGCTGCTGGGAAATCCAGACCTGCTGATGCTGGATGAACCAACCAATGGACTCGATCCGTCCGGGATTCGGGACATCCGTCGTTTGCTGATTGACTTAAGTAAACTCTATGGCAAAACGGTATTTGTTTCCAGTCATTTACTGAGCGAAATGGAAAAGTTTGTGACGCATGTGGGCATCCTCAATCATGGACAGCTGCTGTTTCAGGGATCCCTTACCCAGCTTCAACGTGACTTTTCTGCCGAAAACTCAGCACAAACGCTAGAAGACATTTTTTTAATCCTGACCAAGTCAAAACTATGAATGCAATAACGTATTTGATCACCAGCCTAGAGATGGAGCGGCTGAAGATCAACCGAACGTTAGTCGTCTGGTTAGCCATTTTTGCCCCCGCTTTTGTGGTTGTTATGGCCTTTATGGCTGGGTATACCAATGGCGATAAATTCTATCAACCTGGGGTTAATCCCTGGATCAATTTCTGTGAGCACCTGTTGGCTGGCTGGTCGCTGTTTATTTTTCCGCTCTATGTTTCCTTGCTATCCGCCCTCTACGCAGCACTTGAGCATCAAAACCGAGGTTGGGGCTATTTATATAGCTTACCGGTGCCGAAAAGCAGTATTTATCTGAGTAAGCTGTTCGTGTTGAGTGCCTTGATCGCGCTAAGTCACGTCTTGTTAGTCTTTTTTGGGCTAGGCGCCGGCTGGTTGATGGGTCAGCTAAAGCCAGCCTATGGGTTCCAGGATTTTAC
Source organism: Spirosoma sp. SC4-14 (assembly GCF_037201965.1). Taxonomy (NCBI): domain Bacteria; kingdom Pseudomonadati; phylum Bacteroidota; class Cytophagia; order Cytophagales; family Cytophagaceae; genus Spirosoma; species Spirosoma sp. SC4-14. The sequence goes on along the minus strand of NZ_CP147519.1, from coordinate 43,636 downwards.
CATACCTGCCTTTATGCCCCTGGCTTGTATGAATCTATTTGTGGGCGGCTTAGGCGTGATCGTCATTCAACTACTGATTAGTTTGTGGTATCCGAGCTTTATCATTCCTGCCGGGGTGGGGCTTTTCGCCACCCTGGCAAGCGCTATTGCCCGCAGCCTTCCGGTAAGTCATTATTCTCCCTATCTCTGGCCTTATGCTTTTCTGGCCAACACGCTACAGGTGAACCACTGGAGCTACACTATTTTAGGGTGGAGTGTTAGTGTCTATGTTCTGGGAGCTATGATCAGTCTTTTCCTGCTTGGCCGAAGAAGCCATGTGTAACAAATTTACCATATTTTAGCCATCTCTTAAAAGGCTCCTACTTGAGACTACGCTGTACACTGCTTGGGCAAATGACGGCAGCGGCCGACCGTGAATTATGTACTTTTCCGCAGAAATACCCTATTTACTTAAAACGAACTCGTTAGCCGTATACTTGATGGCTGTTACTTAATGCCAGGCGTCTGATTTGCCTGTAGGGTAGGGTGTCAACTGAAAGTGGATAAAAAGAAAAAATGCGAAGAGTTACAGTATCTCGTCAGCCAAAAGTGGACCGTGAATTATCGCTTTGGGAATCATCGAGACATTCGTTCAATAAAAGGGTATAGAGACCTCCCTCAGGCCGGCATAAAAACCTATAAATAAATAATTTACGCTTGTATCCTCTTCAATCAATATTGTCCACGAAAACCTCGGTATGATTTCAGAGTAACTTATATGTTTTCCAGGATTCTTATCTTAATCCTGTCATTAATACACATTTTGACTTATTCCACCAAATAATATTACTTTGCAATCATTACCAGTCCAGATTAATAGATACATCACTTGGACAACGCATCCACCTCTTTGTCAGATGACGAGGCTCTTTGGAAAACCTTTATAAAAGGCGACGAAACGGCATTTGAGCAACTCTTTACTAAGTATTACTCAATTCTATTTCAGTACGGCCGAAAGTTCTCTCCCGATACCGAATTTGTTAAAGATGCCCTCCAGGAGTTGTTTACGGAATTATGGCAACGTCGAACATTCCTGAGTCAGACTCCTTCCGTACGAAATTATCTTTACAAGTCGTTGCGTCGAAAAATGCTCCGGCTTTCAGGTAACCGGCCTGTGAGTACTGAATTAACCGAAGAGGTTAATCAATTTACTGTCACACTTTCGCCCGAACAACTGTTGATGGATGATGAAAATTCCGATCAACAACGCCAGCAGATGTCGCACTGGCTTTCGTTTCTAACACCCCGCCAGCAGGAGGCTATCTACCTTCGGTTTTATCACGATATGGATTATGATGAGATTGCATCCGTAATGGCCGTAACGAATCATGCCGCCCGAAATCTGATTTACGAAGCGCTTAAGCTTCTGCGTAGTCGGCTAATTTCAATCGCTATTGGTGTCTTCACCACATTACAGACTCAATTTTACCTAGTATTATTATAAGAAATACGGGTATATTATAGTCTATTTATATAATTATTTCTTATTTATCTAAAATTTCTTTTATTTATTCAGGACAAATTCATGCCATTCGGTCTATTCCTTCTTGAAACCGATTTCCTGCTGCATGAACTACGCCAATTACCAGGTAGACGATTTTTTAGCTGATCTCGAATTTGTACGGTGGGTTAAACATCCTGAGCCACACACTGATTTGTTTTGGGCTGCCTTTCTACGTGATTATCCCGATCAGCAGGCTGTTGTACAACAGGCGATAGCGGTGTTGATGGCGTTACAATTTGATGAAGAACCCGTATCGGACACAACCATCAAGGCAGAATGGGAACGTTTCAACAGGAACCTTGCCAGTCAACGCGAATTAGCTGATACGGTACCCATTATTCCGCTTCGCTCCTATCGACCGTTGTGGTGGGCAGCAGCCACTCTGGCGGGTCTACTCATTGGATTACTTTGGTGGGTAAACAAACCAATCCCAGACACCTTTTACCGTACAGCCTTTGGGCAACTGCAGCAGATTCAGCTTCCTGACGGCTCCCAACTTACCCTAAACGCCAACAGTGAAGTTCGTATACCCGGTAACTGGAGTGACCGGGCAACCCGAGAGGTTTGGCTCAAGGGGGAAGGTTTTTTCCACGTTGTTAAGCGTAAAGGACTATCACAGCCGCAGTTCATTGTCCATACGAGCGAATTAGCCGTGGAAGTCCTGGGTACGGCCTTTAATGTGCAGAGCCGACACAATCAGGCTGACGTACTCTTACAAACGGGATCCGTCCGGTTGCAATTGGTTAAAGCGGATACGCTTCGATCCTTGTTGATGCGGCCAGGCGATGGCGTTCATTACCACGAAAAAACCGGTCAGTTAAATCGACGATCGGTACGAGTGGACCGAATGGCTTCCTGGACACGGCGTGTATTGCTGCTCGATGACATGACATTGAGTGAACTGGGACAGGTAATCGAGGACACATATGGCCGGCGGGTAATCATCCGATCCCCCACATTAGCCCAGCGTGTCCTGAGTGGCTCTGTCCCGACGAATAACGAACGGGCCTTACTGGAGGGCATTGCGGTTACCCTGAATGTACCAGTCCATATTGAAAAAGGCACCGTCGTGTTTGGTAACTAAATCACCTGATTTCTGCCAATACAACAAACCGAGAATCTTCTCAAACCCCTTATTCCTAGATGAACATACGACTACTCATTCTAACCGGCTGGTTTGCCGGCAGCCTGGCTATGGGAACTGCGCAGGATTTAGCAACAACGAAACGTCTATCAACGCTACACAAAAATTCAGTTAAACAGCCACAGCAGTTGCTGAAAGACGTATTAAATGATCTCGAAAAACGATTCAGCGTTCACTTTCTGTATGAAGGGACTGTTGTGGAAAATCAACTGGTACACTACGATGCCAGCCGAAAAGACGATGTAGAGACAGCCCTTAAACGTATCCTTACCAATGGCCTTCGCTACCAAAGGGTAGATGGTAGCTTGTACGCTATCTTCCCAGCTACTGGTCCCGGAAAAGCAGGTACGCCCCCGTCAAAAACCAACCGCCTACAGCCAGAAGCTAGTATTGAATCGTCAGCCGATATTAACATGACAGGTACGGTTACCGATCCGGAAACCAATCAAGGGCTACCAGGGGTTAGCGTTGTACTCAAAGGTACCACGACCGGTACGAGCACCGATGGCGGGGGCCATTACCGGATTTCAGTGCCCGATGGGAAGGCCATTCTTGTGTTTAGCTACGTAGGTTATTTACATCAGGAAATAACGGTTGGCAATCAAACGGCCATCAACTTAACCCTAAAACTCGATACTAAGTCACTGGATGAAGTAGTTGTGGTGGGCTATGGCGAGCAGCAAAAGAAATTGATCACCGGAGCCACGAGCCAGGTTAAAGGAGCGGATATTCAGAAACGGAATAATACGGGTGTTTTGGATGCGTTGAAGGGACAGGTTTCTGGCCTGAATATTACCAAAGCGTCAGCTCAACCCGGCGATGGGTTTAAGGTAAGCATTCGGGGGCTAGGTACCACGGGTAATTCAAGTCCCCTGTACGTCGTAGATGGGGTGCCTGTTCCGGATATCAGTAACCTCAATCCAGCGGATATCGAATCCCTCGATGTGCTGAAAGATGCGGCATCGGCTGCCATTTACGGATCGAGGGCTTCGAATGGCGTTATTCTGCTAACCACTAAAAAAGGGAAAGTTGGCAAGGCCACGATTAGCTACGACGGGTATTATGGCATTCAGAACGTGGCCCACAAAATGAATTATCTGGGGGCCAAAGATTACCTAATGCTTACCTCGGAGTATTATACTAACAACAAAATAGCTGTTCCCAATTTCGCTACGTTAATTCCAAACTATGCCGCTATTGCCAACGGCACCTGGGATGGAACGAACTGGTTAGATGCGACATCTAACAAAAATGCCCCCATTCAAAATCACACAATCAATATTACGGGCGGAACGGAACAGGCCATTTACTCGATGGGGGTATCCATGAATTCGGAAGAGGGTATTGTCGGTAAACCAGCAACGCCAACCTACAACCGGCTAACATTCCGAATGAATTCAGAATACACCCTGATTAAAGTGAACAATCGGGATATTCTAAAAATAGGCGAAAATGTCAATTATGCAAGCACCAACCGGCGAGTAACCATTGGCGAGGGGGCGGGAAATGAAACCAGCTTTGCTTCGGTGGCATCCGGAAGCCCGGTCATCCAAATTTATAATCCCGATCCAACAAATCAAGGTCCTTATCCCTATTACCCCTTTAATGTATACGGTAGTCCCACAGGCGTAGCGCCAACAGCTCCAAACCCATTGGCCTGGCTGGATTATGAAAAGTCGGGCAGCTTCAGGCGCGGCAATAACCTGAATGGAAATATCTACCTAATCCTTTCGCCCATCAAGGGATTAGTGTTCCGATCGTCGTTTGGCGTTAACTCCTACACCACCTCCGATCGGAGTTGGGTGCCCGCTTACTTGCTTTCGGCAACGCAGGCCACCTCTTATTTTTATAACCCGATGGATCGAACGGCGCAGTCCATTCAAATGGGAACGAAATGGATTTTCGACAATACCCTGACCTACAAATTCTCCCATCAAAATCAGCACAATTTTGATTTTATGCTGGGGGGCTCAGCCGAAAAAATTGGCATTGGTGAGTCAATCAGTGGCGATAATGCCAATTCACTTTTCAGTAGTTTTGATTATGCCTACCTGACCAACAACAAAACAATAGATCCTTCTTTCACCCACCTTACCGGTTCTCCACTAGTAGCTACCCGTATCTTATCGGCCTTTGGACGTGCTACTTACGATTATAAACAGACGTATTTACTGACAGCTGTATTCAGGGAAGATGGCTCCTCTAATTTTGCCCAGGGAAAACGGTGGGGCTTTTTCCCGTCCTTATCGGCGGGCTGGGCCATGACCAATGAAGCCTTCATGAGCCCCACAAAAGGCTGGCTTGACTACCTGAAACTTCGTGCCAGTTGGGGCCAAAACGGCAATCAGGCGATAAGCCCATTTCAGTATTTATCGACCATCTCATTCACTGGGGCTCCTTTTTTCAGGTATAGCGATAAAACCAAGTACGATAACGGCGGCTATCCCAACATTCTATCGAATCCAAATGTAAGCTGGGAGACATCGGTGCAAACCGATATTGGACTTGATGCCCGTTTGCTGCGTAGCCGGTTAGGGCTTACACTGGACTGGTACCAGAAGCTCACTAAAAACTGGCTGATTCAGGCTCCCATACTTGCCTCCGATGGAACGGGAGCCCCTTACATCAACGGGGGCGATGTGCAGAATAAAGGCCTGGAAATCGCCCTTTCCTGGAACGATCAGATCGGTCTGTTTGCGTATAGTGTTTCTGCCAATTTTGCACACCAGAATAACATAGTGACTAGAATTGCCAACCCAGAGGGTATTATTCACGGCCCTAATGCAGCCCTACACGCCGACCAGAAGGAAACCTATCGGGCTGAGGTTGGAAAACCCATTGGCTATTTCTGGGGCCTTCAATCAAATGGTTTATTTCAAAATACGGATGAAGTACAAAGTTATAAGAGCGCTGACGGCAAAGTTATTCAGCCATCCGCGCAGCCGGGCGATATGCGATACGTAGATCGAAATGGCGATGGAGTCATTGACCAGTCGGATTACACGATGATCGGCAATCCAAATCCCAAATTCATATTCGGTTTTTCCTTTAACTGCTCCTACAAAGGCTTCGACCTAAGTGCCATCACGAATGGCGTTTCCGGCAATCAGGTCATCTGGAACTATTTCAACAATACTAATCACGGTACCTACAATTGGTCGACGCTGGCGCTGGACCGATGGCATGGCGAGGGAACGTCCAATACGACACCCAGAATTAATACTGGTAGTACACAGGACATTACTTTGTCGGATCGGTTTGTGGCCGATGCCGGTTTCTGGCGCATGAGCAACCTGACGCTGGGGTACAATTTTAAAACCTTGTGGACGAATTCGCCCCTAAAACAAATTCGTTTTTATGTGTCGGGCCAGAACCTATTCACAATTACACCGTATAAAGGCTTCAACCCGGAAGTTGGCAATGGAGGCAAAAACGGAGGCAACTGGGCTGGTGGCGTCGACTCTTCGCCTTATCCCCTCGCCCGCACGGTTCTACTGGGCGCTTCACTCAAATTCTGACCCTTCCTGAATCCTTAATTTTAACTTTACTGAGTATGAAAAGTAGAATCTTTCTGCTGCTGATCACGTCGTCCATCCTCTGGACCGGGTGTTCGGACTTCCTGGACACACAGGATTTAACGGAAAAAACAAATGCGACCTTCCCTCTCACGGCGGGGGATTATGATCAGGCCATAGCCGCCGTGTATTCCGCTCAGCGTGATGCCTATTTTGATCAAATCAATAGTTTCATTGGCATTTCGTCCTACCTGGACGATGACTATATTGCCAATGGAAGAGCATTGTTCGATGATCCGATGATTCGGGGATATGAGCGGTATCAGGTTCGCAATTTCGATCAGTTGCTAGTCCCCTGGCAAAATTATTACAAGGCTATCTACCGGGCTAATTTCGTTTTGGAGAGCCTTGCCAAGAATAGCACAGGCCTGACAGACCCGCAAAAAGCAAGTTATAAAGGGCAGGCCCTCTATTTGCGGGCTTCCTGTTATTTAGATCTATGCCGTTTATTTGGTGGGGTACCCTTAAAAACAGCGACCGAATCGAATATTCCGGCAAGAGCTACGGTCGACTCTTGCTTTGCCCGAATTGCCAGTGACTTAAAAAACGCCATTGAGCTAATGCCTGCCAAGTCGTTTCAAAATGTGAATAAAAATAACGAGCTATTCAATGCCAATAAATACGCGGCAGAGGCCATGATGGGACGGGCATTTCTTTTTTACACCGGCTTGTATGGAAAAGCGGAACTGCCACTGGCCGAAGGAGGCACCATATCGAAAGCAACCGTACTGGATTATCTGCACGACGTAATCAATACTAGCGGCTATGGGTTAGTCGACGACTTTCGGAACTTGTGGTTATATGCCTTCGCCAATACGGATTATAAGTACGCCCGAGATAACAAACTCAATTGGATTGGTGAAAAAGGCAATAATAATGAATGCCTTTATATGATCTCGTTCTCTGGCTTGGGGACTAACAACCAATGGGATCGTTTTCAAAATAGCGTGAGCACCTCTGTGCCAGGTATCACGCCGTTTGGGGCAGGAAGTGGCATGAGCGCTGTCAACCCCAAAGTTTACGAGGAGTGGGATAATGATGATCTTCGAAAAACCGGTTCAATCTGGAATGTAAAAGACGCGGGCACAGAAGGGATTGAGTTTAGCAGTACACCCGCACCAAATAGTGGAAAGTTCTATTTTAACTCCCAGAGCAACGTTGAGGAGACCGGGTACATACAAAAAAAGTACTGCCATATCTACGTAACGGTAGGTGGTAAACGTACGGCTGCCAACACGGTACTGAATGGTACGGCCACAAAAAACAATACGAATGACGCTACCGTAGGCCAGTACATTATTCGCTTCTCTGATGTGTTGCTGATGGCAGCCGAATTAGGTAGCCCGAATGCACAAACTTATTTTGATCGGGTCAGGTCGCGGGCCTATCTGAAAAACTCAGGCAATACCCCTATTGCCGGTAAGCCCTTTTATAAAGCAGCCACGCTGGAGAATATTCAGGATGAGCGCAGGCATGAATTCGCCTTTGAGGGTATTCGTTGGTACGACTTACTTCGCTGGCGAATCGTTGACCAGCAAATTGCCAAATACAAAACCGATGTACTGGTTTACAAGTTTGGCGTCCCCGAGAAAATTACCATTCGATACCGGCCCGAAACCAAAGGCCTGCTACCTATTCCTCAAAGTCAGATAAACTTAAGTAACGGCGTATTAAAGCAAAATGAGGGATGGGGTGGTAATGAGGGCATTTATTCCGGCATTTAAATGCACACGCCAACTACCCAATCCATCTTTAACTATCCTTGGCATAATCACTCAATTAACTTAGTATAACCAATTTTTAACCAGATCAATCATGACGATTCAGATTTTCAATAACCATAAAACGAATACGCTTTGGCTCACGACATTGAGCATTCTGCTGCTGATGAGTACTACGTTCACAATTGCCTTGGCACAAGGGTCTGAGAAGGAAAACTATCCGGCGCACATCAAACTAGCCCTGAATGCCTATTCGTTCAACGACATGTTAACGGGCAACCGCCAGAAAGACAACAAACCCACCTTGACCTTACCAGAGCTTCTTGACTGGTGTGCCACCCAAAATATTGAGGCCGTTGACCTTACGGGCTATTATTTTCCCGGTTATCCGGGCGTACCCACCGATGAGTACATCTATGAACTCAAACGCAAAGCCTTTAAACTGGGTATTGATATCAGCGGTACAGGAATCAAAAATAATTTTGCCTCCCCCGATCCGGCAGTCCGGGCAGCCGATGTGAAACGGGCAAAAGAATGGATCATTGTAGCATCTAAATTAGGCGCACCCGTTCTGCGGCTATTTGCGGGTGAAATCCCAAAAGGGTACGAAAATAAATGGGATGAAGTGGCCGGTTGGATGATCGACTGTTACAAAGAGTGTGCGGCTTTTGGCGCCCAACATGGCGTAATCATTGGCATTCAGAATCATGGAGACATGCTTCAAACTGCGGATCAGTGCATAAAAGTAGTCAAGGCGGTTAATTCCAAATGGGCTGGCCTCATTCTCGATACGGGCAATTTCAAGGTTAAAGATCCGTATGTTGATATTGAAGCGGTGATCCCTTACACGGTAAACTGGCAGGTGAAAGAAAGTGTATTTGGTATTGGCAGCGACGTGGCGACCGACGTGCCCCGACTGATGAAGATCCTGAAGAAAAGTGGCTATCGGGGCTATATCCCCATCGAAACACTTTACGTAAAGAATAAGCCCTACGATCCTTATGGGTTAGTGCCAGCCTTATTGCACGAATTGAAAGTGGCCCAGGATTCTGAATTTAAATAACCTCACTTAAACCACCACTATACATACCGCAGCTCACCACCCAACAGTTGCGGTATGTATAATCTGGTATTATTAGCCAATTAAGGTGTATTTAGCATGTTTTATAAAAAAATTGGCGTCGGGCTGGTGGGTTTTGGGTTGTCTGGCCGTTATTTCCATACCCCTTTTTTATTGGCTCACCCTGGTTTTTTACTAAAAAAAGTGGTCACAAGCCGTTCAGATGATGTGGTGGCCTTCAACCCCTCAATTGAAACGGTTTTCACTGTCGAGGAACTGCTGGTTGACGATTCAATAGATCTTGTTTTCATCTGTTCCCCCAATGAAACCCATTTTCAATATGCGCGGGCTGCATTGGAAAGCAACAAACATGTTGTTGTCGAAAAGCCATTTGCCCTCAATGAGCAGGAAACTGATTTACTTTTATCGCTTGCGAAAAAAATGGGTCTGGTAGCCACGGCTTTTCAGAATCGGCGCTGGGATGCCGACTTTCTAACGATCAAACAACTTATAGCGACGAATAAACTAGGGGAAATTCTTGAGTACGAGGCCAGGTATGATCGCTTTAGCCCGGTTATTAACCATAGTCTATCGTGGAAAGAGTCCCCGAATGAAGGACATGGTAGTCTGTATAATCTGGGACCACATTTGATCGACCAGGCTTTACAGCTTTTTGGTCAGCCACAAACCGTTTTTGCTGATACTCGAATCATGCGGCCCCATAGTCGGGTTGTAGACTGGTTTACGATCCTTTTAGGGTATACCAGTAAGCAGATCACGTTAAAATCCAGTTTGATGGCGCGCCACAACCATCTTCGCTTTATCCTTCATGGAACAAAGGGGTCTTTTACTAAAAGCGGACTGGACGTTCAAGAAGAACAGCTTCGACAGAGCCAATTACCTAACACCCCTCACTGGGGCTATGAACCAGCAGCGAACTGGGGCTTGCTTACTCGCGAAAGTCAATCGGAATTGATTGAAAGTGAGCCCGGTAATTACTCACCCTTCTATTCAGGACTTTATGAGGCTATTGTCAACGGAGCCGACCCCATCGTGAAACCTCACGAAATCCAGCAAATAGCCCATATTATTTCCCTAGTCAACCAAAGCGCCAGCGAAGGCCGAAGCCTAACCTACTGATTGACCAATTGCTCTGCCAATAGCTGTTCAACCCTAATGAATTTCCTTTACAATGCCTAGACTCCCAACGAATTACCGGTGGCAGGTTATCGCTTTACTCTTTGTCGCAACAACCATTAATTACCTGGATCGACAAGTTATCAGCCTGCTTAAGCCTACGCTGGAGCGAGTTTTTGCTTGGACAGAAACCGATTATAGCCACATTGTTATGGCCTTTCAGGGTGCTTACGCCCTCAGTTTCGTTGCTTTTGGATGGGGAATCGACCGAATTGGGTCAAAAATTGGCTATTCGCTGTCGGTCACCATTTGGAGTATTGCGGCTATGCTTCATGCTGTTGCAAGCAGTACATTTAGTTTCGGTATTATCCGGGCGTTATTAGGCTTGGGCGAAGGGGGAAATTTCCCAGCCTCTATAAAAACGGTTACCGAGTGGTTCCCCCAAAAAGAGCGGGCGCTTGCAACGGGTATTTTTAATTCAGGCACCAACATCGGAGCCGTTGTTGCTCCCATACTGGTGCCCTGGATTTTGGACGTATTTGGCTGGCAGGCTGCGTTTCTTCTCACGGGTGTCATTGGCTTTATCTGGCTTATTTTCTGGTGGATCTATTACGAAAGTCCCAAACGTGACAAGAAAATATCCGCTCAGGAATTAGCTTATGTGAGCGAACAATCTTTATCTGAACCTGACGAAACGGTTAATTGGACTGATTTATTGAAACACCGTCAGACCTGGGCATTTATTCTGGGAAAGCTCTTCACCGATCCGGTATGGTGGTTTTTCCTGTTCTGGCTGCCTTCATTTCTAGCATCCACTTTTCAGATAAACCTCACCAGGCCCAGTGTGCCATTAATTGTCATCTATTCATCGGCTACCATTGGCAGTGTAGGAGGTGGCTATATCTCGGGTTTTTTTTTGCAAAAAGGATGGTCGGTAAACGCATCAAGGAAAACAACCATGTTAATTTTTGCAATATGCGTTTTCCCCATCATGGCCATTCAATTTGCTACTTCCCTTTGGGTCGTAATTGGTTTGCTAAGTCTGGCCGTGGCAGCTCACCAGGCCTGGAGTGCCAATCTGTTTACCCTGGTATCGGATCTATTTCCCAAGAAAGCAGTGAGTTCAGTAGTAGGTATTGGCGGTATGGCGGGCTCGATAGGTGGCTTATTATTTCCCATACTTGTTGGTTACCTGCTGGATATGTACAAGACATTGGGTAGTATTAGCACAGGTTATAATTTACTATTTGTAGTTTGTGGCATTGCCTATCTAATTGCTCTGGCGAGTATTCACCTACTAGCTCCGTCCCTTAAACAAACGACAATTTAAAGTTCCTATTCCTGACACTAAAAACGAGCACTGAGATGGTCCAATAAATCGGCACAGTGAACTTGCTTAACTTGCGAGAACATGCAGCCTAAAAACAAACCTCTAAAACGCCGTAAATACGACGCAACTTTTAAAGCCGACGTGATGAAAATGATTGCTCATGGCCAGAGCGTGGCCTATGTGGGACAGGCACTAGGCATCAGTGAAGTGCTCATCTACAAATGGAAACAGCGAAACAAAGGGGAAGAAAAACACCACTTTTCGAGCCAAACTTCGGATGTGCTGATTGAGAATCAGCGCTTGCTACAACGGGTCAGTCAACTAGAAGTGGATCGGACGGCCGAAGCCGCGCGAGATCCTAAAAAAAGCTTTAAGCATTGTCAGCCAACAGACTTAAAGCAACGCTATGAATTGGTTAAAAGCCTAGCTGAGCAATTTAAAGTAGAGACTCTGTGCTTGGTGTTGGAAATTAGTCGTACGGCTTATTATCGGTACGTGCGGGGCGATAGCTACCAACGAACACCCCAACAAGCTGAGCATCAAAACTTAGTCGAGCAGGTCTTTGGTAAGCACAAACGACGCTATGGCAGTCGACGCATTACAGCAGAGTTACAAGAAAAGGGGCATATACTGGGCCGTCATCAAGTAAGAACGCTGATGAAAGATGCTGGTTTACAGGCTATTCAGCCTAAGTCATTTATACCCCGAACGACGGATAGCACCCATGGTAGAGGTTATTGGCCGAACTTATTACTAGGTCAGCCATTGCCCAAGGCTCCCAATTTGGTTTGGGTCAGCGACATTACCTATCTGCCTTTAATCAATGGTGATTGGGCCTACTTAGCAACTTGGATGGACCTTTTTTCGTGTAGAATAGTAGGTTGGCAAATGGGGGAAACGATGGAAGATGAACTGGTTATATTGCCGCTACGTCGTGCCTTAATTGCGTCAACCTGCTGTGGGGCTGATTATCCATTCGGATCGAGGTGGTCAATATGTATCAACGGAGCTAAAAGAGTTAATTCGATTGTGGCATATTAGGCCTAGCATGAGCCGGGCCGACGATCCCTACGACAATGCCTTTGCGGAGTCGCTGTGGAGCCGCCTGAAGGCGGAATTACTGGAAGGCGGAGCATTTCTTAGCATTGAGGATGCACATACAGAGATCTTCGACTACATTGAAGCCTATTATAATAGGGTGAGAAAGCATTCGTCGCTGGGTTACCGAAGCCCTGAACAATTTGAACAGGAATATTATACAAATCTGACAAATTCAGTGTGCCGCTAAACCGGACCACCTCACACTGCTTTCTCGATTAGCAACCTATAGAGAATGCAGTCTTTATCTGAAACATACCGACCAACGTGCCATGCACCAATACTTAATCACTTTTCTCCCGTATGAACGTATAAAGCACGAAAAGAATACCGTGTAGAGTCAACGTCGACCATTTCTCGAATCCCAACAATTCGCAGAATTATAAACCTCGACAATAGTGCGACAGAACCAATAGAATTTCCAACTTGTCTTCATTTATAATAAGGAGTACTCTCCACCTACCAAATCAATGGAGGCCAACGGATAGTGCCATTTATCCATGTACACATTACCCGGTAAGAAGCTGTTATTTGATGAACCGCTTATTCACCTGGTTATAGTGGGGTGAACTGTTATAATCGTATGTTCACTTCAGCGCGCCAATACGCGAAGCCGGGTGGTTGTTAATATTCCGGGAAAATGTTTCAGGTTACTGGAATGTTGACAACTACCCTACTCACTAGTAGCGAGAAAGTTGTTACTGTTTAATGAGCTCACTCCTTTTTCAACTGCACAATCGGATGATTTGCGGACGGGTCAGGATCGCAATCGTTCAATAAAAGGTAATTCGCTACTATTGAGTGAATGATATAAATTATTGTAAATCAATGGATTACATCAAAATATAATATCTTTTGAGATCGTCCATGAATACCTCAGATTATGACTGAAGTAAAATCTTTTGCCCATTACGCCAGTACCTATAAGTTGTAAAATTGAACGACTCTTGGCATATTGCAGTTGTAGTAATGAAAAAAGGCACTGCTTCCTATGGCGTTCGCAACACTTCCTCCACAAACGGCGGTCTACACTCCTTACACAGTCATAGATAAATCCCGCCAGGGCATGCTTCGTTCAGAAGCCGATCAGGTAGCCCAGTTAACCGGGTTGACCGATGTGGAACTAGCCCGCATTCTAAACATGTCGGTTCGCAACCTCCATCGGCTCAAAGCTGACGATAAACTGGCCCGGGATGCGTCCGAGCGGTTGCTGTTACTAACCAATCTGTTAAAACATGGGCTGGATGTCTTCGATGAGGATGCCCAGACGCTGGCCGAATGGCTTCGCTCCCCCATTCGTGAACTCAATACTCAATCTCCCTTGTCGCTGCTCGACACAACGACCGGGTTTGGCCTGGTGGATGATGTGCTGGGACGTATCGAACACGGTATTGTTGGCTAGTTATCGCTGCTCTGTTGATGTTAACCGTTTACCGAACCGTTAAAGCAAAATACGTCCATGAACCTTTGGCCACTGAAGGAGCCCGGCTGTTTGGGGGCCGGTGGAATCCAAAGGGCTATCCTTTACTGTATACTACCTCCTCACCCGCGCTGGCCTTGGTCGAATCGTTAGTACACCAACCTCGGGTCAAGTACGACAAGTTGCCCAAGCTAGTTTTGTTTACCCTACAGGTGCCTGATGACTCGTTAACCACTTGGTCGCTGGAGGACTTGCCCGCTTACTGGAATGAAGAGAGTTATGAACGTACCCAATGGATTTTAGGGGATTGGCTAAACGAGCCCACCACGCTAGTGGCGGCTGTACCCTCGGTAGTGGTACCGATGTCCTACAACTATTTGCTTCATCCATCTCATGCAGCATTTGGCCAAATTCGGGTTCTTCATCAGGAACCTTTTCCCATCGAACGTCGACTCTGGCAGCAGGAAGAGTCCTAATTCAATCAGTAAGCAACCCTGTACATTCTCAGCCAGGAGCGAATTTTACCATGTAACGTATGGTAGGCCATTTGTACAAATCAGTTCATCGATTATCGTCCAAATAAAGGTCGACTATCAACGTTAATTGAACTTTCTGTAAACAGTGGACAAAACCGTTCAGAAAAACCTCCGAATAAAATCAGGACAAGACAAATCCATCTGTGTACAATACTTATCTACAAAATAATGAGCGGATCATCACGATAAATAGCGGCTATATACGGGCCGATCCGCCGAAAATTTTTGGAGTTTACCTGCAGAAATCCAAATTGACTGGAGACTTTCTCATTCGCTTGCCGATAGGTATGAATTAGAGAAAAGCCTTGTAAGCCACGTTTAAGGCTTTTTATTGAAATGGTTCCCGGATTGGTTGACTGGCATGCATATCGCCTGTAGGTTATCTATAGACACTGTCAAAATTACCCGAGCAGTTTGAAACAAAAACTCTACAAAGCTGCTATGGCGTAACAATTTGCGACAGTGTATACCTATACAAAAACTGACTCTATATGGCCTTTTCAACACTTCGCTCGGCTCATCAATCCTGGTGGCTGCTTTACCTACGCTCAGCTCTTTTCGCAGGGATTGGCGTACAACTTTTTTTTTCCGGGAATCAACACCCCTTCGTGCTGATTTCATTAAGTGCGCAGATGATAGTAGCCGGGTGGCTGGCAATTCGTTATCGGCAGATTAATCAAAAAAGGGCCACAAACTGGTTTTTGACCGCAGGTCTGCTGGACATTCTGGCTGGTCTTACCTTACTGTTTTTTCTATACCAACCGAATCAAGGCATTGAGTTAACGTTGAGTGCCTGGGGTATTTTGGTAGGACTTATCCAATCTGTAGAAGCCATCTACGTATTTATTGGTCTCCAGACATCTGGGAAAAACAGGGATAATTCAAGTACGCTTATTCACTTACTTAACGTACTCATTTATGGGGGTATCGCCTTTATTCTCTTGCTTCAGCCCCTAGGTGAGGATTCCATGCAATTCGCAGGCTGGTTTTTTATTACCTTAAGTATTGCTTTATTATTTCTGACGCTCCGGTTGCAAGTGGATGAAGAGGCAGATCTGGCCAGAAAGGATGCGCTATTAAAGGAAGAATAGCTTTTTGCACGATCTCTCAACTTGCTTTATGAAAACCCTGTCGACTACTACCCCCGTATTAATTGTTGATGACGATGAAGATGATCGCTGGTTAATGGGACAGGCGTTTAAGGTAGCCTGTCCTCAACTCACGCCCATGTTTGCCAAAGATGGTGAAGAGGCTGTGGACAGTTTGCAGGTATTGCCCTTCCGGTATTTATTCTAACTGATTTGAATATACCTAGACTGAATGGGGCAGAGCTGGTGGAACAGTTACGGATTCATCCCTTTTACCGAACTATCCCCGTCATCATTTGCTCTACCTCTGTTTCTGACGATGATCGACAGAAGTGCTACTTAGCAGGTGCTAATGCTTTCGTAACTAAGCCTCATCAGTTTGCCGATTTGATCGAACTAGTCAGGTGTTTACTAACTGTCTGGATATAAAAAGTTGAATAGATTACAAACTAACCCGTTTTTCAGATTGGATTGCCAAAATTAAAAAAGCGGTTTGAACCCTAAGGACAAACTGATTTACATGTAAATGTTG
Organism: Spirosoma sp. SC4-14; assembly: GCF_037201965.1. Lineage (NCBI taxonomy): Bacteria > Pseudomonadati > Bacteroidota > Cytophagia > Cytophagales > Cytophagaceae > Spirosoma > Spirosoma sp. SC4-14. The sequence continues at coordinate 27,452 of NZ_CP147519.1, read as the reverse complement.
CTTTGTAATTTACTCTATTGATTTTATAGCCGCTTGTAAGCAGGAAGAAATCATTGCTAACCTGAAAGAAAATCCCAGAACTCAGCTAACTCATGGCTTCCCATTTATGAAGGCGGTAGGCATGTCTTCGATGATCAACTTTATGCTGATCGTTCGGTTATTGAGCCTGCTAATGCTTGGCTGGATAGATTCAAAACCCTGTTAGTGCGGTTTGAATTTTCGCGGGGCAAGCTTAATCCCTTTCCTCATAAGTAACCAAGTGAGCAACTAAGCCCGTAAGCCTGCTGACTGAGCAACACAGCCGAATCAGTAGTCGCTTTATCTGGCCTAAAAAACCAGAAATTGACCCAGGTCAAGCAGTATTTTCACTCGATTGGTATCGCGCGGGCTAGTTTTCCGCACCTTTTGTAGGCTGTCAAGCATTGTGCTAAATGACTGAGACAGAACTGGTAAACTAAAAAGAATTTCTATGCCTACCAGAATCAATAGCTTCATTATTTCATTAGATAAAATACTAGAAGCAACACTTAGAATAATGCTTTTGATGGTTAAAGGGGAACAGAGGCTCCAGAAACGCTGGTCACGGCTTCAACGGGAGCATTCTGAAATCGGGTAATTAGCCTAGAAGCCCGGCTGTAGCTAAAATAATTGACCGCCCAGTTCAGTACTGTGGACGCTTTGTTGCGAAAGCCAACCAATAACAGCAGATGTACGCCCATCCAGAGTATCCAGGCCAACAACCCCTGCGTGTGCCAGAAGGGTAGTTCAACGACTGCCCGGTTACGGCCAATTACAGCCATTACACCTTTGTTTGCGTAGCGAAACGGTTGAAGTGTTTGTTTGTGGCGTAGTGAAACTAAATTTTTCGCCAGCCATTGCCCTTGCTGGATTGCTGGAGGAGCCAATCCCGGAAGCCCCTGTGGATAATCTGGAAGCACTTGCAGGGCATTATCGCCAATAGCGAATACGTTCTCATAGCCTTCCACCTGATTAAACAGGTTGACACTATACCTATTTCCTTTTCCAACGCTGCCAGGTGATAAGCCCGGAATGAGTACGCCTTCTACCCCGGCCGTCCAGAACAGGGTTTTGGCAGCATGCGTGTCTCCATTACTAAGCGTAACGACCCTGCCATCGTAGGATTTAACGAGGACTTTTAAATGCACCGTTACGCCCATCCGGTTCAGAAACTGATGAGCCTTGCGGGAAGAGTTTTCTCCCATGCTTTTTAATAGGCGGTTGTTTCCCTCAATCAGGTGAATTTTCATGTGCTTAAGGGGTAGTTCGGGGTAGTCTTTGGCCAGTACAATGTCGCGCAGTTCGGCAATGGCACCGGCCAGTTCAACGCCCGTTGGGCCACCACCGGCAATGACAATGTTCAACTGTTCGAGTTGTTGCTGCTCATCGGCTAGTTCCAGCGCCTGTTCACTATTTTCCAGCAGTCGACTCCGTAAGGCCAGGGCATTTCTCACCGTCTTCATAGGCAGAGCGTAACGGGTCAGCTCGTCATTCCGGTAAAAATTGGCTTGTGAGCCGCAGGCCAGCACCAGGTAATCATAGTGCAACGTACCAATGGAGGTGTCCAGTTTATGTTGCTGTGGATCGATCTGAAGAACCTCCGCCATTCGAAAATGAAAATGGGGTTGTCCGGTAAAGATTTCACGAACGGGTTCGGCAATGGCGTCGGGTTCCAGCCCGGCCGTCGCCACCTGATAAAGCAGCGGCAAAAACGTGTGGTAATTATTCCTGTCGAGCAATACCACCTCAAACGCTTTTCCTTTCAGGGACTTCGCCAGTTGTATACCGCCAAACCCACTGCCCACAATGACAACGCGGGGTAAACTGGAATCGGGAATGTTAATCTCCATCAGTACAATAGTTTATGCGTGAATTAAGTACCCGCCAGCAGCTAGGCCCGATTGTATACCTTAAGTATGGGTTCTCGTAAGGCACGGCCCGCCCCAAACAGCATAAAGGCAATCGTGTCGGCCAGGGTTTGCGGATCGACCCATGCCGTAAAGTCGGCATCCGGCATAGCACCACGGTTTGCAGCGGTATCAATAACACTGGGGGCAATGACGGTAGAGACAATAGCATGCTCTTTACCCGACGCATTGATCAGATCCGATAATTCGAACAACAGTGATTTGGATAACGTATAAGCCACCGCTTGCCGACCGAATTGGGCATTTAACGGTTGTCTGGCACCAATGAGTACGAACCGTCCTCCGTTGGACTGGCTACTCATGTGGGCAAAAAGTGGCTGAATGACATGATAAGCTGTTTTGAAATTTACCGTCATCATGCTATCGAGTAAGGCCCCATCCGTCTCCGTCAGTGCCCCCCCCGCATACCCACCCGCCAACAGAATCGCTGCGTCGATAGGACCGTGTTTGTTAATAACCCGTTGAATCAACTTCTGCACCTGGGCTTCATCCGCCAGGTCTGTTTCGTAGGTAAACAGCAAGTCTGAAATGCCATGAATAAGGTTTTGAGGATTGTCGCTATACTGTCGCGTAGCAATAATGAGATGCCCTTCGTTCAGCAGGGTTTGGGTGACCACGCGGCCTAAGCCACCAGAAGCACCGGTTATGAATATAGTAGCCATGTGTACACAGATGCTTTCGGACAGAAACTGTTTAAAATTGAAAGTCCAGCGTCAACAGCTTCCTGATCCGTTTTTATGCCAGTATTATTTTTTGGCCATGAATTTTACAAACAGGCCTTTTCAGGCGATTGAGGGCTATTTACACCGGAAGCAATACACTATATAGGAGCACAAACATCCAAACTAGTCGGACTTTTAGTAGACTACTCCATTATTTCTGGGGTTTACTATAGCTCAAAGGGAGTACACGATCATGGCGGTCAGCAACAAGATTCGCTCCATCTAGGACTGTTTCTATTCGCTGTTCAGTCAATCGCTATTGATCGGATCAAAGGAAACTGGAGAACTCCAGTAAATCTGGGGATTTCTACAGTTGATCTGTAGTTCCATTAAGCCGGTGATTGAGTTTTACGCCTAGTCAAACAGATTGGCAAATTAAATTTAACGTTTAAAAACCCGTATTTGCTGCTACAGGGACTGGGCCTTGGATTGTTTACTTCCTGGAAGCAACTACCCGTAGATAAACTAATTATCTTTACTTACTGTCCTGGTAGGGCGCAATTCTTGTAAGGTCAACAGAAAGGTAGTCTGAATGTACACTTTCTCTATGTTCCTAAACTATGCAGCAACACCTCAACCCTACTCTTTCCTCCACCTCAGCCTGTCAAATTCTGATCGTTGAAGATGAATACATTATCGCCAATGACCTGGAGTTGATTCTGCACGTTGCCGGTTATCCTGTTTTGGGAGTAGCCGATTCGGTGGCCGAAGCCCTGACACTTATTGCGCAGCATAGGCCTGATATGGTCTTGCTCGACATTTATCTGAAAGGAAAAGAAACGGGCATCGACTTAGCCAAACAGCTGGAAGACATGGGCATTCCCTTTATATACATCTCGGCTAATGACAACAAAAGCGTACTGGAACAGGTAAAAGCTACGCAGCCCAGTGGCTACATTGTGAAGCCTTTTCGGGAAAAAGATATATTGACAACGCTGGAAATCAGCCGGTACCGTCACGCGCACAGTGTTGAGATGAGACTAAGGGAGGAAAAAGCGTTGCAAATTGGCCTCACCGATGCTTTATCAGCATCGGAAAGTTGGGAACAGAAACTACTGAACGCGGCCAGATTACTGCAGCCTAACGTCCCATTCGACTTTCTGACGATTCAGTATGAGAAGAACGGTGTCAATCAGAGTTATAACTTCTACCAGATCGGATTTGACGAATATAAAACCCTTACCCTGAACGATCTGCAACCGATGACGGGCTATAGCGCGGACCAACTGCTGGCGATGCAAAGCGGGATGCGCTTTCGGGAACCTGTCTGCTATAATAAAGAAGTCTTCGACGATTTTTGTCAAACCCACCGCTATGGGCAGGTGCTCGCTAAATCATTCCGACTCCAGTCAGGGCTAGTCATGCCGCTGCGGATGAGTGGCAACGACTCGTTTGTGATTCTATTTCTGAGCAGAAAAACCGATGTATATCGTGCGTCGCACCTGACACTACTGGAACGGTTAGAACAGCCAATCGTTCTCATGCTGGAGCGTGTGCTGGCTTTTGAGGAGGTAGCCCGGCTCAGCGAACAGCTCCAGCGCGAAAAGAACTACCTTCAGGAGGAGGTTAAAACGTCGGCCAATTTTGAAGAAATCATTGGTCGTAGCCAGTCGTTACTACGGGTTTTTGAGCAGGTCAATCAGGTTGCATATACCGATACAACGGTGTTGATCCTGGGCGAGAGTGGAACCGGCAAAGAGCTAATTACCAGAGCTATTCACAATCTATCCCCCCGAAAGAGCAAGATCCTGGTCAAAATCAACTGTGCCGCGCTCCCCGCCACACTCATCGAATCGGAACTGTTCGGTCATGAGAAAGGGGCTTTTACTGGAGCTTTCGAGAAACGGATTGGCAAGTTTGAACTGGCCCAGGAGGGTACTATTTTCCTGGATGAGATTGGGGAGTTGCCCCTGGAGCTACAGGCCAAGCTTTTACGGGTTTTGCAGGAAAAGGAAATAGAACGAATCGGTGGCAAAACGCCTATTAAAACTGATGTGCGGATCATTGCTGCAACAAACCGTAATCTGGAAAAAGAAGTAGCCGAAGGGCGCTTCCGGATGGATCTTTATTTTCGGCTCGCCACCTTTCCCATCACCTTACCGGCTCTACGCGAACGAGCAGGGGATATTCCGTTACTGGCTCACTTTTTCGCCCAGAAATCAGCCCGGAAAATGGGGAAACCCTTTCGCGGGATCAATCCTCAGGTACTCGCTGAACTGGTCAACTACGCCTGGCCGGGCAACATTCGGGAACTGGAAAACGTCATGGAGCAGGCCGTAATTCTTAATGATGGGCAGACACCCCTCGAATTAGGTCGGCCTTTAGTAAGTAATCTATTTCTATTCAGTAGACCTACCTTACCCCCGGAGAATGACAGTCGTGATTCCAGTCAATCGACTAGCTCTCCTCCAAAAGACCTGAATGACATAAAACAGATTCAGCAGCAGACGGAACGTGACTATATTCTGGCGGTGCTCAAGCGCACCAATGGTCGCATCCGGGGCAGTAATGGGGCGGCTGAACTACTCAACCTGAAACCAACAACGCTTGAATACCGGATGGATAAACTGGGCATTCGCAAAACACTTTCCGTTGAGCCTAAAGCTTCCCATACTGATCCTGATTGAAGGATTCACCGTAAACTATTGTCAATTTTTTACGGATTCATTCACCCCGTCCCCAGTAGATCATGCCGTTGGCAATATCCACTTTAGAAAGCACGGGTTGAGCGTACTGACTTACCTGAGCGTGAACAATTGGCGCTAAACGGGACTGTGTTAGCTTTCCGTAAAACCGTTGTCCACCAACGAAAAACGTAGGCGTTGTCATGACGCCGAGCTGCTGTCCTTCGCATCGGTCTGCTTCAATTCGATGATGCAGTTCTTCACCATCTAAATCGGCCAGAAACTGATGGTAGTGCAATCCAAGATGAATAGCAAGAATAGAGACTGTGGAACGAGTAATAGTCGGTTGGGCAAACAAGGCCTCATACATGGACCAGAATTGCCCCTGCCGACGCGCAGCTTCAGCGGCAACCGCAGCCATTACGGAGGCCTCGCATCGCTCGTTGGGGAAGTGGCGATAGGTATACCGAACCCGACCATCGAACGCAGTTAGTATAGAAGCGAGTAAAGGTCGACTCCGGCGGCAGTGGGCGCAGGTAAAGTCGCCATACTCGGTCAGCTCGACCGTAGGTGTCGGATGACCCATGTCGGCAAGGAAATTGTTTGTTATCGAATCCATAAACGCCAAAAAAGAGAATGGTTGATCAAAAACGAAGTTTCTATGTAGAAGGCTAAGCGTCAGTTAAGCGAATGTAAAGCAACGTAAGTAGGGAAACCGGTCGTACACCGGAACCAAATCAGGTGCGTATTCACCTCGCCCATATAGTAATACGCACTAACGATTTGTCCACTTTGAATCCGGTAGAAATGGGTAAATGGAGCGCTATACCAAAACCCATTCTTTTCTCGCTGAAACTGGTAGTTGCCGATTACGATGCCACCAATTTGAGAACCAATGACTTCACTGACAACTTCGTGCCATTCCGGGTAGGCGCTGTTAATTTGCCGCTGGTAGTGTCCGAAAAATCCCGCCCCTGATGATTACCGGGGCAGACATGCCCATCGGCCAATTTCCAGGTGCAGTTGGGGTGAATAAAAGCAGGGGGCGATGTTCGAATCCATACGTTGAGCAAACGAACGTGAAGCACCTCAATTAGGATAGTCATAGACGGCCCAATGAGCCAGCGAAAGAAGATAACAAGCCGTTTCATGGAGATTGGATTGGGTTGAAATACAGGACGATTCCTGCATAAAGCGGGTCAACTCCTGTGCCACGAAACCGCCATTGATTCTACGTGGTAGAAAACAGCCAACGAAAGGCCTAGAGCGTGATATATCTCATAAAAGTCTGACCTGTAGACTTAAATTAGTCTGGGGAAACTCCAAAAGAATACGCGCATTTACCCTATAACTCCAATTTTTTTAGAGTTCGCGATCCTGGGGAAACAGGTAAGCAGGTCTTTTTGGTCCGACTAAAGGCATCCCAATTCGGAGCCATTTTTGTAGAGTGAATAGTAAGCGTTTATAGACGTCGGCGGTCATAAGTAACTGCTCACACGCCAAGTGCATTGAAGCCAATTGATCATGATAGAGTCAGTAATCTTTTTCTCGTTTAGTCAATCATTAGTAAGGTCGATTGGCTCAGCACGATCACTCCTGTTTATTTATTGGGTATCTCCGTTTATACGGGTAAACGTTTGCCTGTTTTTTGGTTTGCTTTTGGGTGCTCTACCCACCCAGGGACAAAACATAAACCGGAAGATGGCGAATCAACTGCTGGTTCAGTTAGCCCAAAGCAAGGCAGATACCAACCGAATAAGAATCCTGTTCGAGCTGGGCAAGTATCAGCTTTTTAAACCGGGCAATGTGCCTGAGGATCTGGACAGCAGTCTGTCCTACCTGAACCGAGCCAAGCACCTAAGCGATTCGTTGCACCAGTTGACGTGGCAGCATGAAATAGACGCGGTACGAGTGGCTAATTATCTGGAGGCAGCCAACAGCCAACAAGCATATGCGCTATTTGACCGGTTGATCGCTGATTGCCGACGAACGGGTGATCGGGCATCCGAAGCCAACGCCCGTTTTCGCCTGGGCTACTGTATTTCCTTTACTACCAAGAAGTATCCCGAGATTTTTGATAATTACAACCAGGCCATCGCCATCTACCGGTCGCTTCATAACCAGAAACAGGAACTGCTGATCATGCACGAAATGGCGGGCTTGCATACGAATCTGGGACAGTTGGATTTGGCTGAGCGGGAGTTCCAGACGATCCTAAGACGCTACAAAGCCATCGGCTATCCAAAACTTCATTACACCTACAACTGGTTATCGACCATTAGCCGTCTGAAAGGTGATTTCAATAAAAGCCTTTTTTACTCGCTGCAATGTATTGAGAGCATGAACCACACGGGCGATACGGTATCGGCAGCCAGTTTTTACGGCAATCTGGCTCAGATGTATTTTGAGTTGGGCAGGTATCGTCAAAGCAACGAATGGTACCGGAAAACGCTGGTTAAATGGCGGCAGGAAGGGTTACCAAATTACGGCATGTACAGTGCGGCCAACATTATTGTCCGGGATTTAATTGAACAGCATAGGCCAAAGGAAGCGCTTAAACTGATCAACGATCTGGTCACTCAGATTCCAACGATAAATTTCATCCAGAAAGGGTCGGTAGCACAGAGTTTCGCCTATAGCTATGATGCGTTGAAGGATGATAAACTGGCCGAAAAATACTACGTGGAAGCTATGAGGTGGTACATAAAGGCCAATCATGATTTTGAAATGTCGCGAAAGGCCCAGATGGAAGTTGGCCGGTTTTACCTGGAACGTAACCAGTTTAAAAAGGCCAATTTTTATGTGAGGCCTTTATTGGTTGATTCGACAAAGAAAAATTCGCTTTCCCTACTGAAGGATATTCACTTTATACTATTTAAAATCGACTCGGCAACAGGCGATTACAAATCGGCCATTTCTCATTTTCGGCTGCACAAATCGCTGAACGATTCCATATTCAACGAAACGAAAAACAATCAATTCAATCAGTTAGAAGTCCAGTATGAGACGCAAAAGAACAAACAAAATATAGTACTCCTGAAGAAACAGAAAATAGTGCAGGATGGGGAGCTAAAACAGGCCCGAATCGTTCGAAATGGTATTCTGGGCGGGTCAGCCCTCTTACTTTGCCTGTTAGCGCTAAGCTATAATCGGTATCGGCTCAAACAGCGAAGCAATCAGCTTCTGGAAATCAAACAGCATGAGATAAACCAAAAAAATCACACATTGGAGACCCTGCTATCCGAACAACAACAATTACTGACCGAGAAAGAATGGATGCTCAAAGAAATCCACCATAGAGTTAAAAATAACCTCCAGATCATTACCAGTCTGCTTCATTCTCAGGGAGTCTTTCTTAAAGACGAAGCGGCCCAGTCGGCCATTCGGGAAAGCCAGAACCGGGTGCATGCCATGGCCCTGATTCACCAGAAACTGTACCAGTCGGATCGGCTGGCGGCTATTCCGATGACTGGTTACGTAGCTGAGATCGTCGACTATCTAATTAGGTCCTTCGATCGTGAGAATACCATTAGCAAACGAATCAACGTAATGCCTCTCGAACTGGACGTTACACTAGCGGTTCCACTGGGCCTGATTTTGAATGAAGCGGTGACGAACTCCCTCAAATACGCCTTTGTGGCTGGTAATCGGGGGATCATCTGCGTAGAGCTGACCGCACAGGAAAGTCACTACCTGCTGGTGATAAGCGACGATGGTACGGGCCTTCCGGCTGACTTTAACCCGCAGAAAAGCCGAACGCTGGGTATGAGTCTGATGCGTGGGTTGAGTAAGCAGATTGGAGGACGTCTGGAAATCCGTCAGCATGACGGTAAAGGGGTTGACGTACGACTTGAGTTCTCGGAGGAAATTGTTGATAGAGAGCAGCTAACCGCACTATAATCAGCACATTATATGTGTAACAATCTGGCTGATTTGATTGAAATTGCAAAGGAAGACGTAAAAGACTATTCTATATAGTCATTGTTCATGAAACCAGTCGCTACGTTCAATCGCCCGCAATTGTCAATGAGGCTCCCTGAAGTTGTCTCGTCTGATAGAGCTACACTTCTGTTTTTTTTCCGGAGTCGCTTTCGGAGCTATGTGTTAGCGGTTGGCTTACTGTTGACCAGTCTGTCGGGCCAGGGACAGAACATAAATCGACAAATGGTCAATCAATATCTGAAGCAGCTAGCCAGTAACCCAAACGATACCAACCGCATTAACGCTCTGATTGCGTTAGGAAAGTTTCATGTGCTAAAGTACGGTGAAGTTAAACTGGATTTAGACAGCGCAAAAGGGTATCTGGATCAGGCTAAAGCTTTAAGTGCCAGGCTTCATTTGCCTGCCAAACGACACGCGGCCGAGACAATGCTGGTGGTTGCCCACATGGAATTAAGGGATACAACGGTGGGCAAATTGCTTTTTAATGAACTTATCACCGACTGTATCCGAACAAATGACAGGAATGGGCAGGCCGAAGCGCTGACACGATTTGGTGCCTGTTCCGTGTTTACCACCAAGAATTTTCCGGTTGTCGTGGCTTGCTATACGCAGGCGGCTTCAATCTACAGGGCAATCGGAAACTACGAGTCCGAAATTTTGATCCTTCGTGAAATTGCCGCGTTTCATACCAATCAGGGAAAGCTGGATTTGGGCAATAGTGAATTCGTCAATGTGTTGAACCGCTACAAAGCTATTGGCTATCCCAAGCTCCATTATACCTACAGCTGGCTATCGTACATCAACCGATTAAAGGGCAATTACGGCAAAGCCCTGGGCTATTCGTTTCAGTGTCTGGAGAGCATGAACCGAACTCGGGACACCTTGCTTGCGGCCACGTTTTATGGTGATGTGGCCCAGATCTACTGGGAGTTGGGGAAGCAGGAACAGGCCATCAGTTGGTACAAGAAAGCGCTCCAGAAATGGCGGCAGGAAAAACAGGCCGACCTGCCCATGTATAATGTTGCAAGCATTATTGCCCGCGATTTGACAGCCCATCATAAAGCATTGGAAGCCATTCACCTGCTGAAAAAATTAGTCGGAGAAATACCACCGATCAACAAAGTTCAAAAAGGGTGCATCGCGCAAAGTCTGGCCAATTGCTACCAATCCCTGCATCAGTCTGCACTGGCCGAGAGCTACTATCTGGAAGCCATCGACTGGTACGAAAAATCCCATCAGAATACAGAGATGTCGCAGAAAGTTCAGGCAGAAGTCGGTCAGTTTTATCTGGAGCAGCAGGACATTAAAAAGGCGGGGCTCTTCCTGGAAAAAGCATTGGCTTTTATTCCCCAGAAACACGCCTTGTCGACGGTGAAAGACATTCACTACATGCTCTTTAAAGTCGATTCAGCTCAGGGAAAGTATTTGTCCGCCATTCATCATTTCCGGCTTCATAAAACATTGAATGATTCGCTCTTCAGCGAAACCAAGGCGAAGCAGATTGCTCAGTTGGAAATCCAGTATGAGACGAAGGAAAATCAACAGAACATTAGCCTGCTCAGGAAACAAAGCCACTTGCAGGCCACTGAATTAGACCAGGCCCGAACCATCCGAAATACAATCCTGATTTGTTCGATTCTGTTGCTTTGTTTGCTGGGTTTGAGTTATAACCGCTACCGGATCAAGCAGAAAAGCAACCAGCTCCTCGAAGCGAAACAACGTGAGATCAACCAGAAGAACCAGACGCTGGAAACGCTCCTCGCCAGTCAGCAACAACTATTGACCGAGAAAGAATGGATGCTCAAAGAGATTCACCACCGGGTAAAAAATAATCTTCAGATCATTACCAGCCTGCTCCATTCTCAGGGTGTGTATCTGACCGACCAGGCCGCCCAGTCGGCCATCCGGGAAAGTCAGAACCGGGTGCATGCGATGGCCCTGATTCATCAAAAGCTGTACCAGTCCGATCAGCTCACCGCTATTCCCATGGTAGGTTATGTGACAGAGATTGTCGATTACTTGATCCAATCGTTCAACCGAGAAGATACCGTTCGTAAGCAAATTTCTCTGACTCCCGTTGATCTGGATGTGACGCTGGCTGTACCCCTCGGGTTGATTATTAACGAGGTGGTTACCAATTCTCTGAAACATGCCTTTCCATTCAATCAGACGGGTATTGTTGGTGTTGACCTGAAAAGACTGGACAGCCAAACGTACCAGCTTACGGTTAGCGATAATGGTATTGGCCTGCCCGCCTATATCAACCCAAACCGCAGCAGGACGTTAGGCATGAGTCTGATTCGGGGGTTGAGTAAGCAACTGGGTGGTCGTTTACAAATCAATCAGAGCGACGGTGTACAGATAAGCCTGACGTTTACGGAAGAAAAAATAGTGAAAGAAATGGTCGGCAGCGATTAGCCGTTTTCGGGCATACGTTTCTTTTCAACCAATAATTCACACTCAATCCTAGATTCGTTGATGATAACGAGGAAACAGCTTCTTATTCCGAGTATCTGGTGCCTGTTTACGCTACCGGCTCAGGCTCAGTTGTCTGCTCCACAACTCGATAGTGTGCGCCATCAGCTAAACCGAAACCGGAGCGACACAACCCAGGTAAAACTGTTATTGGAATTAGGTAAGTACACGCTTGGTCTGCCCACTCAGACCAAAGCCAATCTGGACAGCACCCTTCTGCTTTTTGAGCAGGCGTTAACCCTCAGCAATCGGCTTGGCGATCAAAAATGGAAAGAGGAAAGTCTATATCTGTTAGGTACCTACTACTTCAGAAAGAACGAGCTGGCACAAGGAAAAGCTTATTTCACTCAGGTGATCAAGGTCTATCAGCAGACTGGCAATAAAGGTCAGGAAGGCAAGGCCTGGTTCAGACTGGGTGCTGGTTTAGTAAAGACAGAAGAGAATTACACGGAGATTTTAACGGCCTATGGGCATGCACTGGCCCTGACGAACCAGGTCGGCGACCGGCAACAGGAAGTTATCATAAGGTCGGCCATAGGAGAGTTGCATGGTATACAGGGTAAGTTAAAGGAGTCCGAACAGGGGTACCTGCGCACCCTGACGATTCAAAAAGCGATCGGCGACAAAAGCATTTACAAAACGTTCTTTGCGCTATCGAATATTGGTTTTTATCGGGGAGATTTACACTCCGCGCTCTTTTACGCCTTGAAAATGGTCAGCAACCTGGAGGCAAACGGGAATAAGAGCCAGCTCGATGAGGCTTATTTCAGGTTGGGGAATGTTTATTTTGAGTTAGGGCAGATTGATAAAAGTATCGAGACGTATAGAAATTCGCTGGCCATCAGCAGGCAAAAAGGCCAGGTGATTGTCGATGCAGCTATGGCGAAAAAGTTAGCCAGAGCTTTGCTCAAACAGGGGAAAGCACAGGAAGCACTGCAATTTTTGACAGCTATTGACCGAAAAAATCTGCCCCTTGTCGTTGATGACAAAATGACAATGGCCGAAAGTTTTGGGGAGTGTTATGCCGCCCTCAAGGAATACAAACGGGCAGAAGCCTATTATTTAGAAAGCATTGAGTGGAGCAAAAAAACCGCGTCCTGGGTAGCCCTAGTTGCCAATATGGGCATCGGGCGATTTTATGTGGCAACGAAGCAGTTTTCCAAAGCCAGTCCCTTTCTCCGGAAACTATTGTCGGCTCCCCAGGGTCAGGTACCCGCCAATATCCTCATGGAAGTGCATTTAATGGCGTTTAAAGTGGATTCTGCGGCCGGTCGTTATGTTGCCGCTATTGCTCAGTATCAGCAGTACAAAGCGTTAAATGACTCCATTTCCAATGCTGTTAAAAGCCGGCAGATCAACGAAATGGAGATTCAGTATGAAACCCAAAAAAAAGAGCAGCAAATTCAGTTATTGACCGAAAAAGAACAGCGCCAGCAAAGCGAATTGAAGCGGGCACAAACAACCCGTTACGGCTTTATCGCTGGTGCTATTCTTTTAGTGAGTCTGCTCGGCGTTAGCTTCAATCGGTTCCGACTCAAACAACATAGTCATCAGCTACTTGAGTCTCAAAAGCAGGAAATCAACCTGAAAAACGATTCTCTCAAGCAAGTACTCATCGAAAAGGATCGCCTTTTGGCGGAGAAAGAGTGGATGTTAAAAGAGATCCACCACCGGGTTAAGAATAACCTACAGATCATCAACAGCTTGCTTCACTCTCAGGGCGTGTATCTGACCGACCATTCGGCCCAGTCGGCCATCCGGGAAAGCCAGAACCGGGTGCATGCCATGGCCCTGATTCACCAGAAGTTGTATCAATCCGATCACCTCGCCAACGTTGAACTCTCAGAGTATATAGAAGAAATTGTAGACTACCTGATCACAAGCTTTGACCGTCAAGATACTATCCAAAAGCAGATTGAAGTAGCCCCTATTGGGTTAGACATAACGCTGGCCGTTCCGCTGGGTCTGATTATAAACGAAGCGGTCACCAACTCATTAAAACACGCTTTCCCCTCAGGACAGAACGGTTTTATCGCCATTACGTTACTAAAGCCTGATAGCAAAACCTACCGGCTTACGATCAGGGATAATGGCATTGGCTTACCTGCCGATCTCAACCCGAACCGAAGTCGAACGCTGGGTATGAGCTTGATCAGGGGACTTAGTAAACAGTTACGGGGCACCCTTCAAATCGACCAAAGCGACGGTGTTCAGATAAGCTTACAATTTACAGCTGATAGAATAGACCGAGGAAGGATTCATTCTGTATAATGAGCTATTTAGTTATAAAGCCATTCCAGTGAATGTTAAAAGGGATACTGCCGGGGTTCGTGCACTACACTGACCCACTGAACGGTGGTCATTTCTTCCAGCATGAAGTCTCCGCCAAAGCGCCCTGTACCCGATGACTTTTCGCCACCAAAAGGCGCATGTACTTCGTCATTGTCTGACTGGTCGTTGATGTGGATCATACCCGTTTCGACTTGCCGGGCCAGCTTCATACCCCGGTATATGTCCCGCGTATGCACAGCACCACTTAGGCCATATTCGGTGGCATTCGCCAGTGCAATGGCTTCTTCATCGGTTTTGAACGGCATGATACTTACCGCAGGACCGAAGATTTCATCCCGGAATATGGGCATATCAACCGTTACGTTCGACAGTACCGTGGGTTGTATGACATTGCCTGCCACCTGATTTCCTGTTTCGACGACAGCCCCCATTTTAACCGACTCGTCAATCATTCCCAGAATGCGCTTAACCGCTTTTCTGTCGATCACTGGTCCGATAACCGTCTGTTTGTCGGCCGGATCGCCATAAGGTAACGTTTGGGTATGGGCTACAAATTTGGTCTTGAACTCTTCGTAGATAGATTCATGAACCAGAATTCGGTTCGTGGCCATGCACACCTGCCCCTGATGCAGAAACTTCCCAAAGATGGCACCCGCAACAGCCTGACCAACATCGGCATCGTTAAGCACAATGAACGCATTGTTACCACCCAGTTCGAGTGCCAACTTCTTAACCGATTCGCCGGCAATTCGACCAATACCTTTCCCAACTGGCGTTGAGCCCGTAAACGAGACAAATTTAGAAAACAGATGACCTGTGAAATAGTCGCCGATCAAATTTGATTTCCCTACCACTACATTGAACACCCCGGCCGGGAACCCCGCTTCTTCTAATAATTTGGCAATGATCGTTCCACCCGTCACCAACGACTCCACCGAGGGCTTTACGACCATCGTGTTGCCAACCGCCAGCGCAGGTGCAATGGTGCGCATGGAGAGGTATAATGGAAAATTCCAGGGACTTATCAGGCTTACCACACCCAATGGCTTTCGGTACACATACGATTCTTTACCATCAATGGTCGACGCCATTGTCCGGCCGTGCATCCGAGTGGGAAACGAGGCCGCTTCTACCAGAATATCATGCGCCTGTTGTACCTCAATAACACCTTTGATGTAGGTACTTCCCGCTTCTTTGGTTAGCCAGTCGATGAACTCATCCTGCCGTTCGGAAATAAGCCGGGCGGCTTTGAGCAGCAAATCCCGGCGATACAGGGGGTTACTGGACGCCCAGGCAGCCGACGCGTTTTTGGCAACCTGAAAAGCGGTGTCTACATCACTGGTGGCGGCTGACGGCAACGAATGGATAACCTCCTCCGTAAATGGATTGAGGTTATCCATTCGTTTCTTTAGCACAGCCATCTGTCCACTGGCCGTTGATGAATTGTTTGTTTAACGTTGTATAGGACATCATGATTTTATTTGTTAAAGGCCTTTTGTTGGTAGCCTGACTACCAAACCCGCCGAACTAAACAGTTGTGCTCTCTAGCCAATTCAGGATGTATTCGGCATCTTCACGCCACGTTGGCTGGCCCAATACAAAGTGATTGCGCCCCTCAAATTCTTTGTAATCGGTAATGGAGCGGCTGTCTTTGTACTTCATGTAATTGGTATGGTTCAGTGAAGCAGGAATGATGTGGTCGGTGCTCCCGGAGGTAATCAATAGCGGTGGGTGGTATTTGGAGAAATCAATATGAGCCGCTTCGGTTAGGCCATCCCTCGATACTTTCTTTGATTCCGGCACCACAAATTTGTCATACGCTTCGCGCTGAGCCTCATAAGGCATCCCGTTGGTAAATATGTACTGCCAATCCTCAAACGACATTAGATAGCTTTCGTCCGAATCGGTAAACAAGCCCAACGGGTGCCAGGTCGATTTATAGAAAGATAGCTCAAAGGTTAAGAGACCTTGTGGAGCAACAGGATGAATGGCTACGCCTGCGGTCCCCAAATCTCGTTGTAGTAAAAGCTGGACCATCAGGCCGCCAATCGAGTGGCCAATCAGGATGGGCTTTTCGGTATAGCGATTGGCAATTTCAGCGTAGTGATCGGTCAACTGAGCCAGCCGGATGGAGGCAATATCCGGGTCGGGCTGACGGCTTCGGAGCTCAGCCGGCGAAGCATCCTTATAAGGCCAGGGCGGTGCACTACAAGCATATCCTTTTGCGCAGAAGAACGAGATCCATTCGTCCCAACAGTTATTGCCGACAAAGGCACCCGTAATAAATAGAATTGGTCGATTTTTGCTTGCTTCCATGTTCGTAGAAATGTGTTTAGTGAAAGATTTAGTAGTCCATCGACTGCTGACGGTATACTATATACGCTATTGTTTGCAGTCATTTTTGACGCCTATTTGGCAATGTCCATGAGTACAGTTGTCACCTGATCAGGCATCGAAAGAAACGGACAGTGACTACTATTGAGGGTGTATGTATTTTTTATACCTGCCGCTGTCACCATGCGCTTTTGCAGCGGCAGGCCCACGGCATGATCCAGCGCCGTATGCACGTAGTACTTATCTACTTTTCCAAAATTGGCAGCAGTCAGTGTCACGGGATTGGTGAAGGGAATAGCGGGTTCGGGCTGGTAGTTATCGACAACCAGTTTTTTTACCGCGTCCGATCCATCCTGAATAAAGATCGGAACCAGGTTCTCCGACTTGATACCCAGCGTCAGGTTGTCGGCCGACGGGACCAAGGCAGGGCCAAGCAGCGACGTGCTGTCTGTCAGGGCCAACGCCAGCAGCGACTGTCCGCTGGCTGGAAGAAACGCACCAATGTAGACCAGCTTATCAATTCGGGCCGGGATCTTCTCGGCCGTTGCGGTCACCACCACCCCACCCATACTGTGACCGACCAATATGATATTCCCGGATTGATTATTGATGGCTGCAATAACTTTGTCCCGATAGGCATCCATTGTTACCGTAGCCGGGGGTGTTTTGTCAGTACCGTGGCCCGGTAATTCGACAACGACAACCTTCTGGCCTTTTTGCTCCAGTTGGCTCTTGACATACTGCCAGGCATAAGGAGCCTGCCAGGCACCGTGTACGAGTACAAATGTGTGTGCCGGTGATGGGTCATCGTCATTTTTACAGGCGGTAAGCGTAACCAGCATGGCACTGGCCAAGAGGAGGGAGATAAGTAAGGTTTTCATACGTCTTGTGTGTTTTTAAATGTTGAATCTTTTTGCCGCCCCCCACTCATATAAGGGATACGACAGAAATTGTATGACAGGGAGTGTTTTAGCATCGCTGCCCACCCGATAGCTGAACTGTGGCCTGGTAGTCCGAAGTATTTTTAATACAACATCAGCTACCGGCTCTGGCGAGGGGCCGTTCTTTATCGAACTCGAATAGGCCGATAAAGCGTTTTCCCGATCGGCAATTGTTGGTTCAGCGTAGGCGAACCCCTGCACCAGGTTGGTCTTGAAAAAAGCAGGCTCTACCACGGAAATACGGATATTGAACGGTTTCACCTCGAATCTTAACGACTTAAAAAACCTTCCAGCGCATGTTTCGAGGCCACATAAAAGCTTTGAAACGGAATTCCAACCAGTCCGGCCAGGGAGCCAATAGTGATAATCTGACCACTTTTTTGGGCTCTCATCAAAGGCAAGACGGCTTTTGTCATATTGACCGTTCCCCAAAAATTAATCTCAAACTGCTTGCGGGCTAATGTCGAGCTGGTTTCCTCGGCACTTCCATTCAGGTCATTTCCCGCGTTATTTATCAACACGTCGATCACTACCGTTTTAGCCGATAAGGCAGCTAAACAGTTTTTTATCGACTCTTCGGACGTTATGTCCAAGGGTAATAGCATAAAGGCAACCTTGTGTTGATGCCGTTCCGGAAAACGACTGGTGCCAAACACGGTAAAGCCGTTTTCATGAAGTTTGTTGGCAATACTCAACCCAATACCTGAGGTTGCTCCGGTAATCAATACGGTTCGCATATCCATAAAGAGTTTACTGTGAATTCGGACTTTTCTAAGTCGTCTGGCAACAGAATGATTGACGGGGTGACAGTTAATGCACTTCAAACGCCCCCTGACGTCCACCTACCGAAATAGGATACGCGCGTGCCCGGTCCAGCAGCATTGGGTCGGCGATATTAATCCCTTCGGGTACGTTGTTGGGATTGAAAAACAGCGTTTTATCCTCCGCAACCGTATTCGCGGCCACTTTAGTGATTGTCACCGTTCCGAGCAGAACACGCTTCCGGCTATCGGGCCAGGCAATTGAAGGATCTTTGATCTTATCGCCTTTCTGGGCAATCTGAGCATACAGCTTAAACACAACCGGTTTCTTAGCCACTCGCTCCTTAATTTCTTCCTGTAGGTAATTGGGGCCTAAAGCGGCAACCTGCTGGGCCGTCAGGAACTGCTCACCAGCTTCAGGAATGATCTGATAACGAACATACTGCGATTGGCCAGCCTTGTTGGTAAACTTAAATGAATTTACGCCAAAGTAGGCCAGCGTTCCCCAGCTTGGGGTGAAGGGTTTTTGCGTCGTCAAAAAAGTTTTCGCGACAGGATGCGTCGCCAGAAACTGGTTCAGCGTGGCTGGATTTCCTTCTCGATTGGCCCCAATGGCTTCCAGCATGACTTTAAACTGATCCGTTGTGGACACAGGGAAGCCGTTGAAACTATGGAAGATGATATCGGTCGATTGATTCTCGGGCATTTGAAACTTGATGGCCATACCCCGTGGGTGGGAGGCCCCTACCGTGTCAGGAATATCGGGAATCCCCGTAAAGTCAGAGAATCGAACGAGAACCGGCAGCGAACCGCTTTGTAAATGGGCCGCTTTTGTCAGCTTACGAGCTTCGGGTGCGGGTGTAAAACTACCCTCCAGAATGAAGCCCTTGGCATGAACGGCCCGCCCGTCATGTTTACCAAAAGCCGTATGAAACATATCAACGACCTGAATAGGTGTAGCTCTGGTAGTAGATTTGATACCGGCATTCCCGTCCTGAGCATGAGCTCCGGGCAGTGTGCTTAGTGTGAGCGCAGTCAGCTGCAAAGCCACGTTAAATCGGTTGCGTTTAAGGCTATTGCCTGCGCCGGTTGACTTGTTTGGCGTACACGAAAGAGTGTGCATATAGTTGATTAGTTATGGTTCAAACACCCTTTACCAAACCCTGTGCCGAAGGCCGCTAAAAACTAACTATTATCATTATCCCCTCATTTAAAGTCAGAAACGACCTTTTTAACCGCCAGATGAATGTGATTATAACCTCAGGTTAGCTTGCTTAATCCAGTATATCTGGAGTAGTTAGACAAATCCGTAATGAAGTACGACTCAACTGGAGGATGTTAGATGTGCTGAAAGTTTACAATCCTAAAAATCTAACAGCTAAGCGATGGCAATTGCTCCAATGTCACTTTAACGAAACCTTAAATAGGCCCTCCTAGCTAATATTGAGGTTACACTTATGATTTACGACTGGGTTTCGGCAGAAGCAAACGGATTATCTTGTTTCATTTTCGTTTGGCGACCGGCTTGGCATAAGCCTTGTTAATTGGTACGTATCTACCCTATACTCTATCGCAATATGGCCTACCGGAATAAAATAATTCGCAATGCCAAAACAGGTCAGGAAATCATGTTCCTGCATACCGCCCAAAACACAGACGGTCAATTTCTGGGCATGTATGCTACATTTCAGCCACAGCCCAAACCCACAGTACTTTATTGTTTACCACAACAAACGGTGGATTTTGATGTATTATCGGGCGAGCTTACTATTCTTCTGAAGGGAAAATATAAGCACTTGATATCGGGCCAAGCAATAACTATTGCGGCTAATCAGCCTCATGCACTATGGAACGGATCAACTCAGCAAACGACCATCAATTGTCGGGTACGCCCTGCTCTTAACACTGAGTATCTTCTGGAAACAGTAATTGGAATAGCGAGTGCCGAAGCGGATAACCGGAAAGGTATTTCTCGAATGCTCCAAATCGCCTTAACGGCCAATTCGTTTTCGAATGTATTCAGGCTGAGCAATTTCCCCTTTATATTCCAAAAGGTTGTCTTCTTTTTCCTCACGCCAATTGCTTATTTAGCTGGCCTTAAACCCGTGTATAAGGAGTACATAGACTAAATGCCCCTAAAGGCAATTTTCCCCTACTACAAGTTCCCAGAAGACTCGTATTTTCTAGACTAATCCGGCAATTAATGCCAGAACGAATGAAAGTCAAAATAAACGGATAGACTTTGTTTGAAGGTAGAACAGTTACAATGTCATAGCGTTGTAACCAATTCCCTATTAGTACTGGCTGGATACTGCTTATCTACTCAGAAAGGGGTTCACCAAAGCTTCACCCATCTATAAAAATCTAAATAACAAGCTCTTAGCTATCGTCGAAGTTGACCTTTTTGACCGCAACCGTGATATGCTGATAATCAAAAAAAACGCTTGCATCACTGAAGAGCCACGATGCTCTTCAGTGATGCAAGCGGCTCCGTAGCCCTTCAGTATGACCAGCTTCACGTATCAGTGTTAGCCAGGTTTATGGCATAAGACATATCTCTTAATTTGGTTGAGCTATTTTTTTATCAGGCAGGCGTCATACGGGTAGCTATACCAATCCGATTCCAGGCGTTTATACTAATGATCGCCATGATGAGTTGAGCCGTTAGTGTTTCACCAAACAGAGCAATGGCCTGCTGATAAGTCCTATCTGATACCCGTTTTTCGCGGATCATCGTCACTTCTTCAGTTAGCGCCAGTAACGCCCGTTCTTCATCCGAAAAATAAGGGCTTTCCTCCCAGGCATCCAGAGCGTAGATGCGCTTTTCAGTTTCGCCATGAGCCCGGGCATCTTTGGTGTGCGATTGAATACAATAGGCGCACCCATTAACTTGAGATGCCCGGATTTTGAGCAAATCAAGTTGGGATACCGTTGGGCCAGAACTCGCGATGTGCGTATCTATGGCCGAAAGCAATTTATAGAACTCAGGGTCGATGTGGCCAATTTTTAAACGCTTTTCCATTGTTTTTTCCAGTTAAAAATAAAATTGTATTTCGCTTGGGAGATCGTCATTTATAGGCCTCTCTTTAGAGAGATACACGCCAGTAGTCGTTAGCGGCCGCAATGGTCGAAAACTCGATAGCTACAGTTTGCCCAACCGCTAGTAACATCATCGCATCATTGGCATAAACAGCCCGCAGGTTTTCCCGAATCTGGGCATCGGGTTGAGTCGTTTTAATGATTAACCGGGCTATTTTGATAGCTAACTGGCGACCTTCTTCCGGGGTAGCCGTGATGAGGCTATTCGCAGGAATCAATGTTATAGTTTCCATGTATCCTAGACAGATAATGATTGTGATGATTAGTTTCAAAAGCTTAACAACGAGATAGTCTTGAACCCACCCTGGTAGTTTCTCTTCTTCGATAGAGATGCGCCAAACTTGTGCCGAAGATGATGTCTGGAAGAGTAATAGTTAAAATGCAGGATGAAAGACTTTTGAGGCCCTTTCAGAGAAGACTGTTGGCCGCTTTCCTATTTTTTTAAACGAGTTAGTGATCCAAGAATTCTGGATATTTCAAACCCGTTTGGAGAAAATTCCGGGTACCTTGGAGCAGCGCAGCAACACGACTCTTCTCCTATTGTTATATCCCGCTATGGGCAGGTTAAAATGAAGAGATTTGTTAAAGGGCATCGAGATGAAGGCTACGTTTGCTACGGCTCCTAGTTAGCAGTTATTAAAATTGCGGATCTAGCTAGACGATACTCCTCTCTTACTCAAAAACCGTCCAGCCAAATGGTCATTTATTTGACAATTCCGTACCTATTGTCCTGAAATTTAGCCCTCTACATTATTATTAAAGATTGCGAAAAATTGTACACGAAAACGTCCGATTCCAATCAGGTCAACACATCCACTTAATACCGCTCGTAACCGGCAAATCGGTCGCGAATAATCTGCTCTTTATGGGTCGTCAGGTAGTCCATAAAGGCCTGAGCAACGGGCGAGAAAGGCCGGTCTTTCAGCCAAATCAGGTTCCAGGAGGTTTGTAGCGGAAGCCCCGTGACCGGGATAATCGTCAGATCCCCGTGCTGTACTTCATTCCGTATCCCAATCAAGGGCATAATCGAATAGCCCAGGCCAGCCATGATGGCTTGCTTCACCGCTTCATTCGAGGTTAGTTCCAGCTTTTTACGAACCATTACCTGATGGTCAGCAATAAATGTTTCCATCACGTACCGGGTACCCGAACCGGCCTCCCGGTAAATCAAAGGTAACGTTTTCAACACGGAAGGGGCCTGCTCCGTCACCGGCTGTCCTGAATCAGCCCCGCCTACCAAATACAATTTATTGGGCATTAATTCGATGCGGTCAACAGCCAAATGCTGCGGCAAGATCGACACTAAGGCAAAATCCACCT
This sequence comes from Spirosoma sp. SC4-14, assembly GCF_037201965.1. NCBI lineage: Bacteria > Pseudomonadati > Bacteroidota > Cytophagia > Cytophagales > Cytophagaceae > Spirosoma > Spirosoma sp. SC4-14. The sequence goes on along the minus strand of NZ_CP147519.1, from coordinate 4,996 downwards.
CATTCTGAGCCAGACTTTCCAACACCCGCTGCTTGTTGGTGACGTCCATTTTTAGCTCGATGCCGGCATGGGCCGCCAGAAAGCCCGACAAAAAATACGGCATCACATATTTCCCCGTCGAGACCACCGAGAGGCTGAGTTTACCATACAGCAGCCCTTTGTAAGCCAGTGTTTTATGATTAATGGCATCGACCTGGTTCACTATTTTTTCCGCAGCCTGGGCAATCTCCCGCCCAAAATCGGTCAAATAGAGCTTGCGGCCGATGATCGCCGTGAGTGGAATATCAAACTGATCCTGAAAGTTTTTGAGCTGAATCGACACCGCTGGCTGGGTCAGATACAAGGCGTCGGCCGCTTTGGTGATACTTTGCGTTTGGGCGATTTTGAGGAATACCTGTAACTGATGCAGCGTGTGATTCATAAAAATGATTTATGTATTGTATCAAAAGTATAAATTATTATTTATAGAACAAACCCTACACCTTTGCGGCATCAATCAACAAGTCGTTTACCTATGACCCCCATAACAGTTGCCAAAGGAGATGGCATCGGTCCTGAGATTATGGACGCCACGTTACAAATTATCCTGGCTGCGGGCGCTCAGCTGGCCATCGAAGAGATCCAGGTTGGTGAGCAGGTATACCTGGCCGGAAACACATCCGGCATCGCCAGCGAAGCCTGGGACAGCATCCGCCGAAACAAGGTGTTTCTTAAGGCACCCATTACCACCCCCCAGGGGGGCGGCTACAAGAGCCTCAACGTGACCACCCGTAAAATGTTGGGGCTCTACGCCAACGTACGTCCCTGCACCAGTTTATTCCCCTTTGTCAAAACCAAACATCCGGCTATGGATGTGGTCATCATCCGGGAAAATGAAGAAGATTTGTACGCGGGTATCGAGCACCAGCAGACCGATGAAGTGGTGCAGTGCCTCAAACTGATCAGTCGACCGGGCTGCGAGAAAATTGTGCGGTATGCCTTTGAATATGCCCGCCACTACGGCCGCCACAAAGTGAGTTGCTTTACCAAGGATAACATTATGAAGCAGACCGACGGTTTGTTTCACCAGGTATTCGACGAGATCGCCAGCGAGTATCCCGACTTGCAGAACGAACACTGGATTGTCGACATTGGCGCAGCCAAGCTGGCCGATACACCCCAAGCCTTCGATGTGATCGTGATGCCCAATCTCTACGGGGACATCTTGTCGGACGTAGCGGCTCAGATTGCCGGATCGGTGGGTCTAGCTGGATCGGCCAACATTGGCGAAGAGGTTGCCATGTTTGAGGCTATTCATGGGTCAGCGCCCCGCCGGGCGGGCCAAAATCTGGCTAACCCCTCGGGTTTGTTGCAGGGGGCCATCATGATGCTCAACCACATTGGCCAGTTCGCCGTCGCCGAGCGGGTACACAACGCCTGGCTCAAAACCATTGAAGATGGCGTCCATACCTACGATATCTATAAAGAAGGGGTTAGTAGCCAACAAGTCGGCACCCGCGAGTTTGCCCAGGCCGTTATTGACCGGCTTGGTGAGAAACCGGCTACCCTTAAAGGCGTATCCCACTCGAACGAAACACCCCTTCAACTTCCAGCTTACCGGCGTAAAGCCAGCGCCCCAAAAGAATTAATCGGTGTCGATGTGTTTGTCCACTGGTCAGGCAGTAACCCCCAGGAGCTGGCCGCCCGAGTGAGTGGAATTCAGTCCGCCGATCTCCCCTTGAGCCTGATTACCAACCGGGGCATTAAAGTGTGGCCCGATGGCTTTCGGGAAACATTTTGTACCGACCACTGGCGGTGTCGATTCCTACCGACCCAAGGCCATTCCGTCACCAAACAGCAGATCGTCGACCTATTGGCCAAGGCCATTGAAGCCGATCTGGATACGATCAAGACCGAAAACCTGTACGCTTTCCATGGAAAACCGGCCTTTTCCATGGGTCAGGGGCAATAATCTAAACGAACTTACACCCATGCACCTACAACTGATGAACGGCTGCTTTACTAAAACGGAAGCGCTCGAGCTGCTCGCCCAACTGATAGCCGTCAAACTAAACTTTCACCAGCAAAAAATCGCGGGCTCGCACAGTGAGGAAGATATTAAACAGCGGGAGAGCCGCATCAAGCAGCTTCAAAACGAGTTAGCCCAGGCTCGTTGGCAGATTGAGTCGACACCTGAACCGATCGATATACACGCGATTATTAACCTTTAATTGAATCAACAACCGATGGAAAATACCTTTCGTGTGCAATTGATTGAGGGCAGCTTTAGCCAGGAGGAAGCCCGGGAAGTCTTGTCAGGCTTATTGACCTACAAAATTAACTTCCATGAGTTGAAAAACTTTTCGCACCAGGAGCGGCAGGGCCGAGAACATGCGGCTTCGCTCCAACGAGCCGGGGCTTTAAAAGCCGACAAAGCCCTTCTTTCATCCTGGCTACGAGGCATTGAAGCGGGAAAAACAATTCGTCTTGAGTCGGTTATTCACCTATGCGTGGAGGAGCCGTAAACTATCGGCAGTCATCGTTTACGCCTATAGGACGTAGACGATGACTCGTTAGCCGCCTGGCGCCGGGCGGCAAAATATCGGCTGAATAGCTACTTCACCTACCGTTATGCCACTCCACTCCTAGCCCAATCCATTGCTTAGCCTGTACATGCTGATGACAGCCTCAGACTCCCAACGCCTGTCCGTTTATGCGGGCAGGCGTATCATCCTGCCCACGAAACATGCCAAGTCCCGGGCCATCGCCCCACCGTTTGGGGACCGGCTGGCCGCCCGTATTGAGGAATATGAACTGGACACGGATCGATTGGGCACCTTTACCGGGGAGGTCGAGCGGGCCGGTAGCGCCCTGGATTGCGCCCGGCGCAAATGCGAGTGGGCACTGGAGGGGTTTGGCCACCAGGTGGACTACGTCCTGGCCAGTGAGGGTAGCTTTGGCCCGCACCCGTATCTGCCTTTCCTGGCCTGTGATGAGGAGATCCTTTATTTTATTGACCGAAAGCGGGGGTTCCATCTGCATCTTTCGCTCGTCAGTGAAATGACAAACTACCGTATGGGGCAGGTAGACAGCTGGGAAGCCTTATTGGCTTTTGCCGAGGCAGCCTGGTTTCCTTCCCATGGGCTCATTCTACGTCCGACGGATAGGGCTACCAATGGCCCCATTTTTAAAGGCATCCAATCAACGCAGGCTCTTCAAACTGCTTACGAAGCGTCCAGGAGCTACTGCAGCCAAGGAGCTATTTGGGTTGAAACCGATATGCGGGCCCAGTTTAACCCCACTCGTATGGAAGTAATTGGTGAACTGGCCACCCGGCTGGCGGATCGGTTATTGCGTTTATGCCCGGCCTGTCACACCCCTGGCTGGGGCAAAGTGGGGGCCGAAAAAGGGCTACCCTGTCGCCAGTGTGGCCAGCAAACAGAACTAATTAATCGCGAAATCGATGGGTGTGTATTATGTACGTATAAAGAGGTACGAGGACGATCCGATGCACTCTCACAAGCAGACCCAGAGGATTGCCCCGTTTGTAATCCCTGATGGAGGGAAAGCGGGCCAGACCTCATTAGCATAGGCTTTAGGTTTACGCCATAAACCCAGTCTACCCCGAAAACGATCGTAAACCAAGTCTGGATGAGCTGACTCCTTTCGTCCCAAGTTGAAGGTCAAGGGCTAACAAACGTCTAACAATCAATGCAATAGAGCCGACTAGCGGCTCCTGGATTTGGCAAAGTGGCATTATATATTGATCATCACTGGTCAATAGTCCCCCTTCACGCTAAAAAGATCGCTCAAATTAAGGGCACTTATCTTCGTCAGTATATCAGGTTATCAATTGCTTTTATAAAGTGGTTAACCAGGCTGTCCATAAACACCGACCTGCTGTTGTATTAATGTATCCTCCAGGTAAGTGTCGACCATTGTCTTATTCGAGGTTTTTCTGTTTCTTTACATAAAATAGAAAAAATTCAAGAAAACATTGACTACAGGTCAGTCGGACGCGCAATTATGGAAGGCGTTTAAAGCGGGCGATAAGGCAGCTTATGAGTTGTTGTACAATCGTCACTTTAAAGCGCTGAGCCATTATGGATATCGGTTGACTCCTCAAAAAGCAGTAGTCGAAGATGCTATTCAGGACGTTTTCATCGATCTATGGCGACGCAGGGAACATTTAAGTGATGTCGAACAAGTCAAATTTTATTTTTTCCGGGCCTTACGTAATCAACTGATCCGTAACGCCCGTCACGATGTCTTCGAAAGTTCTGAAGATATAGGCAATTTTTTAGACCTACTGGTTCATCCATCCATTGAACAACAATCCATTGAGCAGGAAACGCTTCTGGCTGAAACCTACTCTGTGCAAGCCGCAATTGCCACCTTAACGAACCGGCAACGAGAAGTGATTCATCTTCGTTTTTACCAAGGGCTGAGCCTTGATGAAATTGCCCAAGTAATGGGGCTGACCAAACAGGCTGTAAACAACCTCATCTCCAAATCATACACCGCACTCCGCATAACGCTTAAAGCCGCCAAGGCAATATTACTCCTATTACTTCTTAAGTGAAACAAGTACCTCTGATTAGTAAAATCGGTGACTTGTGCTATTCTTGAGGCCGCTATTTGGTATAAGTAGTTTTCTTACAACAAAATTTATTGTATAGATAGTTAGTTCTGCGAAAATAGTATACCTCTACAGATGAAGCGTACTTATTGCAAGGTTCTCCTAAATACAAAAACTTGTTGGCACAATTGTAAGCTTCACCAAGCTCGTATCGAATATGGTAAATGTAAAATCAATGGCGAGGGAAGTGCTGGTAAAGTAGGGGTTATACATTTAGGAGTATATAAAACCCGTTCAGACGCTCGAAGTAGGTATTGACCATACGGATTAAAGTTCCTTCTTTTTGACGAGTCATTACTTATGGCAGGAGGTTGCAACAGCCGTATAAAGTGAAATTTAATAACATAATCGACAGCGTAAAGGGTAAGGTCGGTAGGA